>JAEINW010000243.1 GCA_016342715.1 Salinivirgaceae bacterium | reverse complement strand
AGGGCATTCCATTCCAAATTTAGAAGCCTGGCTGCTTCCGCTTTGTTAAAATTTACTTTTTGAAGAACCCTGATAATTGTTTGTTTTTCCAACTCTTTCAGATCAAAAGTTTTGTTGCTCTCAAATGCCTGATTTAATGAATCATGCATAAGGTTAATGATAGTAAAATGCTCCGGTAATAATTCTTTTCCCTTACAAACAATAACAGCCCTTTCAATCAAGTTTTTCAGTTCCCTTATATTTCCAGGGAAAGCATAATTATTGAACAGATCAAATACAGAGCTATGTATATGTGAAATAGATTTGCCCATTTTTTTTGACAATCCTACTAAAAAATAATTTGCCAGTTCGGGTAAATCCTTTTTTCTTTCCCGCAAAGGAGGCAAATGAATGATAAATGTTCCAAGGCGATGAAATAGGTCAAGACGAAAACTTTTTCCATCAGTAAGTGTTTCTTCTGATTTATTTGTTGCTGCAATTATCCGAATATCAAACTGTTTCTCTTTTTGCGTACCCACTTTCGTAAAATTCCGGTCTTCAAGCACCCTAAGAAGCTTAACCTGCAAAAAAGGACTCATCTCACCAATTTCATCAAAGAACAAAGTGCCTTTATTTGTTGTTTCAAACCATCCCGATTTATCTGCAATGGCACCGGTAAAGCTCCCCTTCGCATGTCCGAAAAATTCACTTTCAAACAACGATTCCGGAACTGCTGACATATTAACAGCACCGAGCATTTCGTCTTTTCTATTGCTCATATTATGTATGCCTCTTGCCACCAATTCTTTTCCCGTTCCACTTTCACCAATAATAAGCACAGAAGTATCAGGAGTTTGTGCCACCATTTCCATTTGTTGTTTGATGTTAAGAATTTCTGCTGATTTGCCTATCATTGACAAACCAAGTTCCCTGTTCACTTCATCTTTTAAAATTGTATTCTTTTTCTTTACCGCTATAAAATCTTTATTTAGCTCCGAATATTTTCTTGTTCGCTCAATCGACATCCAAATTTCTGCTGCCGTAAAGGGTTTTTTAAAATAATCTACTGCTCCTTTTCGTAAAGCACCGATTACCGTGTCCATATCACCAGAATTGCTAATCATTATTACTTCGACTTCTGGATATTGCTTTTTTACTATTTCAAGAACTTTTAATCCATCCATTTCAGGCAGTTTGAAATCACATACAACAACATCAATGACTTCGTTTTTTAATATTTTAAATGCAAGAGAGGGTGCTTCAACCGCAAACACATTAAATTTCTCTTTTAGAATAGAACGAGATAGATTTCTATAAATCGGGTCATCATCAATTATCAGTATGTTAAAATCTCTTTTTTCCTTTTCCATTTTATTAATGTATTATTCTTCAATAGGCAAAGAAATAACTATTTTTGTACCTTTACCTGGTGTCCTTTCTACTTTTAGTTTCCCCTTGTTTTTATTCACAAAATCTTTTACCATAATAAGCCCCAGCCCGCTACCTTGTTCATTAATTGTACCTCTTGAAGTATAATGTTCATCTTTTGTGAAAATTTTATCAATTATATCTTCAGGTATTCCTATTCCAGTATCAATCACACTAATTTCAATATAATTTGCATTTACATCGTATCCTATTTCAATATGCCCATCAGTGGGTGTGAATTTAATTGCATTCGAAATTAAGTTACCAAAAACTGTGTGAATAGTAACCTCATCGCAAAAAGCAATACCCTCTTTAGGTACATTTAGTTTGATTGAAATATTTTTACTCTCAGCATTAGCTTTTAAGAGTTGTACACATTCAGCCAGCAAAGTATATATTTTTACTATCCCTGGTGCAAGGGTAATACTATCGCCTTGACGTTTTGTCCATTCTAATAAATTATTCAGTAATGCACTTGTTTCAAGAGTTCTTTGCTTTAAGAGCTGAAAAATTTCAGTAAATTCGTCGCTATTAGTATCTATAAAGCCACCGGAAATAGCCTCAAGTGTTTGTATTATACCTGCAAAAGGTGAGCGAATATCATGTGCAATAATAGAATAAAGTTTATCGCGGTTTTTGTTTAATTTAATAATCTGTTTTTTTGCATCGGCCAGTTCCAGATGGTTATTTACCCTAATTAACAATTCATCCTTATTAAATGGTTTTGTAATATAATCAACACCGCCGGAGTTGAATCCTTCCACCAAATCGTCTGTTTCGGTTTTTGCCGTCAAAAATATTACAGGAATATCCTGCCATTCTGTGTTTTCCATTATCTTTTTGCAAACCTCAAAACCATTCATTCCGGGCATCATTACATCCAAAAGAATGATCGATGGCTTTTCGGATTTTAACTGTTTTAGTGCACTGGGGCCATCTTGAGCCAGACTAATCAAGTAATTATGTTCTTTGAGAATTGACGCTGTAACCCGCAGGTTTTCTAAGTTATCGTCAACAACTAAGATGTGTTGTGTTTGTGTTGTCATAGTTATTCGTTTGGATCAATTATTTTACCCATATCGAGTAAATTACGCATGAATGCGTATTTTGAATTAAGGTTTCTTTCGGCCTCGTTTCTAAACCAATCTCTGATTCGTTTTAATTGTACATGGGTTGATACCCGTGCATATAATTCTTCTTTTTTAAAAGGTTTGGTAATGTAATCAACACCTCCAATTTGAAAGCCTTTTACAACATCATCAGTGTCGTTTTTTGCAGTTAAAAATATGATTGGAATATCGATGGTGTTTTCGTTAGATCGTATTTTTTCGCACACCTCAAAACCATTCATTCCGGGCATCATTATATCCAATAAAATTAAATCTATCTTATCGGTTTCCAGAATTTTAAGAGCTCCCGGACCATCTAGCGATAAAGCAATATTATACCCTTTGTCCTTCAGAAAATTACTAACTACCTTTAGGTTTTCCTGATTATCGTCAACTATTAATATGTTAATATCTTCTTCCATAACTATATATTTTTTAGGTTGTTAATTTTTTCAGGGAATATTTTTAATCTGTTTTGCAACGATTCTAAATCCAGAACCTCCATATCTTGTTGTAAGCCATCGGTGTACTTTGTAAAAAAGTTTAAGTCCTGATTGCTGTCAAATTCAGCTAGCTTTTTAATAAAGCTTTCGATTTTAAACAGCACAAAATTGTCTTTTATCGCATCCCATTCATTAATAAACTCATTTTCTAAGGTTTTGATAATCTCTGTAAAGTTGCTTTTGGCTTTATCTGAAATTTTAAAGTCTTCAGTTTCTTCTTCCGGTAGCTCCTTGCTTGCTTCCTCTTTTTTATAAGGTAAATGCTGAGTTAATAATTTGTATAGGTTTGCTTTGCTTACCGGCTTAAATAAATAGCCTGAAAAACATTTCATTCCCATGATTTTCTCCTGACTAAAAACTGAAGCGGTATAAGCAATAACAACGATATCTCTGAGATTTACATTACTATGAATCATTTCTGCTACCTGATAACCATCAATACCCGGCATGCGTAAATCAAGCAATAAAAGTTTGGGTTTAGTGTGTTTTAAAATCTCAAGAGCAATATCTCCACTATTGGCGGTAATAATTTGTAAGCCACTATCAGCAAGTATGTTTTCAATGGCTTGAATATTTGAGCTTACATCGTCAACCACCATTACCAGATTGTTTTCAAAGGTAACCTGCAATAATTCGTCATTTTGTATTTCAGATTGCTTTGAGGCAACATCAGAAATTTTGATGCATGGCATATGAATGGTAAATTCGGAACCTTGCCCGACATTACTTTCTAGTTTTATTGAGCCTTGCATTGCATGAACCAGTCGTCGAGAAATGGCCAGACCTAATCCGGTGCCTCCGTATTTTCTACTGGCTTGTCCCTGTTGTTGACTAAATGCCTCAAAAATCTGATTGTGTTCTTTCTTAGGTATTCCAATACCCGTATCTTTTATTTTAATAATTAAATCGCCACAGCTTTCATCTTTCTTTTCAAATAGTAAATGTACCGATACCCGTCCTTTATGCGTAAATTTAATGGCATTACCCACCATATTAAAAAGCACTTGTTTAATCCGCAGTTCATCAAGAATAACTGCTGGCGGAAAATCAGCATCAATATTTACAATAAATTCCAGATTTTTCTTGCCCGCACTTTCGGCAAAAATCATTTCTATTTCGTTTACTAAATGAACCAAGTCAACGGGTTGGGGTGAAATCTCAAGTTTGCCAGCTTCAATTTTTGACAAATCTAAAATATCGTTTAATAATGATAGCAATAAATTGCCGCTACTTAAAACCGACTTAAGCATTTTTTTATGTTGGGGTGTGTCGATTTTATAATACAGAGCCTCACTGAAACCCAATATGGCATTCATTGGGGTGCGAATTTCATGGCTCATATTAGCTAAGAACTCACTTTTTGCTTTATTTGCCATATTTGCTTTATCGCGCTCGCTTAAAACAGATTGCTCCATAATTTTTCGTTCAAAAGCATTGGCAATGATACCTGAAATGGTTCGTAATAATTCCAATTCCAATTTGGACCAGAGTTTAATGCGCTCACATTCATCAAACCCAATAAAACCGAAAAAATTTCCTTGTACATGTAGCGGATAAATAATAACGGATTTAATTCCCTGAGGTTCAAGAATATCACGTAAATCTTGAGGCAATTCGGAGATGTTTTCAGAATAAAGTCGCCCATTTTCGGCAATTATTTTTTTCCATGAGGGAATCATTTCATAGGGTATGCCCTGAAGATCGTCTTTTTGAGCCGACACTCCTGTGTTACACCATTCGTATGTGTTTGATGTTGATAAACCATCGTTGCTGTCTTCAAAAATATACACCCGACTTACTTTTGTGTGTTGCCCAATGGTAGTTAAAATGCGATTGATACGAATACTGAAACCTTCTAATTTGTTTAATTCCAGCGCAATATCAGATAATATCGACTGTTGTTTTAGTCCCTGTTCCAGTTCATGACTTTGTTGCATTAGTTTTTCATCGGCATTTTTTCTTTCCGAGATATCTATATGAGTACCCACTGCTCTTAATGGATTGCCAATTTGATCGCGTTCGGTAACTTTTCCTGTATCAAGAATCCATTTCCAATCTCCCTGTTTTGTTTTCACCCTATGCTCCGTTTGATACAAGGTAACTTTCCCTTCAAGATGCTTTGTAAGCACTTCCATAACCATAGGCATATCATCAGGGTGTACAATTCTATTCCATGAAGAAATATGAGGTTTTATCTCAGAAATTTCATAACCAAGCATGTTGCACCATCGTTCACTAAAAAAAACCTCTTCTGTTTCAATATTCCAGTCCCAAAGACCAGCTTCACTTCCAAGCATAGCTAATTCAAGCCGTTCGGCATAAAGTTTAAGTTTTATTTCACTCTCATTAAGTGCTTTTTCTGCATTCTTTCTTTCAGTTATATCTCGTAATGCTGTAATTCTTATAGGTTTTTCATCAGATGTAGTCATTCTTCCCTGAATTTCGCAAGCAAAAGTGCTACCATCTTTTCGCAAAGCAACTGCCTCATATGCTTGTTCATAACCACTCATCATATTTGCAATTACCAATTCGCGATATGCCTGATGAATAAAGTCAATTGCAGGTTTGCCAATGACTTCATTTAGGGTATATCCTAACATTTTTTCTGCAGTCACATTTTGGTTTGTACATATTCCTTTTTCAGAAAAAAAGATGGATTCAAATGTGCTTCCTGACAAAGCCCTATATTTCTCTCTGCTTGTAATTAATTCTTCATTATTAATACAGGCTAAACAAGCTTGTGCCAGTTTTGCATTTATTTCCTCCAAAGTTTGTATTATATCATTATCAAGAAACATAGCTTTTTTTACTAAGACAAGAAATCCAAACTTGTCAAGTTTCATAATGTGGTAATACTGTTTTGTAGTTGTAAAACCAAATAATGGCAAATTATCACAAAATTCAGCCAGCTCGTTTTCCTTAAATGATTTTGGAATTAAACTATCTATTTCTTTATAATTTTTATTAATATTAAGTGTGTATGGTATAGAGAACAAATCTTCTACAACAATAGATTCTGATTTATCTGATAATTCATAACTGTAAACCATTCCTGCAACACAGTTAAGTTTTCGCAAATATTTTAGTAAAGCATGCTTTAGCATTTCATGCAAATGCAAACTTTTGCCTATGGACATTGCAATCTCATAAAATACCTGGATTTGCTCTGCTGACTTACTCATTAATTTTTATAGTTTTCAGTTATCAAATATTAATATATACATTAAAAACAACCAATTACAGATGTTTTATTATAAAATTCTAAATAGTCTTGACCATTGTTAGCAATTTCACCTATAGATAAAACTCCAAATACCGGAATCTCTATATTTGGCTTAACAACAACATCTAATTCCTTTTCAAAATCATCTTCCAGAAATAACACTCTGGAAATGCAATCAACAAAAAAGATAAAGTTTTCCACTGGATTTTGTTTATTCTCCAAAGCTACTTTTACAGCTTGTCCGGCTGCTTGTATAAGTGAGTTTTTATCTCCTGTTAGTATGTCAACAAAAGATCCTGTTTCAACTTCTCCCACGCAAATCAAACTATTGTTCTCACCCAAAAATAATGGGTCACGGACCACTTTTTCCGCATCAACTTTATTTATTCCAAAAGGATAAGCCTTGGCAATATCAAAAAAATTGTCGTCTTTAAAAACAGCACCTGAATGTTTTTCAACGGCTTGTTTGTACACTTCAAAAGCCGGTTTAAAATCGAGTTCTTTAATTACTGTTTTTTCTGCTGATGTAACTTTATATGGGCCCGAGATTGACTTCCATCCATGTTTCACGCCAATGCCCGAATCCAAATCAATGCCTGCAATAACGGCACAATCTTGTTTTATTCCTTTATTGGTAATGATACACGGTTTTTGTTTTAGAGATAATGAACCTGCTCCTCCTCCAATATAATTAAATTCAAGGCCAAATATTGTGAAAATGCTTTCAATAAATGCATTTATCCTCTCAGCAAAACCATCGATAAAAACAAACAAGGTTTTGGATTCCATGTAATTTTCAGCCAATTTAAGAACTTCATCATCTAGTATTGTACTTGTTGAACTAATATTTTCTATAATATTAACTTCAGGAGTAGAATTGAAGCCAGCTATAATAAAACCTGTTTCATGTTTTTTATCCTTAATAATTACACCGCAAAAACACCTCCAAATATTGGTTTACGAAGTGATGTTAATACAGGGTTTAGTTTTTCCGGAATGTAATTATTTTCATCGCATGCTAGTAAAATTATTCCCTTTATTTCGCTGTCTTGTTCAAAGAGTAATAATTGTTGTTGTAAAGCTTCAATGCTCGTTTCTGAGAAATAATTTATCTTCATAATGCGTAATGTTTATTTTAGATTACTAAAACTGTAATTTAAAGTATTTTTTTATAAAAACCTACAATGTGCAAATGTCGGACAAACTGCGCAGCCCTTCAGATTTTAAGAGTGTACCTTCACCTGTATAAAGTTTGCGGGTAATTTTTTTGTGCATATCTAAATGTATCAAATATTTTAGTGAAGGCAAAAAAACACTCTTTTACAAAATTTGGTAAAAGGATTAGCTGGTGCAATTTGTATATGTGTGTTTTGTGCGGTGGCATTGTCCTTTTCATTTAATTGGTGGTTATTTCATTGGTCGGCCTTGCCTGTAACG
>JAEINW010000242.1 GCA_016342715.1 Salinivirgaceae bacterium | reverse complement strand
GATTTGGGTGCATGATTGGTGTTTTTTCAAATTGAGACTTCAGCTTGCACCCTTTTCTTTGTAGATTCTATTTCTTGGGGCGATGCCCCAAGCTAAACTATGCAAGGCTTTCAGGCTTTCAGCCTTAGTTTTTTTTGTTAAAACCTATTTAGGTATTTATAAGGATAACCCTATAATTTTTTCAACAAAACACTAAAATATATTATCATTCAAAATATTGCTTTACCTTAAAATATAATAAATTAAGATACGTGCTTATTTTTTAATCAGACCTTTTTGTCATATCAACATGTTTGATATTCCTTCATGGTTTGCATATTCTATGAAGGATTAATCTGAAAAATAATATTACATTTAACCCAACTAAAATATTAACGCATAAGGCTTTGACGTTATGGGAAAAAAATTAAAGTCATTTATTATTTTGAAGCTATTTATAGTAATGAGCATGTTTTTTTCATGCAACCATTCTCTAAAATCGTTGTCACATACTCGTTACAATGATTGTAAAATGGAAAAAATAAACTTTGATTTATCACAACTTGATGAAAATGGCTTATTAGGTCCAACGGACGGTAAGGTTTCAATTGCTTATGAGTTTTGTATTCCTGAATCTGAAATATATATAAATCAAGTATTTGCCATTGATTCTTCCTTTGGTAAATATAAATCAATAGGCTTATCAGCGTGTAAAAACGATCAATTATTAATAATTGGGAATACTCACAATAAAAACTTTAAAAGCATACTCTGTGAATTGTCAAAATTGGAATTTGTAAAAGAAATAAATCAATCTTATAAAGAATAATATGAAAAATTTATTAATCCTATGTTTAATACTAATTAGTGTAAGCTCTTTTTCGCAAGAGCAAAAATTGAAATACTGCAAAGCCAGAATTTATTATAATACAGTAGATGATTTAAAAATATTATCGCAAAGTGGAGTAGCACTTGACAATGGAACTCATAAAAAAGGTTCGTTTATTGAAAGCGATTTTTCATCGAGAGAATTAGAAATTATCAAAAAACTTGGTTTAAAAACTGAAATTCTTATTGAGGATCTTGAGAACTATTATGTTCAGAGAAATGAATTAAGTAAAGCTGCAAATGGCATAAGTAAAGAAAACAACTTTAAAAATCCTGAAAACTATAATCATGGCACTATGGGTGGGTTTTTAACCTATAGTCAAGTTATGGATGAATTTGATGATATGAAAAGTTTATATCCAAACTTGATTAGCGAACGTGCTGTAATTGATACTTTTAAAACTTTTGAAGGAAGAAATTTACATTGGGTGCGAATTTCCGATAATCCGAATACTAATGAAGACGAACCAGAAATATTGTACAATGGAGTTCACCATGCACGCGAACCCATTGGCGTTCAGCAAATGGTTTATTACATGTGGTATTTATTAGAAAATTACGAAACAGATGCTGAAATAAAAGCTATTATTGATAATACAGAATTGTATTTTATTCCAATTGTAAACCCCGATGGATATGTTTATAACGAAACCACAAACCCGAATGGAGGAGGTATGTGGCGCAAAAACCGTCGTGATCATGGAGATGGCAGTTTTGGTGTGGATCCTAATAGAAATTACGATTATACCGATGGTGAAAATGGAAATATATGGGGAACAAGTGGAATTTCATTTGACACCTACGATGAGACCTATTGCGGTGATAGTGCCTTTTCAGAGCCTGAAAATCAGGCTATGAAATGGTTTGTTGAGCATCATGAATTTAAAATTGCTTTAAATAATCACTCTTTTAGCAATTTGCTACTATTTCCTTTCGGATTTGAGGAAAATAGAATTACTGAAGACCATGATACGTTTGTTGCTATTTCCGAACTTATGGTAGCGCAAAATAGTTTGGTAAATCAATTAGCTTCAATGCTTTATGCTTGTTCGGGCGATTCCGATGATTGGATGTATGGCCAAACCGATAATCATTCAAAAATATATGCTTTTACTCCTGAAATTGGATCTAATGATCAAGGATTTTGGCCCCTTGAAGGAGATATTGATGCCCTTTGTCAGAGTATGCTACATTTAAATTTAACAGCCGCACATTTAGTTTCAAATTATGCGAAAATTACCGATATTCAGGAAGAAACAACGTCTGAAATATCGGGATATTTTAATTACAATATACAAGGTTTAGGCTTAGACAACACTGGTTTATTTTCAGTTTCTATTTTGCCTATTTCTTCAAATATTTTGAGTGTTGGTGCTGCAAAAGAATATTCAAATTTGAGTTTGTTGCAATCCATTGACGATTCCATAAATTACACACTCGCTTCAACAATTAATCCTGGTGATGAAATTAAATATGTGTTAAGTTTAAACAATGGCAGTTTTGTAGTAAATGATACGCTTTCAAAAATATTTGGTACTCAAAAAGCAATATTTATTGATAATTGTGAGAATATCGATTTATGGGATTCTCCCGATTCATGGGGTATAACAAATACTACTTACTATTCAACTTCCAATTCTATTACCGATTCGCCGAATGGCGATTATAACTCGGATATTAACAAAAAAATCACGCTTGCTCATACAGTTTCATTAAACAATGCCCTTGTTGCTAATTTAACTTTTTACGCAAAATGGAACATTGAGCAAGGTTGGGATTATGCGCAACTTGAGATATCAAATGATAATGGCGCCAATTGGACTTCAGTAAATGGAAAATATACCGTAATTGGCAACGAAAATCAAGCTACAGACGACCCTATATACGATGGTATTCAGCCAGATTGGGTAAAGGAATATATTGATTTAACCGATTTTATTGGTGATAGTATTCTAATTCAATTTAAAATAGTGTCTGATGGAAATGTAAATGAAGATGGTTTTTATTTTGACGATTTGTCAATAAATATTATTGAAGATGTAACTGATAATATTCTTGAAAAATCACCATCAGAAGTTAAGTTGGGACAAAATATCCCCAATCCAGCAATAAATGAAACAACCATAAATTATAATATTGAAGCAATAAATGGTAGGCTTTGCTTAAAAAACCAATTGGGTCAAACTGTTTTAAGCAAAAATATTAAAGGAAATGAATCATCGATAACACTTAACACAAAAGATATTCCTTCTGGAATCTATATTTATTACATTGAAATGGATGCTAAGCTTTCTGAATCGAAAAAGATGATTATTGAATAAGATATTGATAACAGATTAATAAAACTTAAAAGACGCCGATTGCTTTGAAAAACATCGGGGTCTTTTTACATTTGACCATGACTAAACAAATTACAGGTATTGTAATTGCTGGAGGAAAAAGTTCTCGTATGGGAACCAATAAAGCTCTCATAGAATATAAAGGCAAACGCTTGATTGACAACGCTTTTTCAATTATTAAGCCTCTGGTACAAGAAGTAATTATTAGTTCAAATGTTGAAATTAAAGGTTATGAAGTTTATAAGGATGCCCTAACAGAAATTGGTCCCATTGGAGGTTTATATACAGGCCTTCAAAACTCAACCACTGAAATTAATTTGATTATTCCATGTGATGTGCCAAATGTTACCACTGAATTTTATAGCTCATTGCTTGCAAATTCTGATGGTTACGATGCTATTATACCACGATTAAAAGATGGAAAAGTAGAACCCTTAATAGGTATTTATTCCAAAACAATTTTAAAAACTATTGAAAAACAAATATATGCAAAAGATTACAAGCTGGTTAATCTTTTAAATCTTTTACATGTTAAATATGTTGATGTTTCCGATGTTTCAATATTTGAAAACATTAATAATTTAAACGATCTTAAATTACCCAAATGGAATAATCTATTACTAGTTGCTGGAACCGATAGAAATGTAGGTAAAACAACTTTTATTTGTAATATTATTGAAAGAATATCAAAAACTCACCCAATTATTGCCATAAAAATTACTCCTCATTTTCATGAATTGGAGGAAAATTTACCTGTTATTCATAAATCGGAAAATCTTGTAATAGTTCAAGAAATAAATAATACAACGGGCAAAGATAGCTCGAGAATGTTAGATGCTGGAGCAGAAAAAGTTTATTATGTTCAAGCAAAAGATGATCAACTAAAAAAGGCGATTGTAATTTTAGAAGCTTTATTGCCAAATGATAAGCCAATTATATGTGAATCGGCTGCTTTGAGATATAGTATAGAACCAGGTTGTTTTGTTGTTCTTTCGCATTCAAATAAAATAACAAAGAATAAAGCAATGATTTCATTTGCGCAAATTCACATTAAGGATTATATCTACGATCCTAAAATGTTCAGTTTTGTGAGTGGAAGCTGGAACATAAATTACGATTAGATTCTTTTACAAAACATTTACTCTGAAATAATATTTAATTGTAACACTTGTTACATATGTAATGAATGTATTGTCGTACATTTAATAAATAAATTAAAACAAGCGAATTAAAATTATTGGTAAATGTTATTAAATAAGATTATCAAAATTGTGTTACCGCCTGATAAATGGAAGGCTACAGTAATAATATTACTAGGAGTTTTTATAGGTTTGGGATTCTTTATTTTAAAAGTTTCAAAGGCAACTTCTTATTTATCTGATGATCCTCAGACATGTGTCAATTGTCACATAATGGCACCTGAATATGCCACATGGAATCATAGTTCGCATCGCCAGTGGGCAAGCTGTAACGATTGTCATGTGCCTCATAATAATGTGTTTAACAAATATTATTTTAAAGCAAAAGATGGTTTGCGCCATGCTACTATATTTACTTTACGTAAAGAGCCTCAGGTAATTTTTATTAAAGAAGAGGGTGAAGAGGTCGTGCATAATAATTGCCTTCGCTGCCATTCAAATTTATTAGAAATAGACCAGAAGTTAGTTGTAAATAATTTTAGCCATGATCGTTCCAAACGCAAATGTTGGGAATGCCACCGTGAAGTTCCTCACGGTCGGGTAAATAGTTTGTCGAGTACTCCCAATGCGAGAGTACCGGTTCCTGAAAGCCCTGTGCCTGTTTGGTTAAAAGAAAAAATGAGTGATAGAAAATAATTTAAAATAATTAAAGATGAAACCAATTAGCGAACAAATTAAAAATAAACCTGTAATCGGTTGGATATTGTTTTTTGCAACCATTGTGGTAGTTTTTTTATTGGGTATTTTAGCATCTTCAATCTTGGAGCGAAGAGCTGAAGCAGTTTACGCTTATACACCACAAGTAAAACATTCACAATTTGAGCCTAGAAATGATGTTTGGGGAAAGAATTTTCCTAGAGAGTATCAATCTTATATGAAAACTAAGGATACCAGTTTTCAAAGTATGTATAACGGAAATGCAATGATTGATATGCTTGAAGTAGATCCAAGATTAGTTGTTTTGTGGGCAGGATATGGGTTTTCTAAAGAATACAATCAAGGCCGTTGACATGCTTATGCAATTGGAGATATACAGAAAATCTTGCGTACAGGAGCACCAGCAGAAGGAAAACCAAGTCCCATGCCAAATACTTGTTGGACTTGCAAAAGTCCCGATGTACCTCGTTTAATGAATGAAAAAGGGGTTGCCGAATTTTACAATGGCACTTGGGATACCAAGGGTCATGAAATAGTAAATAACATTGGATGTGGCGATTGTCACGATGCAAACAATATGAATCTTAAAATTACCCGTCCTGCATTAATTGAAGCTTTTGAAAGAATGGGGAAAGACATTACCCAGGCATCTCATCAGGAAATGCGATCGTTGGTTTGTGCACAGTGTCATGTGGAATATTATTTTAATAAGAAAAAACCAGTTGAAGGAGTTCCTTATTTGACTTTCCCTTGGGATAATGGTTTTTCTGTTGAAGCCATGGAAAAATATTACGATGATATTAATTTTAGTGATTGGACTCATAAACTTAGTAAAGCTCCAATGCTAAAAGCGCAGCACCCAGGTTATGAAACATTTATGACGGGTGTTCATGCCAAACGTGGAGTTTCTTGTGCCGATTGTCACATGCCATATAAAAATGAAGGCGGACAAAAATTTACCGATCATCACATACAAAGTCCATTAAATAACGTAGCCAATTCTTGTCAGGTTTGTCATCGTGAGGAAACAGAAAGCTTAATTCAAGATGTTTATGAACGCCAGACCAGAATTATTGAAAATCGCGATGCCCTAGAAAAATTAGTTGTTCATGCCCACGTTGAAGCAAAATTTGCTTGGGATAAGGGTGCAAGCGAAGAACAAATGAAAGATATTTTAATGGATATTCGTCATGCACAATGGCGTTGGGATTATGCTGCAGCGAGCCATGGCGCATCATTCCATTCTCCAGTTGAAATAAGCAGAGTTATTGGTACAGGCTTGGTAAAAGTTCAGGATGCTCGTTTGAAATTAGCTCGCTTATTAGCCGATTTAGGATACAATAAGCCTATTCCTTATCCTGACATTAGCACCAAAGCAAAAGCTCAGGAATTTATTGGATTACCAGTTGATCTCTTACAAAAAGAAAAAGATGAATTTTTAAAAGAGGTAGTTCCTGAATGGTTGAAGAAAGCAGCTGAAAGAGAAAAAACTTACGAAGTAACTAATTATTAGATTCATAAATTATCAAGAAGTAAAAAAGCAGTTTCATAGCTTGGAACTGCTTTTTTTGTTTAATCTTTCTTTTCAGCAATGCATCGAAATCCTATGAATGAACTTGGCTTTTCATATTTATATTCTTTATCAGGATAAAAATCTTCAAGTTTTTCAGCATAATAACCACCTATGGCAATTCCTTTTTCAGAAATCATTTCGGCAACATTTCCATACATATTATATAGTTTATAAGAATTGGGGTAATATGACATTACTGGGCTGGTTATATCTGAACCATCAATAACTGTTGAATCATTGTTAATTCTAAGAAAATTACCATAAATAAGCTCATTATTTGTAAGCTTATAATCTCCTGAATGTTTCTTTTTTATTTTTTTCAAAACCCTAGCAGTTGTCTGAAAATTAGCATATTTTAACCATTCTTCTTTGGTTGGAAGGCGAAACTTAAAAACTTCAGGAATAGTTGACTTATCTTTTATTTCTTCCAATGTTTTTTTGTTTTCTTTTACCCAAAGCAACTCATTAACTCTATCTGATCGCCAATTACAAAAAGCAACAGCTTGTTGATAGCTAATTCCAACAACAGGATATTCGCCATAAGCTGGATGACGAAAATAGAATTCAACTAAAGGTTCATTATAGGCTAATTTGTGTCTCCAAATTGTAGTATCAGGTAAAGCATTTTTATATTCTTGAGAGTTTTTTCCATATACTTTTTGTTGGTAATAAAGATATTCACGCCAATCTACATTTTTAACTTCTGTTTGATCCATATATACGTTTGAAGCAACCGGAACTAAATTAAAATCATATTTTTTAGTAAAGCTTGTTAAGCCGATAATTAAAAAGCTTGAAATAAAAAAAAAGGTTTTTGTCATAAGTTTGAAATTTAGGTTTAATTTTAATTAAACGATTATTGGAACAAAATATTTTATAAGCTATGCAATTATGCTTAACATAAAATGAACTACCCTGCTACACGCCGACGAGGTTTCAAAATAGTATAACTTTTGTTTTCTTGCAGCAAGCTGCGGGGAACTTTTCTTATCAGCAAAGCGATCTATTCTCACGATCCAGAGAACTCGTATGTTTACGAAGATAAAATAATGATGTATATTCAAAACTATGTTTAATAAAAAGAATGGATGACTGA
>JAEINW010000241.1 GCA_016342715.1 Salinivirgaceae bacterium | reverse complement strand
TTTAAATTCTAAACTATATCATTTATGACTGACCTTTTCAAAAAATTTAGCTTACTCCACAACTTTTCAATATGATCCATAAACAAAGCAGAATTTCAATATTTTTCAAAATAAAAAAGCCTCCCAAGTTTCCTCAGAAGGCTTTATAGTAGCGGGGACTCGACTCGAACGAGCGACCTTTGGGTTATGAGCCCAACGAGCTACCAACTGCTCCACCCCGCAATATATCTTTAAGAACGTTTCTTTCTTTATTAGCGGCTGCAAATATAGTGTTTTCATTTTTACCCTCAAAGCTTTTTATTAAAATATTTTAATATTATTTAGCAAACAACAATAAACAGCTCATTCTTAACCAAGTATTTTTAAATTGATTCTGTTAATTATTAAATACAACTGCCAAACTTTTTTATCTTTGCACGAATTAAGAAATATGTAGATGGAAGAACCAAAAGAAAAACGAAAAATATCTGATAAATTAAAAGACAGATACCGCTTAGTTATTTTAAATGAAAATACTCTTGAAAACGTTTACCATGCCATACTTTCAAGATTAAATTTCATGGTTTGGATAGGTCTAATTGGAGTTTTTCTAGTGGCTATTGGAATTGTATTGGTGTCTTTTACGCCTTTACGCGAATATATTCCGGGTTACCCCGATGGTGATATTCGCTGGGTTTACATGCAAAATGCACTTCAGGTAGATTCCTTAGAACACCAAATTAACATGAAAGATCAATATATTAATAACATACAAACTATCTTACGAGGAAACGAAACCCAATCGTATATTAATAATAGCGATACCATACCCTTGCTTTCAAATGTAAATTTTGAACAAACTGATTTTGATTCTGTGCTACGCATTCAAATTGATGAAGAAGAACGATATAATATTAGCACAAGCTCAATACCGGTTGAAAATAAATTCGAAATAAATAAACTTCATTTTTATTGTCCTTTAAATGGTTCGCTTACAAATTTATTTGATGCCAGTGGAAATCATTATGGAATAGACATTGCCTCAAACTTAAACGAACCCATTTTAAGTGTTTTAGATGGAACCGTTGTTTTGGCAGGATGGACACTCGAAGCTGGTTATGTAATCGAAGTCCAACACAAAAACAACTTACTGTCAATTTACAAACACAACAGTCAATTGCTGAAAAAAATGGGAGATCGGGTTACCGCAGGTGAAGCCCTTGCAATAATTGGGAATACGGGTGAATATACTACCGGACCTCACCTTCATTTTGAATTATGGCACGATGGGAAACCCCTAAATCCAAAAGATTATATAGTATTTTAATTAAAAAATTCATGCCTAAACATATTGCAATACTGGGTTCAACCGGATCCATTGGTACACAAACGCTGGATGTAATAAAATCGCATCCCGATAAATTAGTGGTCGAAGTTCTTACAGCAAACAAAAATGCCGATTTGTTGATTGCTCAGGCAAAAGAATTTCAACCAAATGCAGTGGTTATTGCCGACGAAAGCCTATACCAAAAAGTTAAAGATGCGCTTTTTGAAAACGACATAAAAGTATTTGCAGGAGACGACGCCATTTGCCAAGTTACACAAATGGGAACCGTTGATACGGTTGTTACCGCAATGGTTGGGTATTCTGGTTTAAAACCAACCATAAAAGCCATTGAAGCTGGCAAAAACATTGCCTTAGCAAATAAAGAAACCTTAGTGGTTGCTGGCGATATAATAGCTGAAAAAATTAAAGAACACAAAGTATTTATAACTCCTATTGATTCAGAGCATTCTGCAATTTTTCAATGCTTAACTGGTGAACCTGAAAAAATTGAAAAAATAATTTTAACCGCTTCGGGCGGACCGTTTAGAAACAAAAGCCTAAGCGAACTTAAAAACGTGACACTCAAACAAGCTCTTAATCACCCGAACTGGGAAATGGGTGCAAAAATAACCATCGATTCGGCAAGCATGATGAACAAAGGGTTTGAGATAATTGAAGCTAAATGGTTGTTTGGCTTAAAAAACCATCAAATTGATGTGGTAGTTCATCCACAATCAATAATTCACAGCATGGTGCAATTTACCGATGGAAGTATAAAAGCTCAAATGGGATTGCCCGATATGAAATTACCCATTCAATACGCTTTAAGTTTTCCCGATCGTTGGAATTCTGATTTTCCAAGGCTTGATTTTAAAATGTATCCGAACTTAACTTTTGAAGAACCTAACTTAGAAAAATTCCGTTGTTTGGCTTTAGCCTATGAAGCCTTAGAAAAAGGTGGAAATACTCCGGCAATAATAAACGCCGCCAACGAAATTGCTGTTGATGCGTTTTTAAAAGAAAAAATAAGTTTTTTGAAAATACCTGAACTTATTGAAAAAGCAATGAATGGCATTGCTTTTGTTAGCAAACCAAGCTACGACGATTATGTAGCCACCGATGAAGAAACAAGAAAATATACTAAATCGTTAATATAATAAACATATTATTAAAACAATCGTTACTTAAAATTGAATAAAACAGAAACTAATGGAAATTTTAATTAAAATATCACAGTTGTTGCTAAGTTTATCCATCCTTGTAATTGTTCATGAGTTTGGGCATTTCTTTTTTGCAAAACTGTTTAAAACCCGAGTAGAAAAATTTTATTTGTTCTTCGACCCATGGTTCTCTCTTTTTAAGTTTAAAAAAGGAGACACCGAATACGGCATTGGATGGATACCCTTGGGTGGTTATGTGAAAATTGCCGGCATGATTGACGAAAGCATGGACAAAGAGCAAATGAAACAACCTGCAAAACCCGATGAATTTCGTTCAAAAACTACCGGTCAACGCTTGTTAATAATGGTTGGTGGCGTATTGTTCAATTTAATATTGGCTGTGCTTATCTATGCAAGTGTTCTAAAAGTTTGGGGTGAAGAATACCTACCTGTTGAAAATATGAAATATGGGGTGGTTTGCGACAGTACTGCTTTAGAAATAGGTCTTCAGAATGGTGATAAAATTCTTAGCATCGATCATCAAAAAATTGAAAAAACACGCGGAATTACGGCTTATATTCTTTTAAATGATGGGAAAACTATTCAGTTCGAAAGAAATGGAGAAAAGAAAGAAGTACAAATTTCAAAGAACATTATTCCAAAACTTATTAAGGGAAAAGCTTTTGTTTCACCACGTTTCCCATTTTACATTTCTGATTTCAACAAAAAATCTGCCGCAAAACAAGTAGGTTTGCGAAAAGGCGATAGAATCATTGGCCTTGATACTGTTAAAACAGAATTCTTTGACCAATTTTCAAAGGTCATTAAAAACTATAAAAACAAAACTACTACCGTAACAGTAAAACGGGAAAACGACACCTTGACATTTATTGTTTCAATACCAGAAAGCGGACTGCTTGGTGTAGCTGCCGATATAGATGTTTTTGAATTAAAAAGGATTGAATATGGTTTTGTTGAAGCATTTCCTGCTGGAATTAAAAAATCTGTTGAAATAGGACAAAACTATTTAAAGCAGTTCAAATTAATTTTCAACCGCGAAACAAAAGCTTACGAGTCGGTGGGCGGTTTCATTGCCATTGGAAACATTTTTCCTGGTCAATGGAATTGGCAATCGTTTTGGAATTTAACAGGGTTTTTAAGCATTATGCTTGCTATATTAAACATATTACCAATTCCTGCCTTAGATGGTGGTCACGTAATGTTTTTATTGTACGAAGTTGTTACCCGTCGTAAACCAAGCGATAAGTTTATGGAATATGCACAAATGGTAGGATTGATATTATTATTAGCCTTGCTTATTTTTGCAAATGGCAACGATATTGTTAAGCTTTTTAAATAAAGATTTAATAAAATAATTAAAAAGGGGTTTGAATTTTATTTTTGAACCCCTTTTTAATTTTATATGTTTTTACATATATAAAAAACACCAATGGTTTCCAACCTTATCAAGAAAACAAAAACAGTATCTTTCGTCGATAGAAAACCGAGACTAACCATGGAAAAGGTTTACAATAATGGCGTTTTTGTTGTTCAAAGTTGGATACTATCAGATTAGAGTAATTTCCATGCTGAAAGTTAATTCGCATGTTTGCTAATTGGCCTTACTGTTTCCCAATGCCGACAGATCCTTCGGATGCTATCGGATTAGCGCTGGCATTATCACGAAAGCATACGCAGTATCTTTCGTCGATAAGAAAACGAGACTAACCATGAAAAAGGTTTACAATAATGAATTTTAACACTGCCTCCTCTGCAAAAACCATTAGTCACCAAGATTGTTTCCTTTAATTCGAATAGAATGATATTCACCACTTAGATTTGTTACAGCGAACCATTTTTCATAAAATTGCACTGAAAACCAAATAGAACTTTTACTACCATGCATAAATTTAGGATTTTTGTTATTCTTGTCCTTTCAATGTTTACTTATAATTCGTACTGTCAGTTTGCCGAAGATAATTATCAGTATGTTTTAAGTGTTGACCCACTAATGAATCGCAAACTAATGGCCAATGAAATTATGTTCGATAAGCAAGAAAAGTACCTTGTGGTTAATTACGGAAATAAACCAAGCTATATAATTGTTTATGAAACAGCAACATGGACGCCCGTTGCTAATTTTAGATTAAGCAATTGGGTGGAATTTACAGGCTCCTATTTTGATTATGAAACCAATCAAATTTACATAAAAGAGGGACGATATTCTTCAGAATATTATCGCTTAGATATAAATACCGGTATTACCGATATTATTGGTTGTGAATTGGCTCCTGGAGGCTGTCCGGTTATAGAACCCCGCCAGGCACAAAAGTCAGCCTACACTTCCAACAAATTAATGTATGCTACCATAAATAAACGGAACGCACGTGATGTTCGCATTTACAAATTAAAAGCTAACTAGATATCCTCCGCTTGTGAAATTTTATTAGTTAAGCTGCTTTTCAAAATTCCTTCCTTCTCCTAATATTTTTTGTTTAAACTAAACCAAGAACCATTTGTTTTTGTTACTTTATGAAACATTTAAAACACCACTATTATGCAAATAAGTTTATTAAATAAAAGACCCGATTCAGTTGGAAACAACGTGTTTTTTATAAATAAAAATCAACGGGAATATTCCTCTTACTTATCAAAATCAGATATAGAATTCGTTGAAAAACAGATTGAACTAGAAAAAACAATCGTTCCAATTCATACAAATGGTGAATATTCATGGATGCTTGTTTATGATAATAAAAATAATCTTGAAGATTTTAGAAAACTAGGTAGCGATCTTAGTTCGAAAGTTAATGTCGAAAAAGCAAAAACTCTTTCCTTAGATGGATCGTTCATAAGCGCACAAAACATTCTTGCTTTTACTGAGGGTTTTGTGCTCGCCAGCTATCGCTTTTTGAAATATTTCAAAGCAGAATCAAAAAATAAAAAAACATTTTCTATTACCCAACTTGATATCTTTCATGCGGAGGTAACTTCGGAAAGTGTTGAAAAGCTTCAACACACCATCAAAGCAGTTTTTTGGACGCGAAATATGGTAAACGAACCCGTAAATTTCATGAATGCCACAAGGTTTGCAAAAGAAATTGCTATTTTAGGACAAGAAGCCGAATTTAAGGTTGAAACCTTAGACAAAAAACAAATTGAAGCCTTGCAAATGGGTGGTTTACTTGCTGTTAATAAAGGCAGTATAGATCCTCCAACCTTTACTATCTGCGAATGGAAACCCGAAAACGCCAGCAATATTAAACCATATATTCTTGTTGGAAAAGGAGTTATGTACGATACCGGAGGTTTAAGTTTAAAACCAACTCGCAACAGTATGGATATAATGAAGTCCGATATGGCAGGAGCTGCAGCTGTTGTTGGCGGAATTTATTCAATTGCACTAAACAAGCTTCCTATATGGATAATTGCGCTGATTCCTGCTACCGACAACCGTCCCGATGGCAACGCATATGCCCCGGGCGATATTATAAAAATGTATAATGGCTTGCATGTTGAGGTCTTAAACACCGATGCCGAAGGACGCATGATTTTAGCAGATGCCTTGAGCTACGGTGATAAATTTGATCCGGAATTAGTTATTGACATGGCTACACTTACTGGGAGTGCTCATGCGGCTCTGGGTGAAGCCGCCGCTGTTGTAATGGGAAATGCTGATGATAAATGGTTCCATAATTTAATTGAATCGGGATCAACGGTGCACGAACGCTTGGTTCAGTTTCCTTTTTGGGATGACTACAAAGAATCTTTAAAATCGTCGGTTGCTGATTTAAAAAACTTAGGTAAAAAGGAAGCTGGAGCCATAAGTGCCGGAAAATTTTTAGAACATTTTACAAAATCACCCTATATTCATATAGACATTGCGGGTCCTGCATTCTTAGAAAGCAACGACAACTATCGAACCATTGGAGGTTCGGGATATGGGGTACGACTTTTGACAGAATTTTTTAAAAATGTTTCTAATACCCAATAGAAAAACTATTTTTGTAGCTTGCACATAAAAAAATAATATATGGGTTCTAAAGTAAAAGTGGGTATTACCCATGGCGATATAAATGGAATTAGTTACGAAGTTATTATAAAAACCTTTCAAGATAATCGGATTTTCGACTTCTGTACTCCAATAATATATGGATCTCCAAAAGTTGCAGCCTATCATCGCAAGGCACTAAACATTACTAATTTTACATTTAATTCTATTCAGTCGATAAGCGATTTACATCCTAAAAAAGCGAATCTTATAAATTGTTTAGATGACAACATTAGAGTTGAACTGGGAAAACCAACACAAATGGCTGGCGAGTCTGCGCTAATATCGCTTGAAAAAGCAGTAGATGATTTGCAAGCTGGGAAAATTGATGTTTTGGTAACCGCCCCTCTCAATAGAGAAACAACAGAATCAGGACCTTATAACTTTTCAGGTCATACCCGGTATTTAACTGAAAAGTTCAATTCTCCGGAAGTATTAATCTTAATGACTTCAGAGATAATGAAGGTTGGCGTTGTTTCTGGCCATGTTCCTTTAAGTGAGGTGGGAAAATATATAACAGAAGAAAATATATTAAAAAAACTACACATCCTTAACAAAACACTTATTGAAGATTTTGCCATAAGAAAACCGAGAATTGCTGTTTTAGGCTTAAATCCACATGCTGGAGATAGTGGCATTATTGGACAAGAAGAAATAGACATCATCATTCCAACCATTGAGAAAGCAAATAAAGAAGGGATTTTGGCTCTTGGACCCTTTTCTGCAGATGGCTTTTTTGGCTCTGATAGTTTTAAAAAATTCGATGCAATCTTAGCCATGTATCATGATCAAGGCATTGCTCCATTTAAAGCTTTAAATTTTGATACTGGTGTAAACTATACGGCAGGCTTACCCATAATAAGAACCACACCAGATCATGGCACCGCCTATGAAATTGCTGGTTTAGACGAAGCTTCACCAAGTTCATTTAGAGAAGCTGTTTACTTAGCCTGCACACTATTTAAAAACAGAAAACAATATAAGGAACTGACATCAAACCCACTGCAATCGTACGATGTAAGTGATAATTAACAATATTTTACAAAAGAAACGGGCTGTCAATTATGACAGCCCGTTTCTTTTTCAGATATCTTGTTTAGAAATATACAACCAATCCACCTCCAATTAAATGATAGGCGGGATCATTCAAGCCAATAGAGGCTTCAAACAAAAATTTCAAGGTATAATAGACAAAATTAATGGTTTTTGAGACTGAAGTTGTTCAAGTGGACATTTTTAATGGTTTATTTTTCAC
>JAEINW010000240.1 GCA_016342715.1 Salinivirgaceae bacterium | reverse complement strand
GTTCTTTTTTTCATAATCATAAAAGTATAGATTTTAATCTATATTTTAGTCAAACTATTTAAGGGGCTAAAACAATAGAAGGTAAGGTTGTTTTTTCCGTTTCAGACCATAATAGTTCCGCTTCGTCATATTTTGATATCAAAAAACTAAATAAAGTCTCTTCATTTGCAGAATAATTATTGCAAATAAAAATCATATTACAATGAGAAAGACCATATTTATCTATTTAGCAACAATACTAGCATTTAGTGCATGTAATAACGATAAAGCTATTAGCCTACAACCTCAAACAGTTTCTGTTGAAAAAGTAATTACATCTGAAGATTCAATTCGGAGAGAATTTCCATTTATCTCCAAAGCTTATCAGTCATCTGAATTATCGTTTAGAGTTGGTGGTCCTCTTGTAAATTTTGAAATCCAAACAGGTGACTACTTTAAAAAAGGGGAATTAATTGCCAGTATAGATCAAAGGGATTTCCTACTTAATAAAGAATCTAAAGAGTCCCAATATATTAGAGCGAAAGCTGAATTTGAACGAGTTAAATCACTGTACGAAAAGAAAAATGTTTCAAAAAAAATACTCGATAACGCAAAGGCAAACTACAGTATTTCAAAAACAGCCTACGAAACTGCCGTAAATGCGCTCAACGACACTCGTTTAACGGCCCCTTTCAATGGTTATATTCAAAACACCAAGGCTGAAGCTTATCAGGTAGTTAGAGCCAATCAATTAGTCTTATCATTTATCAATATCGAACAGTTAAAACTAGAGTCCTTTATACCGGAAGATGTATCCTTTAAATCAAATCAAATTCAATCCATTAAAGTTGCTTTTGATGCTCTTAATGGAGTAAACATTTCGGCTAGTTCATGGGATATCTCTAAAAGTGCAACCTCAAACAATATTTCATTTCTTTTGACCACAATTATTGATAATAAAAATAAGGATGTTAATTTATTGGGTGGCATGACAGGAACAATTAGTTTTCTTCAGCCTCGGGACATACAAAAAAAATCCTTAATGATTCCCCAATTAGCAGTTTGTAGTCGTGCTTCTATAGGTACTTATGTTTGGATATATAATCCAAAAACCAAAACAGTCCAAACCACTTCTGTTAGCTTAGGTACACTTAATAAAAATGCTTATACAGAAATAACAAAGGGATTAAAAGAAAACGACATAGTTGTTACCTCAGGTCACAATTATTTATCAAACAATATGAAGGTGCAAATTACAAATAACTAAGAGTATGAAAATTGTAAAATATTTCCTTAAAAACAGGGCTTTCACCCACCTACTTCTAATACTAACATTAGCAGGTGGTTTGTTTTCCTACTTTAAAATGGGCAAACTAGAGGATGCTCCTTTTACTATCAAACAAGCTGTAGTAATTACGCAATATCCTGGAGCTTCTCCCATGGAGGTGCAAACTCAAATAAGTGATATCCTAGAAGAGTCGATACTTTCTATTGGTGAAATTGACTATGTAAAGTCAGAAAATAGAGCTGGACTTTCTAAGATTAATGTTTATGTAAAAAAAGAGATTCGTGCCCCTCAAATGCAACAATTATGGGATAACCTACGACGAAAGGTTAACGATGTACAGGCAAAGCTACCTCAAGGTGCGCATGCTTCAATAGTTAACGACGACTTTGGTGATGTATTGGGGGTATTTTATGGTCTTCATGGAAATAATGTTTCCTATAGAGAGCTAGAGGATCAAGCTACCATTATTAAAAATGACCTACTGAGGGTTAAAGATGTGAAACGAGTTCAGTTATATGGCATCCAGCGCCGAACTATTGAAATTACTGTTAACCCATCGCTTATGGCTCAAGCAGGAATCACTTCTAATGAAATTGCCTATGCTATTAACAAGCAAAATAAAGTAGTTGATGGTGGGGCTCTTGAGGCAAACGAACAGCGCATTCGTATAGAGTCAACCGGTTCTTTTATCAATACAGAAGAGATCGAAAACCTGACCATTGTTTCAAAAAGTGGGGAGTACTTTAAGTTGAAAGAAATTGCGCAGGTTAAAGAATCCTACCTAAAACCTGCTATCAATAAAATGAAAGTGAACAACAGTGCTAGTGTAGGAATTGCGATTTCAACAGTTTCTACCGGTAATGTTGTTGATATGGCCAAATTGGTTGAAGAGCGCATTGCGCACTTCCAAAAGGTAATGCCTGAAAAATTTCAACTATCGGCTGTTTACGACCAAGGACATGAGTCGGCTGTGGCAAATGACGGATTTATATTGAATCTTATTATCTCTGTTGTTACTGTTGTACTTATTCTCTTATTATTCATTGGTTTCAAGAATGGATTATTAATAGGAAGCGGATTGGTATTCTCCATTTTAGCAACATTAATTTTTATGTATACGCAGAACATCGCACTACAGAGAATGTCGCTTGGTGCCATTATTATTGCAATGGGAATGCTCGTAGATAATGCAATTGTTGTATCTGATGCTGTACTTATGAATATGGAGAGGGGAATGAGAAAACGCATTGCCATTATGCAAGCGGTTTCGTCCACAGCTATTCCATTATTGGCTGCAACAGTTATTGCCATTCTTACATTTTTACCCATATATCTTTCTCCACACTTAACCGGTGAATTACTTTCATCTCTTTTTATTGTTATTGCAGTATCTCTTTTTTGTTCCTGGATTTTTGCCCTTATTCAAACCCCTTTCTATATGGAGCTGTTTGTACGAAGACCGAGAAAAGAGGATATTAAAGATAATTTATATCAAGGGAAAATATATGTATGGTTTCGCAAGGCATTAGAAAAAGTAATCCATAAAAAATATATGGTTATTGGCGTAGTTGTCTTTCTTTTAGGCCTATCAATATTAGGATTTAGATTTATTCCTAATGTTTTTCTTCCTCAACTTGATAAGCAGTATTTCACTGTATATATGTGGATGCCAGAAGGTACTCGTTTCAAAAAGATGGAGCAAAATATTGAAAAAGTAAGTGACTATATTGACTCCTTCGAAGAAACGACAATGGTCACAACATTTATAGGACAAACTCCACCAAGATATTACCTGACCAATGCTTCGCTTGGACCTCAGCCTAATTTTGGGCAATGTCTTGTAAAAGCTGATAATCTGAAAGAGGCGACGAAACTTCAAGATAAATTAAGAGAATCTCTTTCCAAGGAGTTTCCCAATATGTTTATGAAGGTCAATCGTTTTGAACTTACTACTTGTCCTGAAGCACTTATTGAAGGCCGTTTCTATGGTCCAGAAGTTAGAGTACTTGACTCCCTGACTAATTTGGCGATTACAATTATGAATAACAATCCTAAGGTTGAATATGCTCGCAATGAGTGGGGTAATATGACCCCTGTTGTTAAAGCAGATTACGATCCTATCAGGGCTGGTCAGTTACATATATCCAAATATAATATTCTAGAAGCAACTAAAGCCCTTAGTGATGGACTTCCTATTGGAATATATAGAGATAACAATAATAAAGTTCCTGTTGTTCTTAAATCCGCCAATATTGAAGGAATGAGTATGAAGCAGTTGGGTGATTATTCTATATGGAATGGAATGCAGTCTGCACCACTATCACAGGTAAGCCAAAATATCAGATTAGATTGGGAGTACTCACGAGTAAGAACATACAATAGAGCTCTTTCCATGTCAGCCATGTGTGAACCTCGGTATGGCTACACAATGACAGAGGTACATAAAGAGATTAGTAAAGAGATAGATAAAATCAAATTACCTCAAGGCTACTCCTTTTACTGGGATTCACAATACAAAGATCAAAAAGAGGCACGAAAAGCTATTTCAACCTTTTTTCCACTGGCTTTATTATTAATAATACTAATTCTTGTTGCAATTTTTAGAAATTATAAGCAACCATTAATAATCTTGCTTATTCTACCTCTGTCGCTTATAGGTGTCGTATTTGGTTTATTAATCACAGGTTTCGATTTTGGATTCTTAAGTATAGCAGGTTGGCTGGGCTTATTGGGGATGATTATTAAAAATGTAATTGTGCTGATAGACGAAATAAATGAGCAGAAAAAGCAAGGGAAACCAATATATGAAGCCATAATTGACTCAACTGTATCAAGAGCAAGGCCAGTTCTTATGGCAGCCATAACTACTATATTCGGAATGGTACCCTTATTATTTGATGTAGCCTTTGGTAGTTTGGCAGCAACTATTGTGTTTGGATTAGCCTTTGCTACTTTTCTAACCTTATTCGTAACACCAGCTTTATATGCTATTCTGTATAAAATAAAACAATAATATCATGAGAAAAAAAATCACATATATACTATTATTCGTAGTTATTTTTTGTACGAAGTTATCTGCACAAGAGAACGAATTGCTAGATAAATACCGTAATATGGCCATATCTTACAACCTAGATTTAAAAGCGGCTAAACTGAACGAATTGTCAGCAGAAGAGAATGCTAAATCAGCAAAAACGGACTTTTTGCCCAAATTATCTGCAAATGCAGCCTACAGTTATACGGGTAACCCAATGGAAATAAATATGATGTTACCTGGAAGCTCAACACCAATAGGCTTTAAGGGAGATAACGCAGCATATAGTGGAGCCGTTTTTCTTGCTCAACCGATCTACCAGGGAGGAAGAGTTAAAAACGCATACAAATTAGCCAACATACAAACGGATATTGCTGAACACACAACAGAAAAAACCATACTAGATGTGCTATATCAAACCGACGTTAGCTATTGGACAGCTGTAGCTGAAACAGAATTAGTAGGCATTATAAATTCTTATCTGAATTCAATAGAGAGTCTTGTAAAAACAGTCAAAGAACGTGTAGATGCTGAACAAGTGAGCCGCAATGATTTATTAATGGTGGAAGTAAAATTAAATGAAGTTAAATACATACAAAAACAGTCTGAAACTAACCTGCATAATAGCCTTTTAGCTCTAAATTCAATTATAGGACAAGATCTTAAAACGAAGTTAGTTATTGAAGACTCAGTACCTTCAAGTGTTGGTCAGGAACTTAGTCCACCTAGTGTTTTCAACCGTCCGGAATTAGAAATTGCGCAAATGAAAATTGAAGCTCAGCAATCACTTACTAAGATTAATGATGCACGATTCAGCCCCAGTCTCAATTTAGGGGCAGAAGGAAACTACTCATCACCGGGCTATGATTTTAATAGTGATCTCGATCCTAATTATGTTGTTCAGTTAAGATTGAAAATTCCTATCTTTGAATGGAATAAAAGAAAACATGAAAACAAATCATATGAACTTAAAGAAGATATAGCTAAAACACAGTATCAAAAGGTAAAAGACAATATTTCTTTAGAGATAGAGGCTGCATATTCAAGCTGTTTACAATCAATAGAGCAAGTATATTTGAATAAAAACTCATTGAAAAAGGCGGAAGAAAACGAAATAATCTCTTTGGAGAGGTATGAAGATGGATATAGTTCAATAACAGAAGTTATTGATGCTCAATTATTCCTTCAAACAGCACGGAAAAACTTTGTAGAAGCAAAAATTGCAGCTCAATTATATTACTCTGCTTATGTTCGTGCATTGGGTAAAACAAACATATACTAAAGGTTCTATCTTACATGATAGCTTACAAATTTTAAATAAAAATAATGACTATTAGTGACCAATATAAAAAACACTATCTAGCATCAAAAACATTGCTATTTACAAGTATGGCCAGTCTGTTTTTTATCGTCTTAACTCTAGAAGACCAAAGATCATATGTTGAGGTTCTTAAAGACCCTAGCTACAGACAGTTCTTTATAGGAATAATTGTTGCATTCAATGCGATAGGCTTCATGTTTCTGTCCATTAATAAATGGCTTAACATGCACCTACCTTTGTTATATAAAAAAAGGAAGCAGTTAATAGTATATTATCTCTTCATAGCACTTGTGTTTTTGCTAATAAATTACATTTCAATCGTAGTGATGCGATCACTACTAAACATGGAATCGCCTTTCACATTACCCGATAAAGGTATGAGGATACTTATCGTGACATGGCTGATAGAACTGATTGTAACAGGGCTGGTATTGGTTAACAATTCTTTTCGATATGCCCTTTCACTGAATGAGGAGTCAGATAAGCTAAGAGAAACGGCCGATCATGCTCGGTATACAGCACTTCAGAATCAGTTGAATCCTCATTTCTTATTTAATAGCCTTAATACACTTATAGCAGAGATTGAGTTTTCTCCTAAAGATGCAGCGATATTTGCTCGTAAGTTATCTGATGTATATCGATACATCTTGCAGGGGCAGAGAAATATACTTGTACCACTTCGTGAAGAACTAGGATTCTTGAATTCATACATTTTTCTTCATCAAGTACGATTAGGAGTCTGTCTTACTGTTGATATACAGCTTAGCAATCCTTTGTATGATCGACTTATACCTCCATTATCTTTACAGTTACTGGCTGAAAATGTGATAAAACACAATACGATTAGTAGTTCGAAGCCTATGCATATAAATATCATGACTACTCCCGATAATGAATATTTAGTAGTGAGTAATAAATTATGTCCAAAAAAGGATGTTGAAGTGTCAGGAGAAGGTCTGAAAAATTTAGCATCACGTTATAAGCTTATGGCCAATAAAGATATCATCATTAATAAGTCGGAAACAACATTTATGATTCAAATACCATTGCTACATGAAAACCATTAAAGCAGCGATAATAGAAGATGAAATACCCGCAGCACGTATGCTAACAAGCATGATTAGCTCGCTACGTCCAAGTTGGGAGGTAACAACCATTGCAGGAAGTGTAGAAGAATCTATTGACTGGTTCAAAGAGAATGAGCAGCCTGATATTCTCTTTCTTGACATACATCTCTCCGACGGAAACTCTTTTTCATTTCTTGACGAAGTAAGACTTAAAAGCATGCTTATCTTTACAACGTCCTACGACGAATATGCCCTACAAGCCTTTAAAGTTAATAGCATAGACTATCTTCTCAAACCCATTTCGAAAGATCAGCTAAGTGAGAGTATCATAAAGTTTGAGAAACTATCTGTTACATCAAGTTTTGAAGATTCAAAGGCCGAAATGTTGGAAATGATTCAGAGTATAGCGCAGCCATCAAAAAAGTACCGCACACGCTTTCTCATTAATACTGCCATTTCATCCATATCCTTATTGGTGAAAGACATAGCTTTCTTTTACTCTGAACACAAAGTATGCTTTGCGGTTACATACGCAGGGAAAGATTACCCACTAAACACCTCGCTTGATAAACTAGCTGATGAACTTGATCCGGACTCATTTTTTAGAGCCAATAGACAAATCATTGTTTGCATTAATGCTATAACAAAAATAGAACCTTACTTTCACAATAAGATAAAAGTCAGCACCAAACCACCTTTCAAAGAAAGTATCACAGTTAGTAAAGAACGTGCAGGAAGTTTTAAACGTTGGCTTAACTTTTAGATACAATTGATTAATTCTATTTTACGAAAACTCATAGAATCTTAAAGAGAAACATCAATAACTCCCTGCAAACAATCACCTATGTATCATATGCATATTAGGCTGGGCAAATGAACCCCAACGGTAAATTGGTCGAGTAGAAAAGGGGAATCTCACCCCAATCCTCTCACAGAACCGTGCTTGATAGTCTCCCATCACACGGCTCTTGTTATACAAATCTATGCGTTATGTTAGTAAAAACCTAGTCGCCATTTGTAAATATTAATTAAGGACTATACCACATTTCAATCGAAAAGTGTACCACTTATTAACAAAATGAATGATTAAAA
>JAEINW010000239.1 GCA_016342715.1 Salinivirgaceae bacterium | reverse complement strand
TTCTTTTTTTCATAATCATAAAAGTATAGATTTTAATCTATATTTTAGTCAAACTATTTAAGGGGCTAAAACATTACAGGCAATTAATTGTCTGAATGTATTAACCGACTTTTTTAAACCACCTTTTCTAATTTTTTAATTTAGGTTGACATAGGGATAACCATAAAAACTAATTCAAAGCACCTTTCCCTATAAGGGAAAGTCGCGAAGGGAAAAGTGTACAATATTGATTTGCGAATAACAACTCTATAATGAACTACCTTGCTGCAGACGAGGTATCAAAATAGTAGAACTTTTGTTTTCTCGCAGCAAGCTGCGGGGACCTTTTCTCATGAGCAAGGTGAACTATTCTCACGATCCCGAACTCGTGAGAGTAATAATATGAACCCACATTGTGGGATTAAACTGCAGCTGAATATTAATTAACAACTTATTGTTAAAAATAAAGCTCTATACAAATCAGATAAATAATTGAATTTAGAAATGGAATACTCGCTAATTACTTTGATATTTATCAAACTATTTACTTATCATAAAAATAAATAATTATGGATCCAAAATTTTTGATAATACCTGATTCCTTTAAAGATTGTTTGCCTGCAGATGAAGTTGGAGAAAGCATAGTCAAAGGAATAAAACAAGTTTTTCCTAAATCTGCAATAAAAGTAATCCCCATAGCAGATGGTGGTGAAGGAACAGTTCATAGTATTATCAGTGCCTTGGGTGGAGAGATTATTCACACAAAAGTAAAAGATCCACTACATAGAACTATCGATAGTTTTTATGGAATTCTACCTGATAAATCTACAGCAATAATTGAAATGGCTGCAGCAAGTGGCTTGGAAAGGCTTACAAAAAACGAAAGAAATCCATTGCTAACAAGCTCTTTTGGTACTGGTGAACTTATTTTAGATGCACTTAATAAGGGCTGCAAAAAAATAATTATTGGTATTGGAGGCAGCGCTACTAACGATGGAGGTGTTGGAATGGCCATGGCTTTGGGGCTTCAGTTTATAGATAAACAACATAATAAAATAAGTTTAGGTGCTAGTTATTTAAACGAAATTAGTTCAATTGATATTATAAAAATTGATCACCGTATAACAGAAACAGCAATAATTGTAGCTTGTGATGTAAGCAATAAGTTATGTGGCGCTCAAGGAGCTTCGGTAGTTTATGGACCTCAAAAAGGAGCTACACCTGCTATGGTACAACAGCTTGATTCATCGTTAAAACATCTGGCAGCTCTTGTAAAAAGAGATCTTGCTATAAACATTGAAAACCTCAATGGTGGTGGAGCTGCAGGCGGATTGGGAGCGGGACTCACAGCCTTTTGCGGAGCAAAAATTAAACCGGGTTTTGAAAGCATTTCTGAATTATTAAATTTAGAAAAAGAAATAACAAATGCAGATATTATTATAACAGCCGAAGGTTCAGTTGATTCTCAGACCCTCTATGGTAAAACACCAGCAGGAGTAGGCTCTCTAGCAAAAAAGTACAATAAACCGCTTTTTGTGTTTACTGGAGCAGCAACTGAAGAAATAGAAAAACTAGATACCCTTGGTGTTAGTAGTTTAATACCTATTACACGCTATCCGGTTGACTTATCAACAGCAATTTTGAATGCTTCACATTGGTTAACACTTTCAGCACATGAATTATGTAAAACAATTATGGTTGGAAAATCAATTTCATAAATAAAGATCAATAAAAGCTCTATTTTGATCTATTTTACAAAAAATCTGATCACAAAATTAACTCGAATATTCATATGTAATAGCCTTATATTGTGAATATTAATGTGCTTTTTGATAAAAGTATTCCTCTCTTAGATTTTGATATTTACATTTTATTGTATGAATGCCTACAGATAATTGATATACGAGTGGGATAGAACCCAAAATTATTTATTGTCTTATCATTTATCAATTTTTATTTTCCTCTTTTTAGAAAATTGCAGCCCTATAATTTGAATCTGTGAATTTAGTTCAGAAATGCTCTCTGATATATGAAAATATATCGAAATAATCGTGTTTACAAAACTAAACATGCCTGGTCTATTTGTCATCTAATCAGTAGTTTAGGTTATTTATCGTAAGAGTTGATTTAATTAAATACTGACAAATTACCGAATGCTTAGTATTTTACTAATAAAAACTATATGTAATACATTGTATTCCTGTACTTTGGAAGCATTACTTAAACAATAGAATAAGCACCTTTTGGGTATGGTGTATTACAAATGTGAAATACATAAGTAAAATATACCTTACATATGTAAATTGGTATATCAGATTAAATATTACATTTGTAATTGAGTATATATTACAATTGTATATTATGGATATTAAGGATAGGATACTAAAGATAATAAGTAATGAAAACCTCACATCATCAGCCTTTGCTGATTATATTGGTGTTCAACGATCAAGCATTTCGCACATTATTTCAGGTAGAAATAAGCCTAGCTTAGACTTTTTACAAAAGATATTATCAAGTTTTCCTAAATATAGTGCAGAGTGGCTTATAATGGACATAGGAATCCATTATAAAGAAAATAAACAGCCCTCATTCTTTGCCAATAAAAACGTTGAATTTGATGCAAAAACACGGGATAAAGAAACATTAACTGATAAAGGTTCAGAAGCATTCATTAAGGAAAGTAACTTATTTACTAGCTCTGCCAATAATCTGATACCAAATACTCCTGCAAAAGACAAATCATCAGCTACTATTGAACCGATTAAAGAAGAGTTGATTTCTAAATCGTTAGATAAGGATGAGAAGGGGCGAATTGAACGGATTATTATATTCTATGAGGATAAAACATTTACAGAATATTCTCCTAAATAATATCCAATTAAAGAAAAATTTTAAAGTTTACTATCCCCTAGGCAAGCCTACAAGACACCAAACTAACGCAATGGGGGTTTCGCCAACTTTATTTAAGCTTATGCTGAAACTCCTGTCTACTGGCAGGCAAATTTTCTTTATGAACCCTTCTCCCAGCTAATGTCGAACATTTATTCCCTTCGGTCATGATAACGCTAACGCTTAGTTCCCCTAAAATTCAAAGGAGAAAAAGCGGAACCCCGAGGCAAGCCTCGAAGAATTCTTTTGATTAATTGATCTAAAAATTCAATTTATTATCTATTTTTGCAAAAAAAACGATGTATACATCTATTATTCGTCCCTTAGCATTTAAGTTATCTCCTGAAAATGCCCATAAAGCAGTTTTTACTTGTCTAAAATTAGCACAAAACATAGGATTAGGATCTTTAACCAGAAAAATTCTTCATCCCAGTAGTTTACATTTGGAAACAGTAGTTTGTGGAATTAAATTTCCTAATAAAATTGGTATAGCAGCTGGGCTAGATAAAAATGCAGAAGCTTATAAAATGCTTGGAAATATGGGCTTTGGACATGTTGAAATAGGAACAGTTACTCCTAAATCGCAACCAGGCAACCCAAAACCACGTTCGTTTCGACTACCTAAAGATAAAGCGCTTATAAATAGAATGGGATTTAACAACAACGGCCTTGATTCTGCCATTAACAAACTTAAAAAACGTAATAGCAGGCTAATAATAGGAGGAAATATTGGTAAAAACACCATAACACCCAATAGTGAGGCACTAAATGACTATATATGTTGTTTTAATGGCTTATACGACTACGTTGATTATATAGTGGTAAATGTAAGCTGTCCAAATGTTACAGATTTACATAAACTACAGGATCAGGATGCATTGGAAGAAATATTGCAAAAATTGACTGATTTACGTAAAGAGAAATCGATTTATAAACCTATTTTTTTAAAAATTTCGCCTGATTTAAACGCCAAGCAAATTGACGAAACAATTGATGTTGTTTACAAATGTAACACGGACGGAATTATTGCGACGAATACTACTATAAAAAGAGATCATCTATCAAGCGAAAAAGCAAAAATAAAGGCAATTGGTAATGGTGGTTTAAGTGGTTTGCCTATTAAAGATCGATCTACAGAATTAATTAGGTATATATCTAATAAAACACAAGGAAATCTACCTATAATAGGTGTTGGTGGCGTATTTTCTGCTAAAGATGCTATCGAAAAAATTGAAGCTGGAGCTTCTTTAGTGCAAGTCTATTCAGGGTTTATTTATGAGGGACCTTCTTTAGGAAAGAGAATTAATAAAGCACTAAAAGACAAGTTACATATGTAAATTTCATGCTATCTTTGTCTATTAATTGTGAATTAACATATGTAAACTATTATATTTTTTCTTTTTTATTCACTAATTTTAAGACTGTAAAATACGATTTGAACTTTATTATACAAAGTCTAAGTAACTCCTATTTTTAACCCTCTTAGAATTGAATATTTAAATTGATTTGTATCCCATTACGGAATATGTAAATCTAAAAACCTTAAATTTTATTTATAGAGCTATTAATGGATCACGTTAATAAGTTGGGGGTTAAAATAAAATCACCTAGATATTTAATATTAAATATGGCGATGCATGCAGATAATTTCATAAAAATCAATTTTATGCTTGCATCGCTTGTTGTTAATAACAAAACAACTTAGGGCGTTGCCCTAAGCTATATTATTCATGGCTTTCAGCCATTTACAGACAAATAATCATTTAAACTGTACCCATAATAATAAAAAAAATAGCCTGAAAGGCTTATATAATTCAACTTAGGGCAACGCCCTAAGAATCAGTACAACTATACGAAACGTCGCAAGTAAACATGTTAAATTAGTAGTATATATCCACATGCGACGCAATGAACTACGAGGTATCAAAATAGTAGAACTTTTGTTTTCTCGCAGCAAGCTGCGGGGAACCGACTGCAAGGAGCTCAACGAAGTTAATATGAACCCACATTGTGGGATTAAACATTGGTAAGTTTCACAATATTTGTTTGTCCTTTTCTATTTAATGGTATGCTACCGACATGTACAACCAAACAATCATCTTCAATTAACTTTTTATCTTTTAGAAAATCGATCGTGTATTTTATTGAATCATTTGTAGAAAAAAACTGATCGTGAATATAAGCTCTAACACCCCATAATAGTGACATTTGTCGCAATAGACCTTTATCTGGAGTGAAGGCAAAAATATTTGCATCGGGACGGTGGCTGGCAATTCTAAATGCAGTATAACCCGATGAAGTTAAAACAATTATATTTTTAGCATGTGCATGTCGTGCCATACTGCAAGCACTAGAGCATATTATATCGGGAATAAATGTATGATTCATAACTACTGGTGTATGCTCTCTATTATAGGTATAACCATTCTTTTCAGTATAATTAATAATTTCCTGCATACTTTGAATTACCTGAATCGGGTATTTTCCTATACTAGTTTCACCACTTAACATGAGTGCACTTGCTCCATCAATTACGGCATTTGCAACATCGTTTGCTTCGGCTCTGGTTGGACTAAAATTATGAATCATGCTTTCCATCATTTGGGTAGCAATAATAACAGGTTTTGCATAACGAATGCACCTTTCAACAATCATTTTTTGCATTAATGGAACTTCATGAAAAGGGAGTTCAACGCCTAAATCGCCACGAGCTACCATTATTCCATCGGCCAAATCAATAATATTGTTGATTTCTGCAAGTGCTTCAGGTTTTTCTATTTTGGCAATGACTTTTGCGTGTTTTTTATTTTTCTTAATCAAATCTTTTAAATCAGCAATATCAGTCACTGTGCGTACAAACGAGAGGGCAATCCAATCAACATTCTGGCTTAATGCAAATTCAGCATCAGCAATGTCTTTTTCGGTTAAACTGGGTAGCGATATCTTTGTTTTAGGCAAATTAACCCCTTTTTTTGATGAGAGAATACCACCATAAATTACTCTTGCTTTTACCGTATCAACTTTATTGGTAGCCACTACTTCCAATTTTAATTTGCCATCGTCTATTAAAATTATATCGCCAATGGCAACATCTTGAGCAAAATACTGGTAACTCATGTAAACTTTTTGCTGATTTCCAAGGCATTGTGTATTCGAAAATTCCAATTCAGCTCCTTCAACTAATTCTACGCCATTGTTTTCTACTTCACCAACACGTAATTTAGGACCTTGTAAATCGGCTAATATGGCAACGTAAGTATCTAGTTCTGAATTTAATTCAAGAATAGTATCAATAACCTTTTTATGATCGGCATAGGCTCCGTGTGAAAAATTAACTCTAAATACATCGACACCATTCAATATCAAACTTCGTAAGGTTTCTTTTGAAGATATTGCGGGTCCTACAGTTGCGATAATTTTAGTTCTGTTTTGATAATCAATATTTTTCATACACCTTAAATTTAATGGAATACTTTATTGCACTTACAGACAATAAATATATTACGAATTATGTATCTTTCATAACTAATTTTTGAATATAACTATTATGAATGAGATTTTAATATACGATGGAACTATTGTGAATAGTTCGGGATGCCAGCAAGCTGATGTGTTAATAAAAGATGGAAAAATAAATCTTATTCAACAAAATATAGAACATAATAGTAATTACAAATGTATTGATGCAAAAGGTAAATATATCATTCCAGGTGGCATCGATCCGCATGTCCATTTTAAATTGAAAACTCCTGCTGGATATTCTGCTGATGATTTCTATACGGGTTCCAGAGCTGCAATAGCTGGAGGAACAACCAGTATTATAGATTTTGTAACCCCTGAAAAAGATCAATCGTTAATTGATGCTTTGAAAATACGATTGGAAGATGCTAAAAACTGCCAGTGCAATTATTCTTTTCATATGAGTCCAATTTCATGGAATGATGAAACAGCCAATGAAATGAATAAAATAAAGAACGCTTATGGTATATCATCGTTTAAAACGTATATGGCATATAAAAGTTCAATTGGCTTAGATGATATTGATTTATTAAATGTAATGAAACAAGCTGCAAAATTGAATGCATTAGTTACAATACATGCCGAAGACAACGATTTAATAGAAAAATTACGAATAGATTTTGTGAACGAAGGAAAAACTTCTCCTAAATACCATGCATTATCCCGACCTGCAGAAGCTGAAGCAATGGCTGTTGGAAAGGCCATTAATATGGCAATTGAAACTGGTGCAAGCATTTATTTTGTTCATATTTCGGCAAAAGAATCTGTGAAATTAATACAAAATGCTCAAGAATCAGGATATCCTATCTACGGTGAAACCTGCCCTCAATATTTACTATTTGACGATTCAAAACTAACTGATGATTTTACTTCTTCGGCTCCCTTTATTTTTAGTCCAGCCTTGCACGATAGTTCGCATAAAGAAATATTATGGAATGCTTTGAAAAATAATACCCTTCAAACAGTTGGTACCGACCATTGCCCTTTCAATTTAAAAGGCCAAAAAGATTTAGGTAGACACGATTTTACTAAAATCCCCAACGGTACAGGAGGAGTAGAGCATCGCATACAATTATTATATACCTATGGTGTACTTAAAAACAAAATTACACTTGAGCAATGGGTGGCTATTACTTCAAAAAATGTAAGTGATATCTTTAATGTTAAGAATAAAGGTCAAATTAAGGAAGGATATGATGCCGATTTGGTTCTATTTGATCCAAATAATATTAACAAAATTTCAGTAAAGTCACATCATCAAAATTGTGACAATAACATTTACAATAATTTAGAAGTACATGGAAAAATTGAAAAGGTTTTTATAAAAGGTAATCTTGTATTCGATAATGGAATTTTAAATACTCAAAAGGGTACTTTTATTTCACATTAATTCGGTAAGCAAGTTTTATTTGATTCCACTCTGCTAAATATAGCAGGAAATGCATAGCTTTGGCCTTTT
>JAEINW010000238.1 GCA_016342715.1 Salinivirgaceae bacterium | reverse complement strand
GATTTAGTTCAAATGATTATTTGTCTATGGCTGAAAGCCATAAATAATATAGCTTAGGGCAACGTCCTAAGTTGTTTATTGTTAACAACAAGCGATGCAAGCATAAAATTGATTTTTATGAAATTATCTGCATGCATCGCCATCTTTAATATTAAACATCAAGGTGATTTTAATTTAAACCCCCAACTTTTTAATGTGATTCAAGATTAGTGCATGGGGTTTCATTTTTAATTAATAAGTTTGGTTAATCCTCAGAAATTTGATTTTGAAAAGGTTTTAGTTTGCTTCTGAAGCCTTTTTTTTTTCGTAAATTAGTTAAACAAATACTTTGGTGTTTTTTTTGAGTAAGTTTATCGAAGCAAAACATTATACCATGAAAGCTAAAGATTTAATTTTTGTAATTTTCTTTGTATTTGCAACTCAATTAGCTGCTCAGGAAGTTTCTACCTTATTTAAAGCAAAATCGTTTTCCGAAGCTTTTTTTAATCCAACCTATCAGGAACTGAAACAACGAAAGGCAAAAAATCTCTACTTGTCTGATAAAGAAATACAATGGCTCGAACTATATCAAAGCTATGTAGATAATTATTTCAAATTATTGAATGATAACCAACAATCTTTATTTTACCAGAACCGAGCAAATGTTGAAAGGCAAAAAGATAGTCTGGTCATTCAGAAGAATATGAGTGTAAATTTTAATCAAGAAATACTGCTACCGAATGAGAAAAAGGAGCGGGATACAGAACTTTTGTTGGGGCATATTGCATTTTCAGGAGCTTCGGGTATTGCCTATGGTAGCCAATTGAACTATATTCTTGATATTGAAAATACATCCACAAGAATAGGTTTAACCATGTTACTTTCAGGTGGAAGTATGTTAATTCCAATTTTTTCGCCGCGCTACGATAATATTAACAGCAATTCGCTTTGGTTACGGGGACATGGAAAAGTTATGGGAGGTTTGTATGGTTATTTTTTATCGGCAGCTATGTTTGGTGACGATATACTTGAGACCAATGATTATAATGAAACTACCTATGAGAGCATTGACAACAGAAATAAAAAACCTATTTCTTTATCAATGAGTTTAGCTAGTAGCATTGCCTTGGGACAATTGGGTTTTTATTTAGGTAATACCAAACCGTGGACCGATGGCCGTATTGCTACCTATCAGTATTACAGTTATGCTTTACCTGCTTTAGCTTCAGGCTTGTATTACAGTTTTTCAGAATCTACTCATCTACAAGCATACGGCTTGTTGATTTCGGCATCAGTACCTTTAGGTTATTTTGCAGCTCACCAGTTATCAAATAAAATTGAATATACACGTGGTGATATGACTGCTATAATTAACAATTCGGTTTTAGGAGGAATGGTAGGTGGAAGTGTGCTAGCATACGGTGAATTTGAATCGTCGATTGGACTTTTATGGCCAATTGGAGGAGCCGTGTTGGGTTCCTTTGTTGGACATTATACCTATAGAAACTTTCACATAACCCGAGCCGAAGGACGACGACTTAATTATGCTGCCTTTGGTGGTGGGTTAATAGGTTTGGGTACTTCATTTTTAATAGATGCCGATGAAGGTGGAACATACTTGTTAATTTCTTCGTTATTTGCTGCAACAGGTTATGGTTTGTTATTAAATCATTATTACAAACAGCCTCGTTTTACTGAACATAGCAAATTTGGCCATAACATTGATTTTGCGTTGCATCCTGAAAGTTTACTTATAAACAAGCATTTACCAGCTTATGCGCAAGCACCTTTGTTTAGTATGCGAATAAAACTGTAAATAGTTTCTTTTTAGCTGATAGTTCAGGGCTTATTGCTCACGGCTTTTAATGACCATAATTTGCTTTACCACGAAGGTGACGAAAAAAGATTTAGTACTTAGTGTCCAGTATTCAGTCTTCAGTCTTCAGTCTCCAGTCTTCAGTCCTCAGTCCTCAGTAACCAGTAACTAGTAACCAGTACCAAGTATGCATCCTCCCTTCATCTTTTTTAAATTAACTCAAGTCATTTTTTCTTTTCATTATTTATTGTTCAGCACTCATTGTTTAGAATATCCCAAAAATTCCACCATACTTCCCAAAAAATCGACCGGACATCACATAAATTTGCAATAACGGCTATATATAGTTTCTTTTATCAACAATTTAAAATTCACAAGCAGAATTTTAAATTGTTGAACAGTAAACAACAAACAACCAACGAAAAATTAAAAAACTATGAGAAAGATTCTTTTTCTTGCACTTATGGCTCTGGCTATTGTTGCTTGTAATAAAAAAATAAAACCTAGCCACGATAAACACAACTTGCCTAAAGAACACTTAAGCTCATGGAAAAATAAAGATACTATGAGTGGTGCCGTATTTTCAATAAATACAGTAATTGATTATGTAGAAGCTGCAACAGATTCAACTTCTAAACCTTACATAGCTACCAAAGATAGAATTGCCGTGTTTGATATGGATGGAACCATCGCCTGTGAACGACCTTTTTCAATGGAACTATTTACTGCATACAAATTGGCATTCGGACTAAGCCCTTCCTGTAACGACAAACAAAATGATTTACAAAAGGCCGTGTTAGACGCCTTTGGTAGTTATTTGCCCGGCACCCTTACTTCCGACTCCTTGGTATCGCTAATAACTATGTACACAAATACCATTGAAAATAACTGCATACCCAAGCATAAACCAAAAAATAGAGTGTTGAAAAATCAGTTTTACAAACCCATGATAGAGTTAATTGAATACCTTCAGGCAAACGATTTTCAAGTGTACATTGTATCGGGTTCGTCGCAGCAATTTATTTGGGGCATTGTAAAAAACGAACCCACACTGGCAAAATTGCCACCCTCGCATATTATTGGTTCCTTACAGAAGTACAAAAGCATTACTCATTTAAAAGGCAAAGGACCCGAGTTTTATTTAGACACGGCCAACTTTTTCTCAAATGTGTCGTCGCATAAAGCCATTAACATTTACAATCGCATAGGTAAAAAGCCCGTATTGGCCTTTGGCAATACCGTAAACGATTTCGATATGTTCTCACTAACGTCATCTAATAAGGAGTACCCTACACTTTGTGTATTAATAAACCACGACTCCGACAAGCTCGAAGAAAAATATAATGCCTTTGATAGCAGCAAAAAAGTTTGCAAAAACTGGAATCAGGAACCCTATTGCAATGAAAATTGGAACCATAAAATATTTACCGAAATAATGACCGAGCAGGGGTGGCATTTGGCAAATATGAGCGAATGTTTTAATCACGAAGCTGTATTTATAAATAATTAGTAAATGACAATGAATAAGCAGTAATGAATAATAAATGATTAGTAACCTTTCCACAAGACAGTTCTCCCCTCAGGGGAGAACTCGATTTATAGGGAGAGTGGCTTATAAGCAATTATTAAAAAAAACTACTAACAAAAACAACTTTTTAAAACTAACTCTTAAGCAACAAAAATAAAAGAATGAAAACAGCTACAAGAGGTAACAAACACAAGGTAACCGAATTTAAAAACCCAGTAAATTTTCTCTATACTCAAGGTCTAAAGCAGCTTGTAATCGTTTTCTTTTTTTGCTAAATTTTGGGGTTTTGTCATTTGCCAACAAGGCTATTGTTGACTTCAGTAACATATTGAAATTCTCAGCTTCATTGTCTTTTCTTTTTCTTGATGCATCTTCATTAAATGTAACATCCAGCATCTAGTGTAAGTTATTCTCTACGCTCCAGTGGCTTCGAGTCTTGCTATTCAAACTACCAGCTATTGCAGGCAAGTTTGTCATGTAAGCTCTTCGCTCAGTACTCTCTTTCCCTGTTGTTTTTTTATAGACGTGAGACTCTATTACAAAAAGGGTTGACAAGTCAGCCCAATCATCAGGATTTACAACATGGCTTAAATTGCTAAAGGCTTTACAAGTTCTGGTTTCAATTCTCCCATGTCCGCAGTCTTCCAAAACATTAATTGAATCAGGCCCTTCAAATCGAACCGTATCTTGTATTGCCTGCTCCAAATTAGCTTGATTCCCTTTTACCGCTAATATGTAATCTGCTTCATTTTCTCTTATCTTTTTGGCAATGTTTTTCTGAAACCCTATTGCATCTATAGTAATAGTGCAGCCTTTATTAACTATTGCGTCTACCAGATCAGGTATTGCAGTTATCTCGTTACTTTTTTCCGATACTTTAACCTGCCCCAGACAAATGCCATTTTCTGATGCCCATGCAGAAACAATATGAGGCATGTCTTTACTTGCTTTTGTGTCTTTAACTCCACGCATTGCCTTGCCATCAATTGCATTTACTTCACCAGGTATGTTGTTTCGTATGGATTCCAAAAAAAAAGCGGCCATTAAACTTTCTGGGCGCCTCCGTAACAGCGTTTTATTCAAATAACCATCGGAAATAATTTAAAATTAGGGTTGAAAAATTGCAATGTTAACCTGAAGATATCATTATGGAATAAGCCTCTATGTTTTATTTAGTAACTTGCAGTTTCTAAAGTGTAAATTTCGAAAGCTAATAAAATGAAATATTTTCTACCTATAATTTTATTTATTCTAGGTTCTTGTGTTGAGGCTCAAAATGTGGTTTTTGTAGTTATTGATGGCGCCCGATACACCGAAACTTTTGGCGATGAAAGCCATGCAAACATTCCACACATGTATGAGCTTTCAAAACAAGGTACCTTGTTAGATGAAATGTATAACGAACATTTAACATCAACAAGATATGCAATACCTGCACTTTGGACTGGAAATTGGGAGGGAAGTTATGATACCATTTATCAAGGAAGTAGCACGCAAGCGGCTTATACGCCTTCAATTTTTGAATATTTTAGAAAGCAAAAAAACATGGATGCTTCGCAGTGTTATTATACGCTTACTTATGTTTCAAGCTTATGGTTACAAAGTTTTCATCCCGATTATGGCCCCGATTATTGGCCTACTGTAATTAGTTCAGGAAGTTCTGATACCGATGTATTGAACACAACGCTCGATGTTATAGAAAATCATCACCCACAATTGTTATGGTTTTATTTGCCCGCTGTGGATCATGCAGGGCATTCTGGAGATTGGAATACCTATATTTCAGCCATTCAAACAGCCGATGAAATTGTAAATACCTTATGGACAGCTATTCAAAACGATCCCGTATATAAAGATAATACCATAATGATGGTTACCAATGATCATGGCCGACACGACTCTGCCCACGGTGGCTTTCAAAATCATGGTTGTTCTTGCAATGGATGCCAACATATTATGTTTATGGCCATTGGACCCAATATAAAAGAGAATTACAAATCAACCATACATCACGAAACTGCCGATGCGGCAGTAACAGCATCCTATGTGCTTGATGTGAACCCTGAATATGCTACGGGTTCAGTAATGACAGAAATATTTAAGACAATGGATTTTCATAGTAATTTAAAACTCCCAGAATTAATGGTAACCAACAATACTATTGAATTTACATTAGCAAGTCCAGCCAAAGTTACTTTGGATATATACGATATGTTGGGTAAGAGGGTGGATGTGATTTTGGAAAACACATCCGTATTGAAAGAGAATAAGATTGATTTTACCCCAAATTATCCCAAGGGAATATATATAGTAAAATTACAAAATGGTAATTCTATGATTACCAAAAAGTTTTATACTAATTAAAATTTTCATTTTTCGGCTTTCAGCCAGACCTATCAGGGGGAGACTATCTTCGATTATGAAGTTGAACCAACCATGGAAAGTTCTCCTATGTGGGAGAAACTGCGAAGCGGAGATAGTGAATAAAATATTCTATTGGAATCGAAAGGTTAATATATTAGATTATCAACAACCATTAAAGAAGCAATAAATTTCAAATAGAGCTATCTAAATAATTAAGGTAACTTGCTTTGCTAATAAACCAATATTTTAGTTGCAACAAAAAAGTATATTAATGTATGATTTATTATTCATTTAAAAGACTTATAATCAGGGTGAAAATTTTATTTAAAACACTTGCAATTTCTATTCTATTATTTAATTGTTATGCAAATGCATTGCAAGCGCAAGAATGGCCTAATATGCACGCATATAAGAAAGAAACAGGAAAGAATATTTTGCTCGAAGGCTGTTGGTTAAAAAAGGATCGGAAGAAACAAACGAATGTTTGGAAGCAGTCAAACATATATAATTTGGCTTTGAAGAATGGGAACCTGAAGTATAAAAGCATATGCGAAATACGAGATTTTTATAAATGGTTCGATTCAGAGCGTAAAAAACAAGGTCACGAAATGCGAGGAGTTGGCGTAGCAACAATAGCAATTGGTCAGTTATCAAAATTAGACAAGAATTTGATTTGTATTTTAATTATTAGGAATAAAGAGGTGATTGATTTTGCAAACCAAGGAGCTAAAAAGGTACTTGAATTTGCTTTTCCATTACTGAAAGAAATCTATTTTTCAAAGCTATTAATAAATGGAGAAGAAGCTATAAATTGGGATTTAACAAACGGAAAGGAAGAACAATGTAAAATACTTGATCCTTTGTATGTTGAATTGTCTGATGAAGCTTTGTGTAAATTAGAACGAATGGCAAAAGGAAAAGGAATATTTTGTTTTGGAGTTCCAAAAGGCTTAAAATATGAAGGAAGTCTAAACGATTGTGAGTCACGATTTAATCATGCAGTTAATAAATTACTACCATATTATATGAATCATTAAGATATTTGTTTAAGTTATTAAAGAGTCTAGTATAAAAAGCATTCGAATTAAGATTTTCAACATTTTTTATCTTAGCACTAAAGGGAAAACGTTGAAAATCAGACTCCCCTGCCTACCGGCCAGGCAGGCTTTAGTAATGCCATTGATTTAAGCTTTTTGTTGTTGGATATTGAATTAAATAAAATAGATTTAAGAACAAGGAACATTGATTAACGATTTAAGAAGTTGTTAATTCTGAAATCAAAATTCGTTAACTTCTCTCATGAGCGTTAGCGAATAATCTTTGTTCGATATTCAATGAAATCTTATATATAAAACATTAAATATTCTAAAGTTAATGGCATTACAGGCTTTAGGGTTGGGGTAATGCTGATTTTTAACTTTTCACGATTTCGCACCTTTTTATACTGGACTCAATAAAAAAACTAAATGAACCTGAAAAATTAGAGTTTTGTTTTTAATGTGAAATAAAATATACTTCCAATTTCCACTTCGCTTTCCACTCGAATCTGTCCACCATTAATTTCGGTAAAATCTTTACATAATAAAAGTCCTAAACCACTTCCTTTTTCTTGTTGTGTGCCTAGAGAACTGTATATTCCCGGGTTAAGAAAAAGAGAATTTTTTATTTCTTTACTTATACCCATACCATTATCTTTAATTCCAAATTCAACAAAATCACCTTTGGGATTAGAGAAAATTTGAATATATCCATTTTCGGGAGTGAATTTTATTGCATTTGTCAACAGATTTCTAAAAATGGTTTTTAGCATGTTACTATCGGCAAATACTGTAACTGTTGGTTTTACAATGGAAGAAATGCAAATGTGTTTTTTGTCGGCAATGGGCTGAGCGAATTTTACAAGCTCTTGGATAATGTCAGTAACTTTTAAATTTGTAGGTTCAAAACTGATAATTCCTGTTTGACTTTTCGACCAGTTTAATAAATTTTCTAAAAGGTCGAAGGTGCTTTTTGCAGTTTCAGAAAGCTTTAATAATAATTTTTGTCGTTTTTGTTCATCATAATTTTCAGGAAATTCGGCTAGTTTTTCAAGCATTGCTTTAAACCTAGATTGAGCGATTTGCGAGAAAATAACTAAAGGATATCTTGCTTAACAATTTGTTAATGAGTATATTA
>JAEINW010000237.1 GCA_016342715.1 Salinivirgaceae bacterium | reverse complement strand
TTTTAACAAATTTAACATTTGAGATAATAGTTAATAACTAAGAAAAAGAGTCAACCAAAATCAGGACGATACAACCTAAGGATAAATTTACGTTTAAAAAACCAGAGGCTCAAAAGAAAAGACCTTATGAATAGGCCTGCCTTATTTGTTGCAATTCCAGTTTCAATTATAGAATAAATCTGCTCAATGTCAATGTCACTTAAATCAGAATCAAATTCTGTATTTATTTCATATTCCGATATATTATCCTCGTATTTAATTTTATCTCTTGTCCTTGCGTTTCTTATTGATTCATTGATAACAATTGTTTTAATCCATTTAATTAAGCTAGGGTTACACGGTATTCAAATTTTTTAATGCTTTCAAATTCCTTGGTTAAAGAAATAATTAAACCTCCTTTGAAAAAAACACCAGCTAATATGTGTTCATGTACAATAGAAGGACCTCCAATAGTCGAGGTTTACTATTTATGCGGCTACTTGCACAGGCTGTTATTAGCGAATCTGTAACATATGATAAAATTATAAAAGAAAATCACGGGTATTGATTGAATACCCCATTTAAAATAATTATTTTGTTGAGCCATTCTATAAAATGATAATACCTAATGTGTTTTATTTATTAAAATGCAGTAAAACAGAAGGTTGGTAAGTTACCACCCGATAGGGTGAAGATAGATTGGTACAACTTATCACCCGTTTGAGTGATGAGTACTTTTATTAATATTATTATTTTTGACTTAATTAATAGCAAGATTATTTAAACTAGGTAAACTAAAAAATGTATCTCATGTTACGGAAAGCCAATTTTATATGTGTTTTGTTTTATTGTTTTTTAATAATTCTTCCGAATTATTCAATAGCACAGACAAAAGAACAAAAACAAAAAATTAAAAAAGAAACGAATATTAAGGAATTAAAACTGCTTAATAAAAAATACGATGCAGTATTTAATGAGGAAAAAGTAAAAGCATTAAAACTTGCCAAGGAAAAAGGGTGGGTAGTTAAAGAAGAGAAAAACGGTGTGCTCATTGAATTAATGAAAGTTAGCAAAGAAGGGTTTCCTATCTATTATACAACTTTTAATGCAAATGCAGCAATTTCTACCAGAGCAAATACATTGCATAATGGTGGACTCTTAGGACTAAATCTTGAAGGTCAAGGAATGAGTGCTCATGTATGGGATGGTGGAATTGCAAGGTCAAGCCATCAAGAATATGATGGTATTGGAGGAGAGGACCGTTTTTCAATTGGAGATGGTTCCACCGAATTGCATTATCATTCAGCTCATGTGACTGGAACAATCATTGCATCGGGAGTAAACGAAGATGCAAAAGGTATGGCTCCTCAAGGACATGTTGTTGGATTCGATTGGAATAATGACTTGGCAGAAGCCGCTGAAATGGCTAGTAATGGAATGTTGTTATCTAATCATTCTTACGGATGGAGAGCATCTGATTTAGCCGATTGGGTTTTTGGAGCCTATATTGGTGATTCACGAGATTGGGATGAGTTGTTATATAATGCACCGTATTATCTTATGTGTGTCGCCGCTGGTAACGATGGAGACGATAATGTTTCAAATGGCGCTCCTCTTGGTGGTGATTCATATTTTGATAAATTATCTAGTCATGCAACAGCAAAGAATAATTTGGTGGTTGCAAACGCTAAACAAATTGGAATTGATGCTTCAGGAAATTTAGTTTCTATAAATATTAATAGCTCAAGTAGCGAAGGCCCAACTGATGATTATAGAATTAAACCTGAAATAGCAGGTAATGGTACAAATTTATATTCAACTCTTGAAACGTCGAATAGTGCCTACGGTTCTTTAACCGGAACCTCAATGGCAACTCCCAATGTTTGTGGTACTTTATTATTACTACAACAACATTACAATAATTTAAATTCTAATTTTATGAAGGCAGCAACCTTAAAAGGTTTGGCCTTACATACGGCCGATGATGCTGGACCAGCAGGTCCGGATGCAGCTTTCGGATGGGGTTTGTTAAATGGAATGAAGGCCGCCGAAGTAATTTCAAACAGGTTTATTGGAACAGTAATTAGCGAATTAAGTTTGGATAACAATCAGAAATACACCATTGATGTTTTTGCAACTGGTACTGAAGATTTGGTAGTCTCCATTTCATGGACTGATTTGCCAGGAACCATTAATGAAGGAACGGCAAATCTGGCAACTCCAGCTTTAGTTAATGATTTAGATGTTAGGGTAACTGAAAGCACCAATATATTTTATCCATTTCGATTAAGCTCATTAACAACAAGTGTTAATGCAGATAATAATGTCGATCCATTCGAAAAAATAATTATATCAAACCCAACTCCTGGAGTAAAATATACAATACAAATATCTCACAAAGGAACTTTAGCAGTTAATCAGAATTTTTCATTAATTATTTCAGGAATTGATGGATCATCACCAAATAGTTTAAGCGCAGTTTCAAATAATCCAAATCAAATAGATTTATCATGGAATAGTAATAACAATAACGATGATGTGATGGTTGCTTGGAGCAGCGATGGAATATTTGGCGACCCAATCAATCAAACAACATATAATGTGGCTGATGCAATACCCAATGGTGGAACTATACTTTACAAAGGAGAAGCAAGTTTATTTAACCATTCATCACTTACTGAAAATACACATTATTATTACAAAATGTGGTCGGTTTTACCAAGTGGCGATTATTCTGCTGGTGTTTATTCCGATGAAACAACTATTAAAAGTACGCCTTCAAATTATCCAACATTGTTTGTTGCAGGAACGCCCACGGGCACTACTATTCCACTAACATGGACAGATGCTATCGGTACTGCAATACCCGACGGTTATTTAATTAAAGGTAGTGCTATTAGCTATGAAGATATTGCTTTACCTACAGATGGAATTTTAGAAATTGATTCAAGATTCGTAAAAAATATAAATTCTGGAATACAAGCGGTTACTATTGATAGTTTAACAGGTGAGACTTCTTATTTTTTCAAAATTTACCCATACACGAATTCAGGTTCAAATATTAAATATAAAACTGATGGAACATCACCTGAAGCAACGGCACAAACCGAGGTTGATCCATGTGTTGGATTAACATTGCCTTATTCTGAGAATTTTGATTCTGGAGCTGATTGCTGGAATGGAGTAACTGGAAATGACGATTGGGCAAATGTAACCCCAACAACTCCTTCGGGAGATCACACTGGAGGTGGAACATGTTTTGTTACGAACGGAAATAACGATTACAATACAAATTCAATATATAATTTAATGTCTCCAAAAATAAGTTTATATGGCTTTGGCGATTGTCTCTTAACTTTTTGGATATACATGAATGCTGAACTTTCTGGTAGTGGCGATTATTGGGATGGTGGTTATATTGAATGTTATGATGGAGTTAGATGGACAAAAGTAACTACAAGCTTGCCTTATAATGGAAATTTAAGTTCTGGCAACCCATTAAATGGTGAGCTGGCTTGGAGTCCTGAATCAATTTTAAATTGGACACAAGTTACAGTTGATTTGTCAGCATATAATGAAAATCCTGATTTTCAATTTAGAATTCGATTTGGTTCCGATGGCGCTGCTGTAGGTGCTGGATGGGCCATTGATGATGTTTCTATCTATGGAACTGAAACATGTACACCGCCTACAAATCAGGCTACAAATTTTAATTCAAGCAATGTAACTTACAGTTCTATTGATGTTTCATGGGATAGAGGAACACCTTCTGGCGGTGATAATGTTTTGGTTATTGCATGTGACGTAAATGATATTCATTCCGACCCAAATAAAGGGGATACATATACTGCTAATTCAGTATTTGGTGCCGGAGATGAAATAGGTGTTGGGAATTATGTGGTATATAATGGCAGTGGAACCTCAGTTAATATTACAGGATTAGATAATATTACAGCTTACATTTTTTCAGTTTATGAATATAGTTTAGCCGATTATTGTTACAATTTAATTGAATTAAGTGGAACTGACACTACCGGTGCAAAACCTGAACCAACAACTCAAGTTACCGATTTTATTGCAGGTACTCCAAGCCCAACAACAATTCCTTTATCATGGATCGATGCAAGTGGTGATGTTGAACCTGATGGATATCTAATTCTAGCTAATAAAACTGGGGTATTTATTGATCCAAGCGATTTAAATTTTGTTTCCGATGATGTTAATTTATACGATGGTAGTGGGGCATTTAATATTTCTCAAGGTGTTGAAAACTACATTTTTGACGGATTAAATAATGCTACAACTTATTATTTTAAAATTTATTCGTACACCAATAGCGGCTTATTAGTAAATTATAAAACTGATGGAAATCCATTGGAGGATAATGAAACAACCCTTAGCGATCCATGTACTATAAATTTATCAGTAACAGCATATACCGAGAATTTTGATGCTGTAACAGCTCCAAACTTGCCTTCATGCATAAGTGTTGAGAACACAAATAACGACGATTATGAGTGGATTATAGCTAGCGCTGCTCCCTATTCAGGATCGAACCATTTGTCAATACGATGGAATAGTTCAATAGCCATGAATGATTGGTTTTTTTCTCCTCCATTGCAATTACAAGCCGGATTTGAGTACGAAGTAACTTTCTGGTACAGATCAGAATCGTCATCATATACCGAGAAATTAGAGGTGATGCTTGGAACTCAAAACAATTCGGCCTCAATGACATTGGATCAAATATTTGATAATAGTTCTATCTCATCGACAAGCTATGTTGAGGCACAAGCAACATTTACGGCATCGGCTGATGGAATATATTATATAGGCTGGCATGGTTATAGTGATTTAAATCAATGGAGTTTATATATCGATGATGTTTCTGTTGTTAAAGGTTTAAGTTCAAACATCGACCCAATTGTAGAAAATGCAATAGCTGACACTACTATAAAAGAGGGGTTTGTTAGCTCAACCCTTGATCTATCAACCGTATTTTCTGATTCAGATGGAGATGATTTAACATATTCTGCTGTTTCAGACAATACCGATGTTGTAACCCTTAATGTTAGCGGAAATATATTGACTATTAATGAAATAGGAATTGGGATGGCAAACATTACCGTAACTGCAAATGACGGAAATGGTGGTTTAGTTCAAGACGTTTTTAGTTTTACAATTGAAATTGGTGATGCTATTGAAAGCCAGGAAAGTAATAAAATTCATATTTATCCGAATCCTGCAAAGGCATTTATAAAGTTAGATTTTGATAATGTTAACATTGGAGATGTTTTTATTGAAGTGACTGATATAAATGGGCAAAAAGTATTTGTTGATAAAGTATCGACAGCAATAAATAATGAGGAATACTTAATTAATTCAACGAACTATTCAAAAGGAATTTATTTTATAAAAATTTCATGTAATAAATTTATTAGGCTTGAAAAAATTATAATAGAATAACATTTTAATTTTAAAATTTACAAAGGAGTCAAATTGATTGACTCCTTTTTTTAGGCCCTCTAAAAAGATAGTTACACGTGGCAACGTTTAATTATCTTTTTAACTTATTAACTAAAAAAATATTTATTTAATTTTTCTATATTTACCTGAGCTCGGGTTATGTTTTTATGTTTTAGCGAAAGTTTATACCCATTTAAAATCCCAATTATTATATTATCAGTCGGATCGTCAGAATTTCTTATAATAGTAAATGGTCTTTTAATTTCTTTTTGAACTTCTATGCTGTCAAAACGAGCAATGTATTTTCGTATTTGACCGTCTTCAATAGGAAAAGGCGCTTCAGGACCTTTAATTTTTCGCTTGCTATTGTTCTGGTTTTCTCTTGTTATTATTCGATTAATTTGTATTTCCGACACTTCAAATATTAACCCAATGTGTTTTAACGGATACCCTATTGAAATTAGCCTTTTTATTTTTTTAACATCCGAATCGGATAGTTTAGTGTTAGAGTATTTTTTTTTACAAATTCTTAAATTTTTATAATGTAAATTCTTTTTATCTCCATCAATATATTCTATCGATTGTTTTTTTGTTTTGAATTTACCTTCAACTAATCCGAACGATTCAGCAATAAGATATGAAACAGCGATATTATGAAGTTTACCAGTTTCATCACCTAAGCTGCAATTTGCTTGTCGTAATATTCCTTTATTGGTTCTGAAATAAATCATTTTTTCATTAACATAGGGTGCTCCATTTTTAATTAATGATTCTTCCTTTTTGTTAAGTGGTTTAACTCTGTATATTCTACCAGATTCACTAATATAATATTTTTCAAAATCAATTATGGGTCTACATTCTTCGTTGTTAATTATTATACTTGTCATAAAAATTATTATTATTCAAGATTATACCCAATAATCTTATCCCACGGATAGTAATGGCAGTATGTTGCAATTAAAATACAAATATATTACATAAATTAGAAGTATTTGTTTTGATTTATCTTAATTGCCATTATCTCAACTTTTATTAATGTTTTTGATCTTTTTTTACATAGTATCTATTGTTTCTGTTGGTTTCAATTAATATTGTAAGTTCATTAGCTCTAATTTTTCAGCTTGAATATTCATATTCTAAATCTTTGCAAAAAAGTTAATAAATTAAATTAAGAGAATAATGTTTGTGGCTGCGTGCTCATGCTTTACATCTTAATATTAATTAGACCTATCCTATAATAAAATTAGAGCTAATGTGTTTCAAAGTTTTTAAACGATAATTTCTTAAATCAGATGAATCATCTGATCGATTTAACTATCAATTTTTATTATCTAACTTAAAGTAAGCTCTAAATATTAGCTAAAAAAATATTTATTTAATTTTTCTATATTTACCTGAGCTCGGGTTATGTTTTTATGTTTTAGCGAAAGTTTATACCCATTTAAAATCCCAATTATTATATTATCAGTCGGATCGTCAGGATTTCTTTTAATAGTAAATGGTCTTTTGATTTCTTTTTGAACTTCTTTGCGGTCAAAAATAGCAATGTATTTTCGTATTTTACCGTCTTCAATAGGAAAGGGGGCTTCAGGAGCTTTAATTTTTCGTTTGCCATTTCCCCAGTTTTCCCCAGTTTTTATACGACTTATTTGCATTTCCGACACTTCAAATAATAGCCCAATGTGTTTTAACGGATACCCTATTGAAATTAGCCTTTTTATTTTTTTAACATCCGAATCAGATAGTTTAGTGTTGGAGTATTTTTTTTTACAAATTCTTAAATTTGAGTAATGTAAATTCTTTTTATCTCCATCAATATATTCTAAGGAATTTTTTTTATTATTATAATTACCATCAAACAAGCCAAATGCTTCAACAATCAATTCCGAAACCATTAAACTGTGCAATTTGCCATTATTATCAATTAAACTGCAGGTGGCTTGACGAAGTTTGCCTTTGTGCTCCACATAAAACACGTCTTTCTTGAGTACGTATGGTGCGCCATCTTTAATGAGTTTTTTCTCCTTGTTATTTGAGGGAGCGGTACGATATACCTGTCCCGATTCACTGATATGATATCTTTTAAAACCAATTATGGGTCTACATTCTTCGTTGTCAATAATTATACTTGTCATAAAATTTATTATATTATAAGATTATCCCTAGTAACCTTATTCCACGGATGGTAATGGCTTGCAATATAAGCTCAAACTCAAGGTATCGCAAATATTTATACAAAAATTATTGGTATTTGTTTAATTTTTTGATAAAACATAAGCCGTATCGTTTATTAAGCCCCCAGAGTGATGATTTAATAGTGAGTTAACTCCAATTTATAAATGCTCAATTTTGGACTAGCAAAATTTAAACTAAACTTAGCTAAATGGTCTCGTAAGCAATAGCTAATAACTTTGTCGCTGTTGGAGATAGGGAAAAATAGGATCACAGAAAAAAG
>JAEINW010000236.1 GCA_016342715.1 Salinivirgaceae bacterium | reverse complement strand
AGTTTTAACAAATTTAACATTTGAGATAATAGTTAATAACTAAGAAAAAGAGTCAACCAAAATCAGGACGATACACCTTGGGTAGCATCCTGCTGACCTAATCCCGAAGTATAATCTTATGGGGAATAGTCTTCATCCCCATGGTCACAAAAGTTCTGACCTTGGGTAGCAGCCTTCTGACCAAGGGTAGCAGCCTGCTGACCTTTCCCCGAAACATAATCTTATGGAGAATAGCCTTCATTCCCACGGTCACAAGCCATCTGTCTAGGGTCAGAATAAACAGGGAATAGTTTATAATGTTGCTGACTTCAAAAAATTTGTGTTAATAACTTAGTTTGGAAGCCCAAATTTGAAAATGTACTTTTATCGCTGAAACCAATAAATTTGATTGTTTAAGTGAAACTTTGTATTGCAGAGAAACCTAGTGTTGCCAAAGAAATTGCCCGAATTGTTGGTGCAAATCAGCGAAAAGATGGCTATTTTGAAGGAAATGGTTACCAGGTGAGCTGGACTTTTGGACATTTGTGTACCCTAAAAACTCCCGACGATTATACCGATAAATGGAAGTGGTGGCGCTTGGATACCCTACCAATGATTCCTCCTCGTTTTGGAATCAAAGTAATTGATAACGATGGCGTTAAAAAACAATTCCAAACCATTGAACGACTTTCTCAAGCTTGCGACGAAGTGATAAACTGCGGGGATGCTGGAATTGAAGGAGAGCTGATTCAACGCTGGGTGTTAACCAAAGCCAATTACAAAAAACCATTGAAACGACTTTGGATTTCCTCCTTAACCGATGAAGCCATTAAAGAAGGTTTTAATCACCTGATGGAAGGTTCTGATTTTGATTTGCTCTATGCCGCCGGTAATGCTCGCTCCATTGGCGATTGGTTGTTGGGTATGAATGCCACGCGTTTGTATACCCTAAAATATGCCAATGGCAAAGGAGTATTGTCCGTAGGTCGTGTGCAAACTCCAACATTGGCATTAATTGTAAATCGCGATAAAGAAATAAAGGACTTTACATCGGAACCCTTTTGGGAACTAAAAACTACCTACCGAGAGGTTATATTTAATGCCACCCAAGGTCGCTTTTTGCTAAAAGAAGAGGCTTTAGGATTCCTTGAAAAAATAAAGCAAGACGATTTTGAAATTGCATCGTTTACCAAGAAGAAAGGGAAGGAGCAAGCTCCAAAATTATTCGATTTAACAGCACTTCAGGTGGAATGCAATAGAAAATTTGCCTTTACCGCCGACGAAACTTTGCAATTGATACAGAAGCTGTATGAGAAGAAATTAGTAACCTATCCCCGGGTGGATACTGCTTTTTTACCTAACGATATGTATCCCAAAGTGAAAGGGATTTTGAAAAACCTAACCCCATATAAAGACTTCACCCAAAAACTACTCGACAAGCCCATTAAAAAAAGCAAAAAGGTTTTCGACGATAAAAAAATTACCGATCACCATGCCATAATACCTACGGGAGTAAGTCCATCGGGATTAATTTTAAAAGAAAAACAATTGTACGATACCATTGCCCGACGGTTTATTTCAGTTTTTTACCCCGATTGTGAGGTTTCAAATACTACGGTAATTGGAAATGTGAGCGATGTGGAGTTTAAAGCAACGGGTAAGATTATTCTGGAGCAGGGCTGGCGTGAACTATATCCCCGAAAGGAATCGGAGAAATATCTGGACGATGGTCAGATTATGCCCACTTTTGAAAAAGGCGAACGTGGCCCACATGAGCCCGATTTGCTCGAAAAACAAACGCAAGCCCCCAAACAATATACCGAGGCTACCTTACTTCGTGCCATGGAAACAGCAGGAAAACAAGTGGACGACGAGGAACTTTCGGAATTAATGAAAGAAAATGGCATTGGACGACCATCAACTCGGGCAAATATTATTGAAACCTTATTTAAAAGAAAGTATGTAGTTAGAGAACGCAAGAATTTGGTTCCCACCATTACGGGCATTCAGCTAATTAATAATATTAGTAATGAATTGTTAAAGTCGGTTGAATTAACCGGACAGTGGGAGAAAAAGCTTCGTCAAATTGAAAATGGGGAATACGATGCTAAGCTCTTTTTAGAAGAAATGAAAACGATGGTTCGCGATATTGTTCAGGAAGTGAAACGAGAACGTAAGCAATCGATTACTATTGAAGAAGACAAAGAACAAAAAAAGGAGAAGGGTGAACGGAGAACGGAGAACGGAAAAGGGAAAGCGGAAAAAGGAGACCGGAAACCGGAAAGCGGAAAAACGGAAAAATTGCTTTGTCCAAAATGTAATAAAGGTGCTATATTAAAAGGAAGTACGGCTTTTGGATGTAGTGAATTTAAGGATGCTTGTAATTTTAAAGTGTTATTTGAACAATTTGGTAAAAAACTCACCGAGAAACAAATAGAAACACTTATTAATAAAGGCAAAACTGGAAAAATTACAGGCTTTGTAATTGATGGTAAAAAGGTTAAAGGAATCCTTTCTTTTAAAGAGGATTTTACTATTGATATTACCATAGAAGAGGATACAAAAAAAGAAAAACCACAAGAAACACAAACACTTACCTGTCCTAAATGTAATCAGGGAATCATGCTAAAAGGGAACTCAGCCTATGGTTGCAGTCGTTTCCGAGAAGGATGTAAATTTGTGGTTCCGTTTGATGTTTTAGAGAAGGATTATCAGACAAAAGAATTAACTCAAGAAATTTTGAAAAATATCTCTTAGATTGTGAATGTATTTTTTATCTTTAAACCCGCTGTAAACAACATAATTTTTTACCATGAAGAAAGTATTTAAAATTTTTATCTGGATTATTGGAATTGTACTGTTATTAATAGTTGTATTAACGGTTGTAGCCAAATTATCAGAAAATAAAATAAGCGATATTGCTTTAAAAAAAGTGAGTGAAAGCATTAAAGCCCCGGTAACAATCGGAAATGTATCATTCAATTTATTGCGAAAATTCCCCTTGGCAACAATTGAGTTAAACGATGTTTGCTTGGGTTCTCCAAAAGATAGCACTTTGAATGATTCAATTACCACAACTTCCGATACCATCATTTATTTTAATAAAATTTATGTTTCGGTTAAATCGAAACCACTTATGGATGGTATTGTTGAAATAATGAAGGTAGATGTTCACGGAGCCAATATTTTTTACAAAGTAGACACCAGTGGTGCCACAAATATTGATTTTTTAATGGGTGAAACAGATACCACTGCAATTGTTGAAGATACAACCCCTTCGGCACCATTAAACATTACATTAACCGATTTATCATTAAAAAATATTCAAGTATATTTTGCTGATCAGTCGTTAAAAACAAAAGCAAAAGTTGCCATTCCAGAAATAAAAGTAAAAGCAAAAATAGATGGTGATAATATTTCAGCTTCAGTAATAGGTGGGATTGCTTTAAGCAATTGTAGTTTTGAAGAAACTAACTTGTATTTAATGAAAAAAACCAACATTGATTTTGATGTTGATTATTTTGGGGATTCGGTGAGTATTAAAAACTTAGCCATAGTTACTGATGGTGCAGAATTAAATTTGGCTGGAAGTGTGGTATTAGGAGACGAAATTGAAACACATATTAAGTTTGAAGGGAAAGAAGTAATTCTTGATGAATTAATGAAATATGCACCCAAAGAGCTATTAAAAGAGTTTGGCGTAAATAAAGTGACAGGTAAATTAAATTTGTCGGCAGCAGTTAATGGAAAATATTCTGAAACCGAGATGCCTAAAGTAGATGCCATTATTAATTTCACCAATGGAAATGTGGCAACTGTAGACTATCCTGAATTAAAAAACATTTCGTTTTCAGGAAAAGTAAGCAATGGTTTTTTGCGCAATAATCAAACAACTCAGGCCGATTTTAGCTCCTTCCATTTTGAAACTAAGCAAAGTAAATTCGACGTGGCATTTTCAGTACTCGATATCGATCATCCAAAGTACGATGTAAAAACAGATATGAGCATAGTTGTAGAAGAATTTTCGAAATTCATACCCGATTCAACAGTGGAAAGTATTCGGGGAAAAATTAAGTTTAACATGCATACCAAAGGGGTTTTACCCGATTCCATTGGTGATGATTTTACCGATTATGTATTGGCAAATACAATACTAAGCGTGGGTTTAAGTAACTTTAATATTAAAGTTGATTCAAGCTTATCGGTGAAGAATTTATCGGCGCAAATGGCTTATAAGCCCAATAATTTCAGCCTTAAAAATTTTAATATTCAAATTCCGGAGTACGGGGCAAAACTTAAGAATACAGGCTTCGATGTAGGTTTCAAAGGGAGTATTAATAATACAGCAGGCATGAGTCTGAATATCAGAAACTATCATATTGAAACCGATAGTTCAACCATTAGTGGTTCGGCCACAGTTAAAAATCTTGATCATCCTACCTATAGTATAACTACAAATGTTGATTTAAATTTGGGCGAATTTTTCCCTATGGTTCCTGATACTTTACTAACAGCTTTAAGCGGAAAAATATTGGCTACCCTTACATCAAAGGGAACCTTAGATTTGGATTCCATTGCTGACCAAGCCACTAATATAGTATTTAATAGCAGCTCGTTTATCTTTGAGTTTAAAGATATTGAGGTTGAAATGCCCAATGATCCGATGTCTAAAGTTGAAAAATTTTCAGGGGTTTTTGAAATGGATAAAAGTGGAATCAGGATCAATGATATGGTTGGTAGGGTTGCTGGAATTGATTTTGCCATTGATTCTACAACGCTGGATAATGTTTATCAAACCATAATTCAAGAAAGCAGAGATACTCAAATTGTATTACAAACTAATTTGCATTTGGGAACCATTAATTATAACCTTCTTGCTGCAATGATGGAATCTGATTCAACGCTTGTAAATGATTCTATCATAACTGACACTACTGCCGTTGAACCTGCAGTTGCTGAACAAACAGATTCAGTGCCAGCACCACTATTACCAAACTTCGAAGAATTAGGAATACCTCATTTCTTAGTGCGTGGAAAATTTAGCGTGGATAAAATTATTTATGAAAAAAATATTATTGATGATATCTCAGGAAAATTCCGTTTTGCCGATAGTTTATATGTAATTGATGAGTTTAAACTAACTACTTGCGGTGGTGATTTAATTAGCTCAATGATGTTGGACGCAAGGGAGTGGGAAAAACCAAAGGTTGATATTAAAAATATTATCACTGGGCTTGATTTAAATGAATTGTTGGTTGTTAATGATGATTTTGATCAAACGGATATGACTCATAAAAATTTAAGTGGCATACTTACCAGTGAATTGCACGCTAGAGCTTTTTATGTTGATGGTGATTGGGACGATGATCAAATTTTAGTGAAAGGGCATTTTACCTTGGAAAATGGAAAAATTTATGATTTTAAACCTTTGGTTGATGCATCCGTTGGTATTGGAGGCTTAAAGGAGTTGGATAAAATGGATTTTAATACATTAAAAACAAGTATATTCTTGTTTAGAAATAAGGTTTATGTTCCAAAAACGGATGTGGTAAGTAATGCCTTGGATTTAACGGTTTTTGCCATGCATGGCATGGATTCAACACTTGGATACGAATATCACTTGGTATTGCATTTGGGCGATGTGGTAAAAGGGAAATCGGACAAATTAATGGAAAAACAAGCCAAACAAAATAAAAAGGATGGTGGAACTGTTGATAGAAGTGGATTAAATCTGGTTTCAATGAACATTGATGGTAAAAATAAAAATGGTTTTGATAATGAAAAACTTAAAAATAAATTCATGAAAGGTTTAAGCAGACAACACTCATTTCTTAATTTATTATTTGATCCAAGATTAGTTAATTTTAGTACTGATTTGGATCGATCAACCTTTATTAAATCACAACAGAGCAACAAATGATATTGATAGTATTTAATTAAATGTATAAGACAAAATAATAATTGAGATATTGAAGAAGACAAGAGTTATTAAAGTAAAATATTTTGCGATTACAATATTTGTAATGGTAGTTTTGTTGGGTGTCTTGCTTTATTTCAATGCAAAAGATACATCGCATTATGTAAAAAATGAAATTGAAGAACATGATTTTGACATAAGTTATGGAAGTGAAGATGCCCCAATTAAGGTCTTCTTTTTTATGGACTATACTTGCGTGCATTGTCGAAATTTTTTGCTGAATACTTTTCCGAAAGTTAAAAAAGAGTATATTGATAATGGGTCAATTAGCTTTAATATTAAAGTTATGACATTTTCCAATAATTCAAATATACTGAGAGCCTATAAAACTTTAATTTGTTTGAATCAATATGGTAATTTCGAAGAATTAAACAAGCTTTTATTGCTTGAAACAGAGGCGATTTTTTCAAAGGAATTTGATGAATTGGTTGAGGATTACACCATTAGAAATTCTTTTTTTGCCGATTGCTTGTTAAGTGGGCAATCAGAAAAATATTTGGAAGAAAATATGCAAATTTTTATAGTTAACCAATTTTCTGGTACACCAACTTTTATTATTAACAACAGAGTATTTAAAGGATATAAAAAATTTTGTGATTTTAGTAAAATTATTGAAAAAGAACTGCGAAATCTTTAACATGTTTTTATAACTTTATCGTTTGAAAAAGTAAATTTTATAAATTTAAATAAATAGAAAATGAAAAAAAGATGCGTATTATTTGTCATATTAGCTATTGGTATGGGATTAGCTTTTACTTCATGTGGTGAGGATGAGCCAGATGATGCTTGTTCAAACGAACTGGGTAATATTCAAGAACAATATAAGTGTGAAAAACCTGTAACGCCTGAAATTTGTACGGTTGATGGTGTTGATGATCATTGGATACTAGATGGAGTTGAATATTCATGTGGATATTATACTTATACAACAGATTCAAATGGAAGTGTTACAGATAGTACACTTGTTGTAAATTGTAATAATATTCCACAAGCTATGATTACGGCTATGCAAGAGGACTATGGTTGTGGTAATACAAAATCATTAGATATGGTTGCAATCAATGAAAAACTATCGAAACAGGCAGAACAAATTATTGCAAAGCTGAAAATGGAATATGTTTTATGTAACAATTAATTTTTAAAAAAACTAATAAAAAAAAGCTTCTATTTAATATAAATAGAAGCTTTTTTTTTGTTAAAATAACCTTCAGAACCAACCCTTTTTAAACTTTTTCAGTTGTTTCTCAACAGCATCACCTCGTAGGTTTATTGCTATAATCGTTCCCTCTCCATCGATTAAATAATTGCTAGGAACACTTTTTATTTTGTATTTCATCGATGCTGAATTTAACCAGCCTTTTAAGTCGCTTGTATGGTAGGACCAAATCATTCCATCTTTTTTAATAGCTTCTTCCCACTTATCTTTTTTCGAATCTAGCGATACACTTAAAATGGTAAAGCCATTCCCATTTTTAAAAGTTTCATCTTTGTATTTTGAATAAGCCTCGAGTAAGTATGGAGTTTCTTTTCTACAAGGGGAACACCACGAGGCCCAAAAATCAATTAGTACTACTTTGCCTTTTAAATCAGACAGTTTAAATTCTTCACCATTTACCATGGTTTGAATAATTTCTGGAGCTTTATCTCCAACTTTTAAATTTTGGGAATATAAATGCTGTGAAAACATTCCAATAAAAAAAACTGCTATTACTTTTAACTTCATTTTTAATTGCTTTAGGTATTATACTTTGCTAATATAATAATTATTAATAAAAAGACCCTTTCAATTAAATTAAACCTTTCTAACTCTAAAAATAATTCACTGTTACAAAATTTGATTAATACCACCATTTTTATAAGAATGAATTACATAGTGAATTCATTTTTTAGTAGTTTTAGGCATGGATTTTTCAAAAAATAATGGACTTTGTTTTGTAATTTTTTTCATGTTGTTTTTTGTGAAAAACAATTTCG
>JAEINW010000235.1 GCA_016342715.1 Salinivirgaceae bacterium | reverse complement strand
TTAACATAGAATCTCGGGAGAGTAATAATTAAGTCCCGAACCTTTAGCTCATGCGAAGCATAATTTTTCGGGTTAAATTTGGGTTTGCCTCTTCCTTATAAAAAACGGCTTCTGCAATTTCAGTATGAATTAACTTTATTAACGATTTAACATGGGCATGATTGGGCGGAATGCTATTATATTCCCTAAAATTTATAGTGTTTAGTACTTCAATATTATCTAATACTTCTATGTATAATAGTCGTAAAAAAGTAGTAGTATCTTGCTTTGTTTTTTAGTATTTATAGGTGCGCTCCAGTATTTTATCAAGAATGCCAAGAGAAGAATCAGCTATGGCTAATCCTGTATTTATAGTGTGAATCATAATTGAATTAATTTTGTGCGCTTGCTACAAATATAAATCAATTAATCCTTCAGGGGTTTCAATGTAGATGAGTTTCTTTTTCGAATTTACTTTTTTAATAAAATCGTTGTGATAGGGAATTAAAAGTTCTTTATTAGAGCTTTTAATAACCATTAATTGATTCTCGTTGCTTTGAATTATTTCTTCAATAATACCAAGTTCACCGTGTATTTTATCAATAACTGTAAAATTTTCCAGCAACGATGGAGATGTTGTAAAATTATCATCGGATAATGTTACCTCAGAATTGGAAATATATACAAATGAGTGTTTTATTTTTTTTGCAGATTGGTCTGAATCAACCCATTGAAATTTTATGCGAAACCTTTCGGTGCTTTGAGCTGAAATATTGTCAATAAAAAAAGGAACCAGTAATCCTTCTATTTCTAGAAATACCGATTCCTTAATATTTTCAATCAAATCAGGATCTTTTGCCTCTAGGATAAGCTCTCCATGAATGCCATGTGTCTTAATGATTGTTCCTATATGTAAACAATCCTGTTTTTGCATGCAGTCTATTCCTCTGTTTTTTCTTCAGCTGGAGCTTCTTCTGCACTTGCTTCTGCGGTTACTTCTACTTTTGCTTCTGCTTTAGCAGTAGCTTCCTCAGTTGCTGCTTTAGCAGCAGCTTCAGCTTCTTTAGCTAGTTCAACATTTTTAGCAGTAATTGCTTGTGCTCTGTCGTCGTTAACTTTCTTTTCAGCTTCAAATTTAGCTTTTAAATTTGTGTCTTTGTCTGCTTTTAAAGAATCAACTTTTGCTTGGATTTTTGAAGATTTATCAGTCATCCAGTCGTTGAATTTTTGTTCAGCAGCAGCTTCGTCAAAAGCTCCTTTTTTAACACCGTCCAATAAATGTTTTTTCATTAAAACACCTTTGTACGATAAAATTGCTCTTGCTGTGTCAGTTGGTTGTGCACCATTCTCTAGCCAATGCAATGCGCGGTCGAAGTTAAGTTCAATAGTAGCAGGATTTGTGTTTGGGTTATAATTTCCCAATCTCTCTATGAACTTACCATCTCGTGGCGCCCTGCCATCGGCTGCAACAATATAGTAGTATGCATTACGCTTTCTACCATGTCTTGCGAGTCTAATTTTTACCGGCATAATTAAATGTTTAAAATATTTCTATTAATTTTTCGAGGTGCAAAGATAGAATTTATTTTTTATTTGGGATATATTTTGGTGTAAATATTTTGAAAGTTAATAGCTTAGGTTTTTTAAGTGGAACTGAAGAAAAATAATGAAAGGTGAATAATGAAGTGTGAAGAATAAGAATAGGCTTGCATAATTGAACCATATGATTAGCAAGTAAGTTTATATTGAAGGTATTATTCTTACCCAAATTGAGCGATTCTCGCTCACGATTTAGTTCTTGTAAGTATTTCACTGCACTTTGTTTGTGAAACACTACAATCTCTACATCGGGGTTAACTCTAAGTAAAGCGCTTGTTCGCTATGCTCCAATCGCTCAACTTAGATTTTAGTCTTTAATTTCTCATTATCTACAAGCTGCTACTTGCAAGGGTAAATAAAAAACAATAGTTTAGTTTATTATTATCCAATTTAATTAATAGGGGTGTAACCTATTTACAATTAACCCGACTTATTAATCGAAAACAAAAAGCTTTAAGTGACCAGCGACGAAGTAATTCAGAAAATTAAAGAGTATCAGCCATTAATTAGAAAAGTGTGCTTGATGTATTCACAGAACAGGGCAGAATCTGATGATATGTTTCAGGAAGTCTGTATCCAGTTGTGGCGTGCATACCCGCAATTTAAAGGAGAAGCAAAATTCTCTACTTGGCTATATCGGGTATCCATTAATACTGCAATTTCTTGGATACGGAAAGAGAAAAAACATAAACATGGGAGTAGTGAGGATGAAAAAATGTTTGGTGTTCACGATGACACTCCCTTTTATGTTACTGAAGAAAAACGTGAGCAGGTAAGTTCTTTGCATAGAGCGATTAAAAAATTAAACGATGTCGATAGAACATTGGTGCTGCTTTATTTAGAAGAAGTGGCTTATGCTGAAATTGCCGACATTATGGGTTTAACGGTAAATAATATCAAGGTTAAAATGAATAGGGTTAAAAAACGACTTAAAAAGTTGATGGATGATGACGAATGATAAGGAATTAGATAATTTAAAGAACGCTTGGAAAACGATTTCAGAATCGGTGCCTGAAAAGGAATATTCGGCTGAGGAATTGAAAAAGATGGTTAAAAAGCGATCGAATAATGAGCTTTCGAAAATTAGACGAAAGTTAATTATTGAATGGACTTTGGCTTTGGCTTTGTCGGTTTATCTGGTGCTATTTATTCATTTTATAAACCCTGCCGATACAAAATATGCCTTAATTTTTGTTTTAGTTATTTTGGGCATAAGTTTTTTCCCTTATATGAATATTATTCACTTAAAACTTTCAAATCATCCCGATTTGCGTACCTATTTAGCTGAATTTATTTCACGTTTCGACAAGCTGGTAAAACAATATGTTCGAATGGCAACTGTTTTAATACCTGTTGCAGGTTTAGGTGGCTTTTTGTTGGGTTACCATAGTGGAGCTGGCGAGGCAGAATGGAGTAGCTTTTTTCAATGGTTGAATGTATTGTTGGTGGCTGTATTTGTATTGCTCATTTCCCTAGGAGGCTTTTGGATGATACGCCGCTATTTTAAATGGATTTATGGAAAAAATATTCAACGACTTAGAGCCTGTTTGGCCGATTTGGAAGAGGCTGAGAAGGAGGAATGATTAATAATGAATAATTAGGATTTTTTGATGCGGAGATATATTTGGTAATTTATCATGTCGATATACAATATTTACACCTTAGTGCTGAGTTAGCTTAAAAAATTAAATTGTACATTTACGGTAAAAAATAGGATGCAAAGCGGTAATGATATTAGGTGGCAACAGCGGTTTGTTAATTTTAATAAAGCTTTTTCTCAGCTTGAAAAGTTTATAAATCATGAGAAGCTAAATGAATTAGAAGAGCAGGGCTTAATAAAAGCTTTTGAATATACTTATGAACTATGTTGGAAAACATTGCAGGATTTATTGAAAGAAAAAGGATATCAAAATATTTTAGGCCCTAAGCCGGTTATTGAACAGAGTTTTCAAGATGGATACATTTTGGATGGTAAAGGTTGGATGAGAATGCATAAAAGCAGAAACTTAACCAGCCACACTTATAATGAGGAAACAGCTAGTGAAATAATTGATGGTATAAGAAATGAATATTTTTTTCTTTTACGTGATTTAAAGAGTAAATTGGAAAAAGAAAAATCAGAAGGTCAGAAATCGTTATTGGATGAGTAATTTTAATAATACAGGGATAAGCGAAAATGATTTAGAAAATATTATTAATATTTTTAGAAAAAAATCAAAAGTTACTCATGTTATTTTATTTGGATCAAGAGCAAAAGGCACCCATTCTAATGGTTCTGATATCGATTTAGCCATTAAAGGTAAAGGTTTACAATTAAATGATATTCTTGATTTATCAGTGGAGCTGGATGAATTGTTATTACCCTATAAATTTGATATTGTTATTATTAACCGTATTACGGAACCGGATTTGTTAGAGCATATTAATTGTGTTGGGATTGATTTGTTAATACAACAGGCAACACAATAGAGCCTGTTTGGCTGATTTAGAAGAGGCTGAGAAGGATGAATGATTTAAAAAGAAGAATATAAAAAAAGCTAAGTTCTGTTGAGAGCTTAGCTTTTTGTTTTAAATACCTGCAAAATTATGCACATAAAATAGAATAAAAAATATGCTTAAGATACATAGGAATTATTAACTAATGCTTTATTATCTTTTTAATAATTTTCTTGTTATCATTTGATATTGTTATATAATAAAATCCGGCCTTTAAATCTGATAAATCTGCAGTAATGCTATGTTTCCCAGCTAACATATTGCCGTTGTGAATATTTAAAATATTTGTGCCTAGTTGATCATGTAAATTGATATTTACAATACATTTTTCTGGCAAACTATAAATAATATTTACATTATTAAATGCAGGATTTGGATAGGTTTCTAAACTAAATTCATAATTTGATTCACTTTCAATAGCCGTTAATTTATTGTTTTTGCCACGAAAAACATGAATAAATAATTTTCTTTTATAATAATTGCCAAGGCAATCCCATGTTTCAAGAAGACCCCAAACAACAGAACCTGATTCAATACTGCCACCATACCATACAGGTATATAACCATTATACTTTATTTCAATATCCTTTTCTTCAAAAAAAATATCAGAATCTTCGTCCCACATAAATATGCTATATTTTACCATGTAACTTTGATCAAAACCCCATATATCATTAGTTCCGTCACCATTTGGAGTAATAACATTTGGAAGTTCTTCAGGGAGGCATCCAGTTCTGCAATCCCTATCAGTATCGAATGAAGCTAGACTTTTATCGATTGAGGCTATGACATTGCTTGCAGTGGGTTTTATTGTTACTCCTTTGTTAAAGGTGATTTTTTCACCAGCAAAAAGTTGTGTTTTTTCAGGAATATCCAAAGTACCTTTATAAGATTTTGAGCTGCTTGTTGATATTATTAATTCTTTTTTTGCTTGAAATAAAATTGACCCATTAAAATCGCTAGCAGAATTTAATTCTAGAGTAATTTCCATTTCGTTTCCACAAGGATTGCAACTACCCCCGCAATCAATTTCAACTTCATCGCCATCTTTTTTGCAATTTCCACAATGTGTTGGAAGTGAAGTTTCAATAGAAGGATCGCATGTATAAGCAAAATCTGGATCAATATATGGTTGAATGTCGTTGTACATTGATGCAAAAATTCCACATCCAATACGATTCATTGGGTCTTCTGTTCCTATATCATTTGGACTTATATTTCCTTTCTTTTTATATGATATCCAGCCAATAATTCTATTTTCGTTGTTGTAAACTCCTGCACCTGAGAAACCGTGTTCAGGCACTCCAAGGTTTGGGTAAATTGCAAATTCATTTCTTGTGCTATTTACCCAGGCTCTATCATAATCAACCAATACTTTTTGAACATCCCCACTAGGATGACCAATCACAGAATATCCCTCGTTATTTGTGTTGTCAATATCAAAAAAGTAATCCCATCCTGCAAAAATAACTTTACGCTTTTTAAGCCTTCTTAAGCTTTTTTTTGTTTTAAATATAGCAAAATCCCCACTAGTATTATCTAGAGTATTTGTGTAATTAGAACCTAATTTAATTCGTTCCAACTTTGATAGTGTTGTGGGTCTTGCTAAATCAGAACTTTTACAAACCTCATGCTTGTAATGAACATAACTCCATATAGTAAGATTATATGATGAAATATCAAGATGTGAATTATTTATTTCAGGATAGAAAAAGTGACCGCAAGTCAATATTATAACTCCTTCATCATCTTGATATCCTGTTTGTTTATTAAGTAATGTGCCGCTACATGAATTTGTGTATCTGGAATTGTTATACATGAAATCCGTAAAAATGAATACGGTCGATTTTGAATTAGATTTCCAATCACTAACCGCAGGACACTCAACATCATATTGATATCCATCGTTAATGGACTCTCCATAAGTGCCATGTTTATTATCATCAGAGTGTTTTTGTGAATTAATTCCAATAAACCCATAAATGATTGACTCAATTCTAATAATTGGTGTTTTTGTTTTATAATAGGGTTGAAAATATTCAATTATTACTTTTGATGAAAAAATATCAACTATTTCTTGGGTGGATTCACCCACTATGGTTATTGGATCTTGTAAAACATTTTGAGATGAATTACTATAAATTGACAAATAGCTTCCGGTTGGTAAAGTGAAGTTTTTAAGATTAATGGTTAGTCTTTTTGCATTTGAGCCGTCAATTGTAAAAATCCAAATTTTACCTTCTGCTATTTCATAGCTATCAGCATTTTCCAAAATATCTATTTTACATGGTATTTTAAATCCATTACAATAGGAATTACCTAGTTCTGAAATTGATTTACCATTGTTATATTCCTTAAATAATGCATTATTGTCATAACTTGGTAAGGTGTATGAAAAGCTATTATCAAATTGAATTAGATTTTCATATAATTCTGATTTACCAAATGGTATTATTTCATCATATTCATCATATATAAATTGGGCTTTTATTTGGGTTGACCCTAGAATTAATAATATGACAGATGAGTATATCAGTTTATTCATGATAGTTAGTTTTATTAATTAATGATAGAAAATTATATCCAATTTCTTTTAAAATTATTTTTGGGGTGGAACTACAACTTATTGGTTGGAAAAATTCAATCACCATTTTACCTCCAAATGATAATTCAGTAATACCATTATCTTTTTTTATCATCTCATTCTCACTGCTAGTATACGTTTCGGGATCTTTTATAACATTAGTTTTGTGAGCATCGTATAGGGAAAGATATGCACCATCTGGAATTGTAAATTTCTCAATTACTGCAATTAATTCACGAGCTGATTTGCTTTCAATGGTATAAATCCATAAATATCCTTCTTTAATTTTGAACTTTGTTCCACTTTCAAATATGCTAACATCGGATGTATCTATATTAAATCCAATAGCACAAGATGCTCCTATCTCTGAAAGCGATTTGCCATTATTATGTAGTTTACATAACGAATCGTTATTGAAACTCGGTAATACTAAAGAATGTATATTCTCAACATTAATAGAATCTTTATATTTTTCAGTTAACGAGAATGGTATTATGTCATCCCATTGATCATAAACCAATTGAGAGAATAATTGATTCGTAAAAAAGAGAAGTATTATGAAATAAATTCTTCTATTAATCATAATCATATAATTAATTATCAAGTAGGTTTTGAATAATTGCACCTTGCTTTTCAATTTGCTTATTCTGCTCAATTATATAAAGCGTTAATTCTTCAATTTTACGCAATAGTAAATCATCCATTTCACCAACATTGTACCCATTTTCTTTAAATTCTGCTGCTGAAGGCACTTCTGGTAAATGCTTGTTGGTTTTTACAAATTCTTATACTTCTTTTAAAGAACGTAAGTTATAATTTTCTTTGAAAATATAGTCGAATGAGGGTACATCAAACACAACTTCTAATTCTTCGCAACGAATCTTCCTATTTACATCCAATTTGGCTCCGATGCCTATACCAACATTTTTTTTTGAGAGCTTATAAGATGTGCCATAAGCATCTTTTGTAAATTGCGAACAACTGGCAAACGCAAATGTATAAGCAACCATAATCAATAGCGTTTTTTTATTGTGAAAATAAATTTGGTTAAATTATGTGGTAAAAATAGGAAAATATGTTACAAACGCAAATGGTTATAATCAAAATAACTAGTTGTGTAATGCCTTATGGATTATGCAATAAAATGGTCTCTTGTGCTATTATTGTAACTATAATTTCTTTTAATAAATATTTACAGAAAAATCATCATAATAAAAATGATTCTTCCCTTTGTTCCATATATAAACAGCAAATTCACCATTCGAAAAATCTATTGAAGGTAATTGATATCAATAGTTCGTTAAATTTTAAGCGGCAATTTTGCCATAATCCAATAGTTCTTTGACAATTTTTTGATTTTTTACA
>JAEINW010000234.1 GCA_016342715.1 Salinivirgaceae bacterium | reverse complement strand
TGGTGATTTGCATTTGCGAAAAAGTGGTGAAAACCAATTGCGAAAAATTGGTGATTTTAAATTTGCTATTTACATATTCATTAACATCTGCCAAAGGAGTATCAGAAGTTGCTTCAATTGGCGGATTTGTAAAGGAATATCAAGTTGATATTGACCCTAACGCTATGAAAGCCTATGGTGTGGATGTGGCTCAAATTATGTCAGCCGTAAAAAATAGTAATCTCGACATTGGAGCAAGAACCCTGGAGTTTAATCGTGTCGAATATCTTATCAGAGCCATTGGATATATTAAAACCATTGAAGACCTTGAGAAAAGCGTAGTCGCAGTACATGAGAATGTGCCCATTCGCTTAAAGGATGTGGCAAAGGTGCATTTCGGACCAGCAACACGCCGGGGTGGTTTAGATAAAGGTGGTGCAGAAGCAGTAGGTGGAGTCGCAGTTGCACGGTATGGTGCGAATCCCTTACATACTATTGATAATGTGAAAGCAAAAATTGCGGAGATAGAAGCCGGATTGCCATCTAAAATATTGGATGACGGAACAGTCTCCAAAGTTACCATAGTCCCCTTTTACGACCGCACAGGGCTAATTAAGGAAACCTTGGGAACACTAGAAGAAGCCATCAGTTTAGAATTATTAATTAGTATTTTGGTAGTTATCGTATTGGTTCTTAATCTTCGTGCGTCCTTTTTAATATCAAGTCTATTACCCATTGGCGTATTAATCACTTTTATTACCATGCGTCAGTTTGGTGTTGATGCCAACATTGTAGCCCTATCCGGAATTGCGATTGCTATTGGAGTAATGGTTGATGTCGGGATAGTTTTTACCGAAAATATTATTCGACATGCAGAATTGCCTGATAATATTGGAGCGAGAGGTAAAAAGCTTGTTACGGTAATTTACACTGCAACCACTGAAGTTGCAGGTGCAGTTATTACCGCTTTAGCAACCACAATTATTAGTTTCTTACCTGTTTTTGCAATGCAAGCTGCCGAGGGTAAGCTTTTTAAACCTTTAGCATATACAAAAACCTTTACCATGCTTGCCGCTTTAGTGATTGGTTTAATTATTATTCCAACACTGGCTCACATGGTTTTCTCCATAAAATTCGATAAAGAAAAATACAAAAAGGTACTTAGTGTTGTTCTTGCAGTGGCAGGTATAGTCATATCAATTACCAGTGGATATTATATTGCATTGGCATTGACAGCCTATGGCGCAAATGGATATTTCCATGACAAATGGAAGGAAGAAAAAAAGAAGTGGATTAACTATATTAATATCGCCATTACCATTGTAGTTATTGTTTTCTTCTTAACAAATGCATGGCTGCCGTTGGGTGCGCAAAACTCCTTATTTGCTAATTTCTTTTTTGTAATTGTAATTATTGGAATCGTTCTTGGAGCATTATCGCTGGTAATCGTTTTTTACAAAAGAATCCTTACATGGGCCTTAGCCAATAAATGGAAGTTTTTAATTACACCCATTTTAATTGTGCTCTTTGGGATTACTTCGTGGCAAGGTTTTGATAAACTCTTTGGTTTTATGCCCGACTTTGTAAAAGGCAGTAAAGTGTATCAGAGTATTAGCGAAACATTACCCGGTATTGGTAAGGAATTTATGCCTTCACTTGATGAAGGTTCATTTTTATTGATGCCAACAACAATGCCCCACTCTGGTATTGCTGAAAATGTTGAAGTAATACAATTGTTAGACAAGCAAGTAAATTCAATTCCCGAAGTAGCGAGTGTAGTTGGAAAATGGGGACGAGTAAGTTCAGCCCTTGACCCTGCACCAACCTCCATGTTTGAGAATATCATCAATTATAAGTCGGAGTATATCCTAAATGAAAAGGGGCATAGAATGCGATTTAAAGTTAACGATGATGATGCGTTTGTATTAAAGGATGGCAGTACTTATAATCCTAAAAATGAAGCTTTCCGATTAGTGGAGAAAGAAAATTTAATTGCTGATAAAAAAGGAGAATATTTTCGTCAATGGCGTAAAGAGATTCAATCTCCCGATGATATTTGGAGCGAAATAATAAAAAAGGCAAAAATACCAGGATTAACATCAGCTCCTAAACTTCAACCCATTGCTACCCGATTGGTTATGTTACAAACTGGAATGAGAGCGCCTATGGGGATTAAAGTTTTTGGCCCCGATTTAGAAACCATCGAAAAGGTAGGGTATCAAATTGAATCGTACCTAAAAGATGTTGAAGGTGTTTCAGCACGATCGGTATTTGCTGATAGAGTTGTCGGAAAACCTTACATCGAATTGGAAATAAACAGGGATGCCATTTCTCGTTATGGTTTAAGTATTAAAAAATTACAAAACGTTTTAAGTGGAGCCATTGGAGGCATGAAACTTACTTCAACCGTAGAAGGCCGGGAGCGTTTTCCTGTGCGTATGCGCTATGCAAGGGAGTTTAGAGATAATCCGGACGAATTGAAAAATATTCTCATTCCAACACCATCTGGCGTTCAGGTACCTTTGGGCGAATTGGTAGCTATCAATTACGTTCGCGGGCCTCAATTAATAAAAAGTGAAAATACTTTCTTAGTAGGCTACGTAATTTTTGACAAATTACCTGAATATGCAGAGGTCGACGTTGTTGAAAATGCAATCGCTTATTTTAATGGCCAGATTGAAAAGGGTGAGTTTGAGTTGCCATTGGGAGTTAGCTATGTTTTTACCGGAAACTACGAAAATCAAATACGTGCTACCAAACGTTTATTGGTGGTTGTTCCCATTTCATTAATGATTATTTTCCTTATTCTATATTTCCAATTTAAATCTGTTACATCTACAGCTTTAATATTCTCGGGTATTATTGTAGCACTATCGGGCGGGTTTATCATGCTCTGGCTTTACGGTCAGCCGTGGTTTCTGGATGCTAACATAGGAGGCATTGAATTGAGGAATTTGTTTCAAGTAAAAACTATCAATTTGAGTGTAGCTGTTTGGGTAGGTTTTATTGCCTTATTTGGAGTAGCCACAGATGATGGGGTGTTGATAAGCACTTATATTCAACAATTAATGGATAAGAAGAAACCCACATCTATAAAGGAAGTGAGAGCTTTAATTATTGAAGCCGGGTTAAAACGAGTTCGACCTGCTATTATGACAACTGCCACAACAATTATTGCACTTTTGCCTGTTTTAACATCAACAGGAAAAGGCTCTGATATTATGGTTCCCATGGCAATTCCCTTATTTGGAGGTATGACCATTGCGGTACTGACCATGTTTATGGTTCCTGTTTTATATGCAATGTGGCAGGAGCGTTTGATAAAAAATATTTCGAAACCCATTTAAAAAGGAAAGCATGAAAACATATAAAATATACCTAACAACGCTATTCATTTTCCTTTTTAGCCTTTCAATAATGGCTCAGAATGAAATTGATAGCTATTTGGTAACCGGAGCTAAAAACAATCCGGGCTTAAAAGCCAAATTTAATGAATACTTAGCAGCTTTGGAGAAAGTTCCACAAGTTGGAGCTTTGCCCGACCCTACCATTTCCTTTGGCTATTTTATTCAGCCAGTTGAAACCCGCGTTGGAGCTCAACAAGCTAAAATAAATATAGCTCAAATGTTCCCTTGGTTCGGAACGCTTAATGCCAAGGAAGATGTTGTAACTGAAATGGCAAAAGCTAAATATCAACTATTTGAAGAAGCTAAATCAAAACTTTTTTATGATATTAAATCTACTTGGTATAACCTTTATTTTACAAGTAGAGCAATTTCCATTACAAGAGATAATATTCAAATTCTAAATACATTTCAAAAATTGGCTCATATAAAAATTGAGTCAGGCAAAGCTTCTGCGGTTGATGAATATAGGGTAGAGATGGAAATTCTGGAACTAGAAAACCAGTTACTTCAACTGTTAGATAAGCTTCAAACACATAAAATTGCCTTTAACAATTTTATAAATGTTGATGCCACTAATGATATATATATACCTGAATTACTTGAAACATCGGAATTAAGTATTGACAAGGTTGCACTTCTTGATAGCATAAGAATGAATAATCATCAAGTATTAAATCTTGAATTTCAGGAAGCCTCTTACGAATATCAGCAAGTAGTCGCAAAAAAAATGGGTAAACCTAATTTCACTATTGGAATGGACTACACTTTTATTGGAGAATCATCGAATACAATGCTTACACCCGGCGAATCAGGTAGAGATGCCATTATGTTCCCGGTGGTTGGAATAAGTATTCCCCTTTATCGGAAGAAATACACGTCAATGGTAAAGGAGGCTGTGTTTATGCAAGAGTCAACTCTAAATAAAAAGGTTGAAAAAATAAACATTCTTGAAAGTATTTATGAAAAAGCATACGCTGATTATCAAGATGCTAAACGGCGAATTATTTTACGTAATAAGCTCTTAGAACTTGCAAAAACTTCGCAACGAATATTAGAATCGGAATACGCTACTGATGGCAAAAATTTCGAAGAAATATTGCGCATGGATCGTAAGGTTTTAATGCACAATCTTGAACTTGAAAAATCAAGGTCTGACATGAGTGCTTCGATAGCATTTATACATTATTTAATGGGTAAATAACAATTTATACAGCTAAAATGAAAACAAAAATAGATATAGATAAAAAAAGCGTTAGAAATTATTCTATCGTTCTGATTATAGGACTTGTACTTGGCTGGGTGTTTTTTCATAGTTCCGAAAAAACAACTGAAACTTCGCACAATCATGTTGAACAAGCGGAAGAAGCAATAATTTGGACATGTTCAATGCACCCACAAATTAAGCAGGACAAACCGGGACAGTGTCCTATTTGCGCTATGGATTTAATCCCTTTAGTAACAAATATAAGCGATGAAGAAGGAGTTGACCCAAATGAGATAGAAATGAGTGAGGCGGCTATGAAATTGGCGCAAATTCAAACATTAATAGTAAAAAAGGAATATTCAAATAAGGAAGTCTATTTATTGGGCAAAGTAAAACCTGACGAACGAAATATTTCCGAGCTAACAGCTAGATTTGGAGGGCGAATTGAAAAATTATATACCAACTTTACAGGACAGAATGTGGTAAAGGGTGAAAAATTAGCGACCATTTATTCACCTGAGTTGGTAATAGCTCAAAAAGAACTACTGGAATCGATCAAGTACAAAGAATCTAATCCTGCATTTTACAGGGCTTCAAGAAATAAACTAAAACTTTGGGATTTAACAGAATCTCAAATTGATGGCATTGAAACAAAAGGAGAGCCACAAAACTACTTCGATGTGCTTTCTCCAATTTCAGGTACTGTTACCATGCGTCATGTCTCAATAGGTGATTATATCAAAGAAGGCAATGCCTTGTTTCAAGTAATAAACCTTAAAAAAGTATGGTTAATGTTTGAGGCTTATGAAAGTGATTTACCTTGGTTGAGTAGAGGTGATAAAGTGGAATTTACCGTTCAATCCTTGCCGGGAGAAACTTTTACAGGAAAAGTAACTTTCATTGACCCATTCCTTGATGCAAAAACCAGAGTCGCAAAGGTTCGTGTTGAAGTGGATAATCCCAAGCTTGAATTAAAGCCTGAAATGTTTGCAAATGGCATCATCAAACCTAAAATATCAGGCGGACAGAAAGACTTGATGATACCAAAAACGGCTGTTCTATGGACAGGAAAGCGAGCTGTAGTATATGTTAAGATGCCTGAACGAAAACACAATTCCTTTTTATATCGAGAGATTATACTTGGACCAGAAGCAGGGGAATTCTACATAGTAAAAGAAGGACTTTATGAAGGTGAAGAAATAGCCGTGAACGGAGTATTTAAAATTGATGCTGCGTCTCAACTAGAAGGCAAACCAAGTATGATGAATCCAAGTGGAGGTGCTGGCTCTACGCCTCATGACATGTCGAAAATGAATATGGGAGGAGAATCCAAATCTTCAAAGGAACAGGACAAAATTCAGATGGATAGTAAGTCCGGAAAAATGGAAGGAATGAACCATGACGTGCAACCCATGGAGGCTAATGTGGAACATGTAATGTTTAAAGTATCCGGAAATTGTGAAATGTGCAAATCCACAATTGAAAAAGCAGCAAGCGCATTAAAAGGCGTAAATGTGGCTAATTGGAATATTGAAACAAAACAAATGCATGTTTCTTTCAATAAAGACAAAGTTAGCCTTGACAAAATACATAGGACTATTGCAGCAGCCGGATATGATACAGAAAAAATGAAAGGAGATGATTATGCTTATAGTAAGCTTCCAGCATGCTGCCAATATACAAGATAATAATTAATAGCATATAAAATTTATAGATATGAAAAGATCAAAATTAATACTTAGCATAGTTATAGTGGCAGTTGCTTTCTGTGCATGTAAAAAAGATAGTTCAGAAGTGGATAATGATTATATGTCAGAAATTGTGGGCAAATATAGAGGTGAATTTACAAATCAGGCAGGATTGAAATCAAGTAGTCAAGGTAAAGCAGATGTTGCAACCCTAAATAATCAATTGCAAATTCATTGTTACGGTGATTTAATGGATACCACTTTTGTGATGGATGCTTTCGAAAATGGAGATTCAGTTATGGTTTGTGATACAGGCGAAGCTTTTGAGATGCAATATGGTCACATGGGAAATGGCAGCAATCATATGATGGATATGCACAATGATGAATCGGAATGGCAAAACCATATGAATGAGGATCATAATTTAGGAGATATGCATTACGGTGGATTTAATATGACCAAGCATACTTTTGAATACATGTTTCGAATGATGGAAGGCGATTCTGCTTATTACATGGTGTTTAATGGAAGTAAAAATTAATAATTAAAATCAAAAAAAATGAAAGCGATTTATTTAACAATGGTAATAGCTCTGTTGAGCTTAACAACCGTTTTTGGACAAGTAAAAACTGAAAAATTCAAAGTATATGGCAATTGCGGTATGTGTGAAAATCGTATCGAAAAAGCTGCCAAATCAGTTGATGGTCTTACTACGGCCGATTGGAGCAAGGAATCAAAAATGATTGAAGTGTCCTTTGATAGTACAAAAACTGACGCACATAAGATACACATGGCCATAGCAAAAGCAGGGCATGATACGGAGATGCACAAAGCAAGCAATGAAGCCTACAATAAACTACCCGGTTGTTGCCAGTATGAAAGGAAGGAATGAGAAATGATACGAATCTGATGAAAGCTAATATTGAACATGTTAGAGGTAAAATGAAGTAAATAAGAGTAGATAAATTAAATCTGGTGGGGTTACAGCAATAAAACATATAAAGAGGTGAATAAATTACTTGTGCCGTTTTTATCAATCGAAAAAACGATATTGTTAAGCCTCGATTAGGGTTTTGCAGGTCGGGCAATAACTCATTTCTTTTTGATCAATATCTTCAACATAAGTAGTTGATCGCATTACACAAGTTGGGGTGTGGCAGTGTGTTAATCCAAAGGTGTGCCCAAGTTCGTGAATAATGACTTTTGTGAACCGCTGTAACAACAAAGTATCGTCTTTTTTTATTCCATAAAGCTCATTGCGCAACCTGTATGTTGAAGCAATAGCGCAACTGCCTTTAAACTGAGCTTGCCCGAAAATATAGGTTAAAATTGGAATAAATAAATCGACTCGAAAAAGTCCAATCTTTTTAATAATACCATGCGACGATCTGGAATTTATCGTTTTTAATAAATCGTTTCCATTAAATTGGCGCCGCACTGGATCATAATATTCATCCAAGTCCAGGCTGTTTTCAACTATATGAACCGGATAATTTAATTTGCAAGTAATTTCCTGAGCTATACTATTAAGAATATCACTCTTGAAATTACCTTTGTTAATTAATAATATACTTTGCTGATTCAATTTTTAAGTAATTTGGTAGTGTTAAACTAATTATAAAACTTTTTTACATCCTTTTATTATCAATATATAGGTCAAAACCCTTCTTTAGTTTAGCTTTGCTGAGCTCCCCGATAAAAAATCGGGGCAGGCAGTCCTTTGTCCTCAGTTCTATAAATATTTTGTTTTTGAACCTGCCTACCGGTAGGCACGGTATCGAACAAGGATTAACGATTTAAGATTTAAGAAGTTGAAAGATTATTCTTTCTTTTTGTTTAATCCATCTGAATT
>JAEINW010000233.1 GCA_016342715.1 Salinivirgaceae bacterium | reverse complement strand
TATTTTACCTGTTATTGAAATGGGTGGAAGAGGAATTCACGTACCTTTTCATACTACCTGGGTGCACGAAGAGGTGGCTGATTTTGATTGCTCTTCAGATAAATGCATAAAAGTTGATTCGGTAATTGAGCTCTTAGATTTATTGTAATGGTATCAAGCAACACTAAATCGTTTCTAGCTCTTATTATGGGAGCTATTTTAATAGCCTTCTCTCCTGTATTAATAAAAATGACCGGGGTTGCAGGTACTCTTTCGGTTTTTTACCGAATGTTTTTTGGAACCCTAACTCTGATAATTCCCTTTAGTATTGCACGATTTCGTTCAAAAACTAAACTACCTATTAAAGGCATACTCATTGCCACTTTAGCTGGCTTGTTTCTCTCCATTGATATGGCTATGTGGGCTGCTGGCATAATGGCTTCGAATGCAGCCATGCCAACATTGGTTAGTAATTTGGCGCCTCTTTGGGTGGGTATTGGAGCATTTTTTATTTTTAAAGAACGGAAAAGTATAAACTTTTGGACGGGTTTAATTCTAGCACTAATAGGTGTTTCCTTTTTAATTATTCATGATTTATATTTTCCAACAGGAATTTTTAAAGGACTCATTTTAGGACTTTTTTCCGGAATGTTTTATGCCGGTTTTATGCTACTTACCCAACCTGGACGAAAACTATTAGATACCCTTTCGTACCTATTCATAAGTACAGCAGCTACCGCAATTTTTCTTGGAATATTTGGACTCATTCAAGGCTTAACTTTCACAGGATTCGCAACAGAAACCTGGATTATATTTATTATTATGGGCATTGTATTGCAAGCTGGCGCATGGTTTTTAATAAACTTTGCTCAAGGATACCTTCCTGCATCACTGGTTGCTCCAACACTTTTAACTCAACCCGTTTTAACTGCCTTTATTGCTTTTTTTATGTTGGGTGAAATGCTAACCAAATGGCATGTTTTGGGAGGAATTATTGTATTAATAGGAATTTATATGGTTCATCTAAAAAAGAAAAAATAGTATAAAATATTTCAATCAGATAACTCCACTAAGCTACAAAATATTTCCCAAATACTTGGTAATTTAGCCCTCAACGAAGTTAAAACCTGCGTCATCACTGCCTACCGATCAGACATGTGCGTTCCATTTAAATTTAACTTGCATATTATAAGTTTTCAAAAGTTAAACTATCCTTTTTAGACACCCTCATTGAAAACTCAACCATCTATTTGGCTTTAGCCAAAATAAAATCTTTTTGAATAGATTTGGTAAAAAATTAAATGCTTTTTGCTAAGTTCTCAACCTCCCTAAAAACCCGCATAAAATTGCCACTCCAAATTTTAGCAATTTGTTCTTCGGTATAGCCACGTTTTACCAATTCAATGGTAATGTTTGGCATTTCAGAAACATCGTAACAACCTTCAACGCCGCCGCCGCCATCAAAGTCGGTTCCAATGCCTACGTGATCAATTCCAGCTACTTTTACTATATGATCAATATGATCAACCACATCTTGCACATTTGCTAAATTTGGTGGAAAATCAACATCTAACTGATACCATTCTTTTATGCCTTGTTTTCGTTGTTCATCGCTATAATTGTTCCAATCGGTATGTCTGGCTCTAAATTCAGTTCTCGCACTATCACGTTCTGGATAGGATGGTAATTCTTTCACATATTCAGATAAAATGCACATTTGAATTACACCGCCATTTTTAGCCAATGCTTTCAGCATATCATCTGTTAAATTTCTAGGATTATCACATAAGGCACGGGCGCATGAGTGTGAAGCTATTAGAGGCGCTTTTGATACTTTTAACACGTCGTAAAAAGCAGAATCGGATGCATGAGAAACATCTACCATAATTCCCAATTCGTTCATGCGTTTCACTACTTGCTCACCAAATTCTGAAAGTCCTTGAAATTCAGGGCCATTTGCATCTGTTGATGAATCTGCAATATCATTATTTCGAGTATGAACCAAAGTGATGTAGCGAGTTCCACGCTTATAAAAATAATCTACATTCTCCAATTTTCTTCCCAAAGCATATCCATTTTCAATACCCAAATAAATGGCTCTTTTTCCCTGTTTTTCAAGTCTATATGCATCCTCAGGATTTACCGCAATTTCGGCTACTTCTGGATATTTTTCCACCGATTTATAAACCGCATCAAATATTTCATCCGATTTTTTGTAAGCTTTTTTCCAACCTGCGGAATCACGTGGCCCTTGTCCAATAAAAACTGCAAAAAATGAGGCATCTAATCCACCTTTTTCCATTCTCGGGAAATCATATTTACTACCGTTATCCTTGTTTGTGTGAGCTGTATTCAAATCAAAACCATCTACTAATTTTAAGGGAGTATCGCAATGCGAATCGAGGGTTAATACTTTGTTATGAATTTTTTGCGCTTTTTGTTCAAGGGTTTGACAAGAATTAGCAATTATTGCAAAAATTGATAATGTAAGAATTAAAAAAATATCTCTCATGATTTTAAGCGTTTGTTTAAGGATTCCAAATATATAAATTTGGATGCACATATGTTATTAAATTAATTGTAATTACTGGCTAACCTTATGAAATTCGTAGCTAGTAAACTCCCAAAAATCATTAACGCTCAGTGTAAATGATTTTACCTTATTTTCATCGTAACTAAACGGGAACACCTTGGTTCCAAAGGTGGGATCGGTATATAAACATAAAAAACGATGATTTCCAATATAATCTAATCGTCCTTTTCCGTCGGGATGGTGTTCCAGGCTTAGTTTTAAATGATCATTTTCAACCACTAATTCGGCATAACCATAAACCTCGTTTTTAAATTTTCCGGCAAATTGCGCCAAAGATATTTCAGGTTTTAATTCCAGTTTTACTGAATCTTTTAGCACCGCGAGAATTGCACTGTCGCGAGCACTATTCTGTTTAAATGCTTTACTCCAGGTCTCACTGTAGTTTCTATATGGTAATTTTAAAAAGGCATCAACAATTTCCCATTTAAGGGCAACGAATAACCAGTTCTGATCGGTATTTGTTAATACTACAACAGCTAGGTTTTCTTCAGGAATTAAAGTCACAGAAGTTAAGTAGCCATGAACACCACCTGTGTGAGATACAAGCTTTTTACTTTCGTAATCGCTTAATTCCCAACCCAAACCATATAAATTGTAGTTCGATTTATTGTAAGCATGTCGGCCAAAGCCCTTAATGCTTTCGGGCTTTCTGGTTCTTTGAATGGCCTGATTTGGAACAACTCCGTTCTCTGGATTTAATAAGGCCAGAGTCCATTTATTCATATCGCTAATGGATGAGCTTATGCTGGCTGCGGGTCCAACTAAATCTAATCCACCATAATCAATAATTGCAAGTTTATTATCAACAATTGAATGAGCTATAGTAGCGTTTTGTGCTTCCCTAATTTCACTTACAGTAATCACTGTATGATCCATTTTTAGAGGTTTTAAAATATTGGTTCTGAAATAATCTTCCCAAGAACTTCCTGAAATTGACTCTATACATTTCCCAGCCATCATAAATCCAGCATTTGAATAACCCCATTTGGTTCTAAAATCGTACAAAGGTGTTATTTTGCCATTTTTTTCAATGTACTCATCTTCCGATAAATCGGAATCAAAGCTTAATAAATCGCCCTGAAAAGTTTCAAAACCCATGCGATGTGATAGTAAATCAACTAAATTGGCTTGTTTTGTCCAAGCAGAATCTTTTAGCTTAAATTGAGGGAGCCATTTTATTACTTTATCATTTAATGAACATTTGCCTTGATACTCCAGCATTGCCAGCGAGGTTCCAGTAAAAGCTTTCGTATTAGAGCCAATCATAAACAAAGTGTTTTCATCAACCGTTTCATTCGATTGAATGTCTTTTACTCCAAAAGCTTTTTGATAAATTATTTTACCGTCTTTAACAATTCCAACAGCAGTGGCTGGCACATTCCAATCTTTTAACGATTGTTCAATGTATTTATCCAAACTATCGGTAATAAATGTTGGCAACTCTGTATTTTGTGCCAAACCAATTTCACTTAAAAATAATGCTGAAAGTATTAGGAAATATAAGCGCTTCATAAAATATTATTGTTGATTAGAAATACTATTAGAATTCAAATTTGTTTAAATTTACGCAAATCTAAATAAAAATGACATGATGCGGTATTCAATCCTTTCAATAGTGCTTTTGTTTTGCGTAAATAGCATAGCCCAAATAAGCCCTCCAAAAGTTTACGAACAAAATAAAACATTAAGCTACAGTGAATTAATTAGCGAATATAAAAAAATAGCTGATGCATCGCCTAAAGCGCAATTATTTGAATACGGCAAAACCGATATCGGAAAACCATTACACTTATTTGTAATATCTGATTACAGGGAATTTGATCCTAAAGTTTTGCGAAAAGATAATATGAGAATTGTGCTGATAAACAACGGCATTCATCCGGGCGAACCCGCTGGAATGGAAGCCAGCTTGCAATTGGCCGCTCAATTATTGTCAAAGGATAACGAAATTGGAAAAATACTAAAAAACACGGTGGTTTGCATTATTCCTGCCTATAATATTGGAGGAATGCTAAATAGAAGTGCATTTAATCGCGCCAACCAAAATGGACCCGAAGAATGCGGTTTTCGTGGGAATGCACGAAATAGAGATTTGAATAGAGATTATATGATTTGTGAAACTGAAAATGCCCAAACATTTACAGAAATTTTTCACAAGTGGAAACCCGATGTTTTTTTGGAGACTCATACCACCGATGGATCGGATCATCAATATACAATTTCACTTATAACTACTGCACACCAAGATTTACCACCAAGCATGAGTGCTTATCTTGACAAAGAAATGCGTCCGGCTCTGTTTAAAAAAATGGAGGAAAAGAGCTCATTTAAAATGGTTCCATATGTGCATGTTTGGCGCACACCACCCGATGACGGATTTCAACAAACCTTTGAACCTCCTATGATGTCTACCGGATATACCTCGTTGTTTAATGTATTTTCGTTTATGACTGAAAATCATATTTTCAAACCCTTTGAAGATCGGGTTAATTCTTGCATTGACTTTATGCACTGTCTATTGGAATACACACATGATAATGCCGATAAAATTAAAGAAATTAGGGAAGCTGCAACGAACGAACTAAAAGAACAAAATGATTTTGTGCTGAAATGGAAAATTGATTCGTCAAAATACGAGATGATAAATTTTCAAGGGTATGAAGCAACTTATCCGCCAAGTAAATTAACTGGTGAGCCTTTGCTATATTATGATAGAAATAAACTTTTCACAAAGGATGTAAAATACTTTAATCACTTTAATTCTACTTTAACAAAAAAAGCACCTGAATATTTCATTATTCCGCAGGCTTGGAAAGAAGTTATTAGCCGGCTAAAAAGAAATGATGTTAAAATGGATAAACTAAAAGAAGATATTTCTTTAGAAGTTGACATGTATTATATCGATAATTATAAAACCTTTGAAACGCCTTACAATGGACATTATAGGCATTACGACATTTCAACTTCAACAAAAACAATGAAAGTTAATTTTTATAAAGGTGATTATGTGGTTCCTGTTAAAGGCAAAGAAAAATATTATATTATGTATGCCTTAGAACCAGAAGCCGATGAATCATTTTTTGCCTGGAATTTGTTCGATGAAATATTGCAAAGCCGTGAGTATTTTTCTCCTTTTGTTTTTGAAGAAAAAGCTGTTGCTATGTTAGATACCATTCCAGGATTAAAAGATAAATTAATGGAAGCCATTGCTAAGGATGCAAGTATGGCAAAAAGTGCGTACAAACAAATGTTGTTTATCTACCAAAACTCACCCTATTTTGAGGTTACTTTTAAACGTTATCCAGTAGGAAGGATTTATAATAAAATGGAGTTGCCCATTGATTAAAGCAGTAATTAACAATGAGTAATGAGCAATTAATAATTATTCATTACTCATTGTATTTAATCTTTTTTACCGAATTTTACCATTTTACTTTCAATCATATCTTGCAACTCTGCAAGTAAAGCTTTCTCCTGCGGATCAATGTGACCATCTTCTGAAGCGACGTTAATTATCTGATCGTATTCATCAGGAGTAATAATATGATCTTCAATTGCTTTATTTATCATTTGACGTAAACGTTCGCCACTTTCACTAATTGTCATAATTTTTTTAGTTGTTTTGGTTAATAAATGTGCATATTTATAAAGTAAGTAAACAAAAAAAAACGAATTAAGTTTGTGCTAATAAAATGTTGAAAAAAATTATTTTACAAAAATATAATAAAACGCATTGAGATTTTAAACATAATTTGCGTAAGTACTTTTTTTTCTATACTTTATGAACTAATATTGAAAAAATTACTAAATATATGCTAATGAATCTTAGAGTAATTTTTATACTATTTTTTATTTTGATAATTTCAGGTCAGGCAACAACTGCTCAAAAAGTTGTTAGAGATAGTCTTTTAATTGAACTTAACAAATCTAATTCCGATACAAGCACCATTGATTTACTAAATGAATTATCAACAAACTTAATCCGATCATATCCAGATTCAGCATTAGTTTTTGTAAAAAAGTCAGAAGCCCTTTCAAAAAAAATAAATGACAGCAAAAGACTAGCAGAGAGCTGTAAGTTATTAGGTAATATTTTTTATGGGAAAGATGATTTTGATAAAGCAGAAAATTTTTATCAAGAGGCATTGAATGAATATATTAAAACAAACAATATTCTGGGAAAAGCTAAAATATACAATAATTTAGGTGCTTTATATCGAAATAAAGGCAATTATACAGAGTCATTAAAATACTATCAACTATCCTTAGAATTTCGCGAACAAATTGGCGACCGACAAGGAATGGGTAAAACTTATAATAATATTGGGAACTTGCATCTTATACAGAAAAATTTCAATATTGCTTTAAAATATTTTAATAAATCACAACAAATTCGCAAAGAATATAATGATTCCCTTGGTATCAGTGGCTGTTACGTTAATATTGGTGCCACATATATTGGAAAGAACAACTACACAGTTGCTATTAGTTACTTTAAAAAAGCAATAGAAATTTATCAAAGTTTTGAAGACATCTTTGGAATGGGAGAATGTTATAAAAGTATTGGAATTGCAAATCTTAAATTGGAAAAGATTGATTTGGCACTTGATTACCTTGCAATGTCCTATGAAATTGAAAAAAAATTAGGCGATAGAATTGGGATGGCTAGCTCGTTGACTTTGATGGCAAATACATATAACAAGTCGGGTGAATATAAACTTGCCCTGCAAAAGGCATTAAAATCGTTAGAAATAGCTAATAAATTAGAAGTTCTGCAATTAAAAACTGAAAATTATGAGCAAATATCTTTAGCTTATGAAGGTTTAGCAAATTACAACAAATCGTTGTATTACCACAAACTGCTTCTTAAGAGTAAAGACAGCCTAATAAATATTGAAAAAATAGGAGAACTAGAAGCTATTGAAGCGAAATACCAATCGGAAAACAAACAATTGCAAATTGAAAAACTGGAGAGTGACAATAAATTAAATTCGTTGAACATGCAACGCATGCAAATAAAGCAATATTTTTCGTATGGAATAATTGCAATTTCTTTACTAATAATTATCACTTTATTTTTATTACGTATAAAACTACAAAGGAAGAATAGAACCATATTTGACCAAAACGAAGAAATTAGAACCCAAAACGAAGAGTTGGAAAAACATAGAAATCATCTTGAAGACTTAGTAGAAAAACGAACAGCAGATTTAGTTGTAGCCAAAGAAAAAGCAGAAAAATCAGATCAATTAAAATCTGCTTTTCTGGCCAATATGTCTCATGAGATTAGAACTCCACTAAATGCAATTGTTGGATTCTCAAACCTTATTTCCGAAGGCGAATTAACAAAAGAAGAAAATTTAGAATACAGCAAATTTGTTGAAAACAATAGCAATGCTTTAATTAATTTAATAGACGATATTATTGATATTGCAAAAATTGAATCGGGTAATTTTGCCATATCAAAAGTTCAAACCGATGTATTTTTATTGACCAAAGAGATTTTCAACTCATATAAATCGCACCTTTTAATGGAGCATAAAGAAAATATTGAGTTTATCTTAAACACAGATAAAACGTATTTACTCAGGAGGATATTTTTCTGCTATATTTAAGCTGAAGCAAGATTTACTGCAAGGCGCATAGATTCAAAG
>JAEINW010000232.1 GCA_016342715.1 Salinivirgaceae bacterium | reverse complement strand
TTTTTACCTGTTCAATACCGGAGGCCTTGCCTCCGGCTGAAATAAATATGCCTTACAGGCAATTAATTGTCTGAATGCATTAACCGACTTTTTAAAAGCACTATTTCTAATTTATCAATTTAGGTTGACATAGGGATAACCATAATAATTTAACTTCCTGAATAAACTTCCACACAATTCATAATTCATAAACCAAGAATAATTTTTAGCTTTGCAAGTTCAAATATTTACATGGCACTTATGCACGATAAAATTTTAATTTACAACACACTTACGCGGAAAAAAGAAGAGTTTAAACCATTGAATCCAAATCATTTGGGTTTGTATGTTTGCGGACCAACCGTTTATGGTGATGCTCATTTGGGGCATGCACGTCCTGCCATTACTTTCGATTTAGTTTCAAGATACTTTACGCATTTAGGATATAAAGTACGCTACGTTCGCAATATAACCGATGTGGGTCATTTGTCTGACGAAATTGCTGGCGAAGGCGAAGATAAAATATTGAAAAAAGCAAGATTGGAGCAATTGGAACCTATGGAAGTCGTGCATCAGTTTACTGAAAGTTACCACGACAACATGCGTGCTTTAAACGTAAAATCTCCAAGTATTGAGCCTCGTGCAACAGGTCATATTATGGAACAGCAAGAAATGATTCGTACGATTTTGAAAAAAGGCTATGCCTACGAATCAAAGGGCTCTATATATTTTGATGTATTAAAATATAACGAAGATTATCCATACGGTAAACTTTCGGGAAGAAAGGTGGAAGACTTGTTGGAAAACACAAGAATTCTCGATGGGCAATCGGAGAAACGGAATAGTTATGATTTTGCTTTATGGAAAAATGCAGCTCCTGAGCATCTTATGCATTGGCCTTCGGAGTGGGGCGAAGGTTTTCCGGGATGGCATATGGAATGTTCTGCTATGAGCACTAAATATTTGGGTGAAAAATTTGACATTCATGGAGGTGGAATGGATTTGATTTTTCCTCATCACGAAGCTGAGATTGCGCAATCAACAGCGGCACTTGGTCATGAATCGGTGCAATATTGGATGCACAATAATATGATAACCATTAACGGTCAAAAAATGGGGAAATCGTTGGGTAACTTCATTACTCTTGAGGAATTTTTCACCGGGAGTCATGAAACATTGGAGCAGGCCTACAGTCCAATGACCATTCGTTTTTTTATTCTTCAAGCGCATTATCGCGGTACCGTTGATTTTTCAAATGAAGCCTTGCAAGCTGCCGAAAAAGGTTTCGATCGATTATTAAAAGGAATTGAAACTCTTGATAAATTGAAAGCAGGAAATGAATCAACTGTTGATGTTGAAGCTGTTCGAAAGAAATGTTATGCTGCTTTAAATGACGATTTTAACAGCCCAATTTTAATTGCAAATTTATTTGAAGCTGTAAAAATGGTGAATTCTATTGCGGCCGGAAATGAAAAGGCCAATGAAGCTACTATAACTGAATTAAAATCATTATTTAACGATTTTGTTATTGATATTCTTGGGTTTAAGATTGAGGCCGAGGCTTCAGGAAACTCAAGCGATATTTCGGGCAATTTAATTGATATGATGCTAAATATGCGAATTGAAGCCAAGCAAAATAAGGATTGGGCAACTGCCGATAAAATTAGAAACGAACTAACTGCAATGGGTGTTTTAATAAAAGATACCAAAGATGGTTTTGAGTGGGAAATGCAGTAATCATCATATTATTTAAATAAAAATCCTACAAGGGTTTGAATATCTCGTAGGGTTCTGTTTTTTTGAAACAAAATATTATTTTTATCGATTATTTATAATATAATTATGGAACAATTAAGAAGGACAAAAATTATTGATGTACTAAAATTAGAAAGTTTTGGCCATCAGGTTTGTGTTAAAGGTTGGGTAAGAACCAAGCGTGGAAGTAAAAATGTTGCTTTTATTGCAATGAATGATGGTTCTACTATCCATAATATACAAGTAGTTGCCGATAGAGAAAAAACTGAAGACTCAATTTTAGACAGAATACATACCGGAGCTTCGCTTTCAGTAGTTGGTGAATTAACACAATCGCAAGGATCGGGACAAAATGTAGAAATTATTGCCACTGAAATTGAGGTGATAGGTGAAGCAAACCCCGACGAATATCCCTTGCAACCAAAAAAACACAGCTTAGAGTTTTTAAGAGAGAAAGCCCATTTACGTTTTCGTACAAGCACATTTAGTGCGGTATTTCGCATTCGTCATGCCATGGCCTTTGCCATTCATGAGTTTTTTAATAATAAAGGCTTTGTAAATATTCATTCTCCCATTGTAACCGGTTCCGATGCCGAGGGAGCTGGCGAAATGTTTCAGGTGACAACTCTGGATATGAAAAATCCTCCCTTAACCGAAGATGGAAAAATTGACTATAAACAAGATTTCTTTGGTAAAGAAACCAATCTTACGGTTTCTGGCCAGTTAGAGGGTGAATTGGCGGCTTTGGCTTTGGGTGAAATTTATACTTTTGGTCCAACTTTTAGAGCTGAAAATTCAAATACTACACGTCATTTGGCAGAATTCTGGATGATTGAACCAGAAATGGCTTTCTACGATATTCATGACAACATGGATTTGGCCGAAGAAATGCTTAAGTATTTGGTTAAATATGCATTGGATAACTGCTTGGATGATCTTAAATTTTTAGAAAACCGATTGTTGGAAGAAGAGAAGGTAAAGCCTGAGGCAGAACGTTCTGATATGCCATTAATTGAGAAATTGCAGTTTATTTTAGACAATGAATTTATACGATTAACATATACCGAGGCGGTTGAGGTGTTGAGGAATTCAAAACCAGCTAAAAAAGGAAAATTCCAATATCCCGTGGAGTGGGGCATTGATTTACAATCGGAACATGAGCGTTATTTGGTTGAGAAACATTATAAAAAACCCGTGATACTTATTGATTATCCTCGTGATATTAAAGCTTTTTATATGAAGCAAAACGATGATGGAAAAACTGTTCGTGCTATGGATGTACTTTTCCCGGGTATTGGCGAAATTATTGGAGGATCGCAACGTGAAGAAAGTTACGAAAAACTTAAAGCCAGAATTGATGAAATGGGAATCGCTGAAAAAGACATGTGGTGGTTTCTTGAGACTCGTAAATTTGGAACCGTTCCACATAGTGGTTACGGATTAGGATTTGAACGCTTAATGCTTTTTGTGACAGGTATGGGCAATATACGTGACGTAATTCCTTTCCCTCGTGCACCAAAAACAGCAGAATTTTAAAAAACATTATATAACATAAGGCATTTATTTAAAGAGACATGAAACATATTCATGTCTCTTTTCGTTTGAAAGAGTATTAGAGGTCAAAAAAAATATTTAATTTTGGCATGGATGTTGATTAGATAAATCAACAACTTATTATACCATTGAAATTAAACAACTTAGATGCTTAAACAGAGATTACAACAAAAATTATTACAGAAATTATCTCCACAGCAAATACAATTAATTAAACTGTTGGAGATTCCAACCATACAATTGCATCAGCGCATAAAAAAGGAAATTGAAGAAAATCCTGCTTTGGAAGAAGGAGCCGAAGTAGATTTTGATAAAGAGGACGACGGTGGACCTGATGAAAAGGAACAGGATGAATTTTCAATAGAAGAATATTTAGCTGACGAAGATGATATGCCATCGTATAAATTACGAACCAGTAATTACTCCAAAGATGATGAGCACAAAGAAATACCTTTTTCTATGGGCTCCTCGTTCCATGAAAATTTAAAAACGCAATTAGGCTTGCAGGTATTGTCTGATTTTGAGCGGAAATTAGCTGAATATATCATAGGTAACATTGATGATGATGGGTATTTACGTCGCGATTTGGAATCGATAGTCGATGATTTGGCATTTTCTTTAAACATTGAAACCACAGAAGAAGCGCTTAAAAAAATATTGGATGTCATTCAAGAATTCGATCCTCCGGGAGTTGGGGCGCTTAATTTACAACAATGTTTGCTCATTCAAATAAAAAAGCGAAATCATAAGAACGAACACATTGTTCTTGCGCAGCAAATTCTTGAAAACTTTTTTAATGAGTTCACAAAAAAGCATTACGATAAAATAATTAATCGACTAGATATTACGGAGGATCAACTCAAGGATGCTTTGGACGAAATATTAAAATTGAATCCAAAACCGGGAGGTTCCTATTCCGATCCAAGAGACCAATCAAGTCGTCCAATTTCACCCGATTTTATTCTTGAAAATCACGAAGGTGACTTTGAGATATTGCTAAATGAGCGCAATGTTCCCGATTTAAAAGTAAGTAAAACTTATTCTGAAATGCTTGAAGCGGTGGCTAGGAAAAAAGAAAAGCGCAACCGACAAGATAAAGAAACCATAACCTTTGTTAAGCAAAAATTGGATTCGGCAAGATGGTTTATTGATGCCATACGTCAACGTCAAAATACGCTGCTTTTAACAATGGAGGCAATTCTGGAATATCAAACAGAGTATTTTATGGATGGCGATGAGAAGAAGTTACGTCCTATGATTTTGAAAGACATTGCTGATGTTACTGGTTTAGATATTTCAACCATATCGAGGGTTGCAAATAGCAAATACATTCAAACTGATTTCGGGATTTTATCATTAAAATCATTTTTTTCTGAAGCCATGCAAACTACCGATGGAGAGGAAGTATCGGCTCGTGAAGTAAAAAGTATTTTGGAAGAAGCTATTGCTGGAGAAGCTAAGAAAAAACCATTAACTGATGAGAAATTAACTGCGCTATTGCAGCAGAAAGGTTATAAAATTGCAAGAAGAACGGTTGCTAAATATAGGGAGCAGTTAGATATTCCAGTTGCACGTTTACGTAAAGAATTGTAACAATAACTTTATTTAAATTTAATATTTAAGGTCAAAAAAAACTTGGCAATTCTTTTTATCTTGCTGGCATAATTTTTAATTCATGACAAAAAAAATATTTACAGCAGTTTCCTTTGTATTTCACCCGGTGTTTATGCCTTTAGTAGGCATTTTCATAATTTTATCGTTAAGCCACCTGGCAATGTTACCTTTTGAAGGAAAAAAGGCCATATTGTTGATTGTTGCTATTACAACTTTATTTTTTCCACTGGCTGTTTTACCCGTTCTTTATTATCAAAAACTAATAACAAAAATTACAGTAACAGAACGCAAAGAGCGATTATTACCAATGTTTTTAACCATTTTATTCTATTATTTTGGTTATTACATTTTACATAAATATTCAGCTCCAGTTTATTTGCAACATTTTTTGTTAGCTACCATCCTTTCAATTTCTCTGGCTTCTATCATTCATTTAAAATGGAAAATTAGCACTCATATGATTGGCATTGGTGGAATTTTAGGCTTACTGTCATCTATGGGATTTTTATTTCAAACCCATTTTAGTAATTTAATGATGCTGGTTATTTTATCAGCAGGACTGATAGGAACCTCACGTTTATATTTAAAAGAACACAATCATTTACAAATATATTCTGGGTTTATATTGGGTTATTTGGTAACTTTCCTTACCATAGTTTTAATGAATATTTAATAATTCATGTCAAAAAATAAAAAAAGAACTGCATCGAATAAAAAGGGCGATAATGCGACTTTTAATCGGGCAGATATAATGAATAAAATTCATTCTGTTTTTAACGAAGACTCTACCCGCAGTTTAAACTATAAACAATTGGGTAAATTGCTTCATGTAAAAGACAACAATACAAGCCGACTTATAAACAGTTGTTTGGTTGAAATGGCTAAAAAAGGCGAGCTGGTTGAGATTTATCGCGGAAAATTTAAATTAAAAACACAAGGAGCCTACATAACAGGCAAGGTTGACTTAACAGCCAAAGGATCGGCTTATATAGTTTCTGATGATACCGACAAAGATGTTTTTATAGCGGCTAAAAATTTGCATCATGCTTTGCACGACGATTTAGTAAAAGTTTATGTGTTCGCACAAAAAATGAGAAATCATGTAGAGGGCGAGGTTGTTGAAATTATCAAACGCAAAAAAGACACCTTCGTGGGAATTATTGAAGTTTCCAATCATTTTGCATTTCTTGTTCCCGAAAGGAATTCTATGCCCTATGATATTTTTATTCCGCTGGAGCGTTTAAAAGATGCCAAAAGTGGAATGAAAGCTATTGCAAAAATAGTGGAGTGGCCCGACACGCATAAAAACCCTATTGGTGAAATAATTGAGGTGCTAGGTATGCCTGGCGAAAATGATGTTGAAATGCATGCTATTTTAGCAGAATTTGGTTTGCCTTACGAATTTCCAAAACGAGTGTTAGAAGCTGCCGAAAAGATTCCTGAAGAAATAACAAAAGAAGAAATAAATAAGCGAAGAGATTTTCGCAATGTTAGTACTTTTACCATCGACCCATTCGATGCCAAAGACTTTGATGATGCCTTGTCGTACAAAGTTTTGGATAATGGACATATTGAAGTTGGGATTCACATTGCTGATGTTACCCATTATGTGCGTCCGAACACCATTTTAGAAAAGGAAGCCTACGAACGGGCAACTTCAGTTTATTTGGTGGATAGAGTGGTTCCCATGTTGCCAGAACGACTTTCAAATTTAATTTGTTCGCTGCGTCCAAACGAGGAAAAACTTTGTTTTTCTGCGGTTTTTGAATTAGACGAAAAAGCACATATTCGTAATCAATGGTTTGGAAAAACTATAATTAATTCCGATAGAAGATTCTCATACGAAGAAGCTCAAGAAGTTATTGAAACGGGTGAGGGAGAATTAAAAGAAGAAATACTAAGCTTGCAGGAATTAGCAGTAAAATTGCGTAAACAAAGGTTTAGTGATGGATCCATTGCTTTTGAAAGGAGTGAGGTTAAATTTGAATTAAACGAAAAGGCAGAACCCATCGGGGTTTATTTAAAAGAAAATAAAGCGAGTAATCAGCTTATTGAAGAGTTTATGTTGTTAGCCAACAGAAAAGTTGCCGAATTTATTGGTAAGGCTGACGGAAAAAAGACGGTAAAAACTTTTGTATATCGGGTACACGATGAACCCAACAAAGAAAAATTAGGTGCTTTTGCTTATTTTATTAAACGTTTTGGCTACACCATTCAAACCAAATCGGCCAAAGCAATTGCATCCTCAATAAATCAATTGTTGGTTGATGTTCATGGTAAAAACGAACAAACCGTGGTTGAAACACTGGCCATACGAACCATGGCAAAAGCAGAATACTCTACGGTTAACTTAGGTCATTACGGCTTATCATTCGATTTTTATTCGCACTTTACTTCTCCCATCCGAAGGTATCCTGATATGATGGTTCACCGGATGTTGGATCATTATTTAGCTGGTGGAAAATCGTTTAGTCAAGAGAATTATGAAGTTATGTGTAAGCATTCATCAGAAATGGAACAACTGTCATCGAATGCTGAAAGGCAATCGATAAAGTATAAGCAGGTTGAGTTTATGAAAGAGAATGTGGGTAAAGAATTTAAGGGAGTTATATCAGGGGTTACTCAATGGGGCATATATGTCGAACTCATTGATAGCAAGTGCGAAGGAATGGTTCCTGTACGCACCATCACTGACGATTTTTATGAATTCGATCAAGCAGAATTTGCGTTAATTGGGCAACGAACCAAAAACAGATATACCATGGGTGACGATGTGGAAATTCGTGTAGTTTCAGCAAATTTGGCAAAAAAACAACTCGATTTTGAATTGGTTTAATCAATTTTTAACAAATAAAAGCAAGTCTAAATATCATAACAGAAATATTGTTTTTGGTGTTATTACCAGATAAAGATAAAGGGTTTTGTAATTAAGAAAATGTTATAAAATTTTCAGTAAGCACGACAGTATTTCAGTATACTACTTTCAGATATATAGAATTTGCTTACGATAAAAAGTATGCTGGCACTACATTTGATTTATTCAAAACATTAATGGATCATGTTGAAAAGTTGTGGAGCAAGCTAAAATTTTTAAAAAGGTCAATCATAAATGATATAGCCTAGAATTTAAACAACCTCGCGGTAAGCAGATGTGGTATTAATGGAGGATGATTTGCTTTTTTATTTTGCTGCAAGCAGCGAGGAGTAAGAGTCAATGTATTCATACGCTTCTCTTTCGGGATTAGTTCGAATTTTTGTTTTTTATTCGTTTTCAATTCAAAAAAATATAGTCTCACTGATTTAAAGCAACAAAACGCAACTCGCTTTTTTATGTAATAGATTGCGTCGCATGTGGATATATTCAGACATCCAATACTTTCGTAGATTAATCTGCAAGGATTTTAAAAATCATTTTAAGATTTGAAAATGGATAAAT
>JAEINW010000231.1 GCA_016342715.1 Salinivirgaceae bacterium | reverse complement strand
AGGTTTTAACCTAATTTTATTTGATTTATTTTACTGATAATCAGATGATTATATTAAAATCTACCGAAGTATTGTTAATGCGTTAATAAAAAAAATTGCTAAAGCAATAGTAAAAAGTTTTTTCATTTTAATTAATTTTTAATATTTATATTATTAGACAGTATTGTTATAAATTTTTGGCCAATTTTTATAACTTTTTTCACACTCAATATTAATTCTATTTTATCTAATTATCAATAAAATATTTCTATATTTTTAATGTCAATCAGTAACTCCTTTATCTACAATGATTATAACAGGTAATTCATTTTCATTCTAAATAAATCTGCACAAATGAGTAAAATATGTGCAAGTAAATATTTTAGAATTAAGTGTGTTATTTACAGATACTTAGCGATTTTTATTTATTACAAGAATATAACCTGTTATCTTCAACCCTTTTTAAACATGCCCCCTCTCCCGATTCTCGGGATCTCCCCAAAGGGAGAACTTTATTCGTGTTAAGCCTTTTACTAAACTGTTATTTTCAACCCATTTCGAACTATAATCGCTTAGCATCTTACAAACAAAAAAGCCAGACTCACGTCTGGCTCCCTAATATATTTATGTGTAGTTTTCTATTGGTATAAATTAACTGCTGCATTATATAATACACTCATTTCGGCAGCCATATGAAAATGTGCTTGTTGTGCACATGGAACTTTCAAATTAACATCAATGGGTTTAAAATCTGAAACATTAAATGTAGCTTTTACATGATCGGTTTCGTAGGTCCATTTTCCATCGTATTGTTCCATGGTACGTATGCCCCCTTTTTCCTTATAAATAAGAATAATTTTGTTTTTCAATTTCGACAACATAAAACCTTCTTCGGCTTCATTAAAAGCTTTAATATCTAAATAAAACTTAGGTTTATCAAGGTAGGGTGCTCTTGAGGTTGGACAAAAGGTAGTACAGTTTCCACACTCGTTACAGAAATCACCTATATTAATTATTTGATAGGCTTGTTTCACTTGAAATATAGTATCCTCCGCTAACTCAACGCCATCGCCTTTTTTAATGGCTTTATACAATTGATATTTAACCGGATCAATTTTATAGTAATAATTTGCTCGATTAGGACAAACGGTAACACAAATATTACATAATTCATCACATTGTAAACAACGAGAGGCTTCTGTAATAGCACTTTCTTTATCTAAGGTAAAAGTAACCTCGTTAAAGTTTACACGATCGCTTAATGGTGTTTCTTTAACATTAACTGCCTTTACACGTAGCGATCGTTTTTTCATTAATTCCGTAAACTCATATGATTTTTGTGGTTTATCATTTATAGTGTTTTCAAAACCAGCTTTTGCTATAATCCGTTCGGCTACTCTTCGCCCATCGCCAATGGCTTTAATGGCTGTAGCTGCTCCTCGCATTACATCGCCACCTGTATATACTCGCTCTAAACGAATTTCAAAGGTATTTGGATGCGGTTTAAATAATTCTGCATCAATAAAATCAAGCATCACCTCTTGACCTACAGCTGGAATAATAGTATCGAATTCTAAAGTAAACTCTGAACCTTCAATTTTTTGAGGTCGTGGTCGAGCTCCTTTTTCTGCCACCAATTCCATTTTAGAACATTTTAGTCCGGTTGCTTTTCCATTAGTAACTAGCACTTCTTCAGGAGCAGTTAATTCAAGAATTTCAACGCCTTCTTCCATTACCGCCTTAATTTCACCTAAATCGGCAGGCATTTCCTTTATGCTTCGGCGATAAACAAGAGTAACCTTACCCTCTTTACCTACCAAGCGAAATGCTACACGAGCAGCATCCATGGCTGTGTTTCCACCACCAATAATAGCTACATTTTTACCAATCAAATCTTTTTGTCCTAATCGGGCATTAAATAAAAACTCCAAAGGCTCAATTACTCCTTGAGCTTCAATTCCTGGTAAATTTAAGGTTGCCGATAAAGGCGCACCCGTAGCAATATATAAATAGTCGTAATCGCTATGTAATTTATCGAATAAGGCTTTATCAACTTTAGTATTGTACGATATTTTTGCACCCAAGGCAGTAATTCTATCTACATCGCGGGCAATTTTTTCATCGCTTAAACGGAACGATGGCACGGCACTTGAAACCATTCCTCCGGCTTTGTCTTTTGACTCAAACAATTCTACTTCAAAACCTTTTAAACGAAGGTAAAAAGCACAACTCAAACCCGTTGGACCAGCACCAATAATGGCTACTTTTTTTCCATTGGCTGTTCCTGGTTTCAAATCTTCATTGGCATGATTTTCTTCCACGTAGCGTTTAATTTCACGAATTAAAACCGGCTCGTCGTAATTAATACGTGTACAACGCAATTGACATAAATGGTCGCAAATATTACCAGTAATTGCTGGAAGTGGATTGGTTTTTAATATTGTTTCAAAAGCTTCTAAAGTTTTATCTTCAGAGGCAAAGTGCAAATAATCAGGAATATCTTGATGGGTTGCACAATTTTCGCGACAAGGTGCTTCAATGCAATCAAAATAATCTAATTTCCGGGTTCCTTTTATGTTAGGTTCTTTAAAACCTTTCTTTTTGTATTGTTCGTCTTCTAAAACTTCTTTTGCATAACGATTCAAATTTTCTAATCGTGCTTCTTTCAGATTTTTTGGATCGTCCGCCTTCTTCATAATCAAATCGTTGATTGAAGTAGCGTTATTCTTTTCGAATTCAGATAATAAATTATCAACATATTGCTTTAAACGACCATATCCACCAGGTTTTAAAATATCAGACGAAACCGTTACCGGATGCATGCCACAAGCCAAAATATCAGCAAAATTAAAGGCATCGGCACCACCCGCAAACGAAATGTTCAATTCACCATTAAATTCGTTTTGTAGTTTTCTGGCCACATTTACTGATAGCGGATGCAACGATTTTCCACTCATATACATCATACCTACCTCATCGCCAAAAGTTTCTTTATGATTTACACTTTCAAGTGTGTTGGTAAGTTTTAATCCGAATTGCACGCCTTTTTGATTGGCTTTTTCCTGTAACGATTTAATTAACTTCAATGCATCGTCATATTTTAAATCGTGTCCAAAAGCTTCGTTTGGAACATTGGTATCGAACTTACATTTATTATTTAAAATATCACGAAGCTCATATGGTCCTAGCAATGTTGGATTCAATTTCACGTAAGTGTGCAAGCCTTTTTCCTCAATTAGATACGATGCAATTTTTTCAATTTCATCGGGCGGACAGCCGTGCATGGTACTTAGCGTGATGTTATCGGAAATTGTATTTGGAATATTAATTTTATCAATATCGGGATAAATGCTGCGTAAAATTTCTATTTTTTCATTCTTTTCTGCTTCACAGTTTTTCATTTTTTCGAAAAACCATTGCACATTGTCTTTTAAAATTCCTGCTAAATCATAGCCCACACTCATATTAAAAATGGTTCCTTCCAAAGAATTTTTCCCATTCATATGATTTATAATGTGCAGAATAATCCATGCATCTAAATATTGATCAAAGGTTTCTTTAACCTTTAATTCTTGCGACCATTCACAATTATAGCCTTCATCTTGCATATCGATACAAGGTTTTGCAACCTCTATCTCGTCCAATGTTTGGATGGTTTTAAGCTCAATATATCTGGCTCCACATAACCACGCACTAATAATATTTTGCGATAATTGACCGTGAGGTCCAGCCGCTACACCCAAAGGAATTTCGACTTTTTGATTGAATATTTGGGTTGAAATATCCTTTGATAACTTATTAACAAATAAGTCTTTATGGATTCCTAAAAACTCATTACGGGTTTTATCTTCAGCTATAAATATCTTTAATAGCTTGTCTATGGGTATTAATGTAAATTTGTCTGACATAATGATTAATTTTTAAAGGGACACAATATAGAAAAAAATACAGATCACATTCGTATTTTTATCTAATATTTCTGTTATTTTGCACATAACTAGTTATTTTTCCTTTATAATATTGAATTTTCAGAACATGTCAATAAATTATACCAAGCATGCTGTTGTTATTTTATCTGCGGGTTTTTCGGCCAGAATGGGCTATCATAAAGCCTTGCTAAAATTTAACAATGAACTAAATTTTATTGAAAAAATTACTGCAACCTATATAAATACTGGAATTACAAGTATTAGTTTGGTAGTTAATTCGGAATTATATCACTATTTATTAAACAAGCCTTTTAAACAACAGCACCTTGTAATATTAATTGAGAATAAAACTCCTGAAAAAGGCAGGCTACATTCTTTAAAACTAGGGATTCAGCAATTTAAAAACCAAGCTGTTTTTATTCAAAATATTGATAATCCATTTGTTACACAAAATCTTTTAAAAACTCTATCACAGCAATTACTTGAAAATAGTTTTGTAAATCCATCCTATAAAGGAAAAGGAGGTCATCCTATTTTATTGGATAAAAATGTAGCGCAAGCAATTTTATCTAGCAAGTCAGAAACACTAAAAGAAGCTTTATCAGATTTCCATAAAATAAAAGTAGAAGTAGCTGATGCAAATATTCTGGTTAATATAAATAGTAAGGAAGATTATCGTGAATATTTTGGTTCGAATGAAAGCCGGTAAAATATTGTGACAAGATGCTAAGCGATAATAATTTTGAAAAATAGCTAAAGTTATTTGGTGAAGATTTCAATAATTTTCAGTTTTAAATATAACACATAAGATGACGGTGATCCACAAATTGTACCACCGGCTTCTAGCCGGTTTTTATATAGAAAAAATTCCAATTGTACGATGAATTAAGGCATAATTCGAAATGCAATTTTACTTTAAAAATCAATAAAATCAAGTCTACAATAGGTAAAAGGATAATCGCGCCAATTGCCAACAATACTTGCTTTAACTGGTTTTTCAATAATATATTTTATTTTGTGAGCCAAATCGTTTCTGTCCCTGATTATTCTATCATAATATTCTCGTTGCCAAAACGATCCTTTTCTATTTAGCAGTTTATTACACTCATTAGCAGAATACGATTTTAATGAATGCATTATTTTATGCAAAGACTTTTTCAAATTATAGGCAATAAAATGAACATGGTTGCTCATAATACAATAACAAACTAATTTGAAATCCCGCCCATCCAAATATTGAAAACAATCTATAATTACTTGTGCTACCTCTGGATTTTTAAACCATTGATTACCATATTTACCAGAATGTAATAATTCTTCAATCTGCTCATCATATTGCTTATATGCTTTTGCTTTAATTTGTGTATTATTCATCATATTACCTACAATTGAACCAAATGCTTCGCTAAATTCAGCAACCATATGTTTTGGTAATGAATCCTTTAAGCTAAAAGTTACAAAATAAACGGCATCATTTGGTTGGATGTGGGGTAGTTTTCTTCGATATGATTCAGGTGTTGTCATTACTTTTTTTTGGCAATTAATTTATAAAAAAGTAATGATCCTATAGTCATCTTTAATGAGAGTTTTTTTATAAGCAGTTAAAAAACCGACTGGAAGTCGGTGATCCAAATTTGGACCACCGGCTTCTAGCCGGTTTTTTTTAGAATAATTTTAATACCAATTATGGTTAGTCTGTTCCTGATTAACTATATTTATTTACCCTTATAATCATTCAACAAAGTTTGCAAATAAGCCTTTCCATTTTCAATATCTTTCAGGGTAGCATTTTCATTAATCAAATCCTTACTGCCACTAATATCATAAACAAATTTGGAGCTATCACTTATAAATCCAAAGCCGTTTTTAAAAGCATATAGCGCAAAATCTTTATCCGATTGAAATACATCTTTACTAAAAATAAAGTCCTTGGTGTTAAAACCAATTTGATTGCCCAACATTTTAGGAATATCAACCTGTGAAACAGTTTTTTTAATTACTGTGTCGCCTATATTTAGAGCCCCACCCAACCAAAGCATAGGAATATGAAACTTTTTGGGAACAAAATTTGGTAAATTTCCCGGATTACGAACCCCATGATCGGCAACAAATATTATTAATGAATGATCCCACCAGTCTGATTTCTTGGCTTTTGAAACAAAATCACCAATACAACTATCGGTATAATGAGCTGCATTTAAGAATTTCGCTACTTCATCGTTTTCACTAAACTGACTCTTGTGTGGAACTTCAAAGGGTTCGTGACTGCTTAAAGAAAACATCACCCTAAAAAAGGGTTCTTTTGATGCAGCAATTCCTTTAATGAATCTATCAAAAACCACATGATCGTGAGCTCCCCATTTTGAATTTAAATCGGATCTTGAAAAATCATCGAGTGTTATTAATTCCTGATATTCACCACTTAAAAAGTAAGAATTCAAATTGGCAAAATTTATTTCACCTCCATAATAAAATGCACTGCTATAATTTAATTCGTGAAGCTTCTTACTTAAATGCGGCAATTTTGCAGCCTTGCCGGTAAATTTAATAATCGAAGTAGTTGGTTGCGCCGGATAAGCACTTAAAATAGAAACAAGTCCCTTGTCACTTCTATCGCCACTGGCATAACAATTTGAAAATAACACGCCCTCTTTCGATAATTTATTAAAGTTAGGAGTCACCCCTTCTCTACCTCCCAAAACCTCAATAATATTGGCAGTAAAGCTTTCCAATACTACAATTATAATATTGGGTTTTTCAGTATTTAAAACTTTTATTAGGCTATCGGGTTCAACTCTCATTAATTTAGAGAATTTATTTTTTGTTTCTTCTTTACTTAATAATTGAACCTTTTCATTTGCATTTTTAATGGTTAACGATTTACCAAAATTCCAATGAACATTAATAGCCGTATGGTTTGCCAGTTGATTATTGCTAAAATATACGGTTCCCACATTTATGGGTGCAATTCCCAATCCACCACGAATAGGAATAATCATTAACCCTGCAATAAGCAAAAACACAGGTAAAACATACCAATTCCGACTCTTTATCTTTATTAAAGGTTTAAAAACCCATCGCTTAAATATTCTTGTAAAAAACCAAAAGAAGAAAACTGAGATAATAACAAGTATTAAAGTCATCCATATGGGTGTTGAAGCCATGGCTTCTTTAGGTGTTTTTATATACAGTAAAATGGTGTTATCCATTCGAAAACCCCAATTACGGTAGAGTTCAGCATCGGCAACAAATACTATAATGAAAAGAGTTAAAAGTATAATCTGAAAAGGTTTAAGTATTTTTGCAAGCCCTTTTCCATTTAAAAAAAATAACAATGCAAATAAAATAGCTATAAAAAATAAGATGTATCCAGACATGGACAAATCGAGCTGAAAACCGTGAACAAAAGTCAATAGTATTTCAGAAAATGATAAGGTTTTTAGTGTGGTAATATTGTAAACAATAAAATACAAGCGACTTACACTAAAGAACAATAGCCATAAAATCCATATTCGCAGGAAAACAAATAGTTTGTTTTTCATTTCTAAACTGTTATTTGAAAAAATAAAAAAATCAAGCAAATCTAACTATTTTATATAAAAGACAGGTAATTCAATGTTTTTAGCCTGAAAAATTATGCTTCGCATGAGCTAAAGGTTCGGGACTTAATTATTACTCCCTCTGTTCGTGAGACCGCTTCGCTTGGTTGAGAAGCTGTTTGTGCTTGATTGTCAACGTGTTGGTTTTAGAACCTTAATTTATACAATAGACCCAAAAGTGGTCTATGAATTTGAATCTCAAAACGTGCAATAAACACAATAAAACCAACACTTTACGCAAACAGAATCTCTTTTCTTATGAATTATGGGGGTTAGTAAGCAAATTATTCAGAAAAAAATACTTGTGTCCAATATAAAAAGGTGCTAAATCGGGAAAAGTTAAAAATCAGCATTACCCCAACCCTAAAGCCTGCCTACCGGTCAGGCAGGGGAGTCTGATTTTTAACGTTTTCCCCAGCCTGCCGGCCAGACAGGCTTTAAGACTAGGGTGATAAATGTTGAAAATATTAATTCGAATGCTTTTTATACTGGACTCACACTTTTAACTCAAAAAAATATTTTTGCGGCGCATGATATTTTTCTTTTCAATTTAACATTTCTACTTGCACCTATTTATGTCTATCAAAATTTATATCCCGAGTTAAAAACTCCTAGCTAATTATTTTATATGTTTATCCCTATGTCAACCTAAATTGGCAAATTAGAAATGGTGGTTTTAAAAAGTCGATTAATACATTCAGACAATTAATTGCCTGTAAGGCATATTTATTTCAGCCGGAGGCAAGGCCTCCGGTATTGAACAGGTAAAAAATCGTTGCTAGAAATATTAATGATACCCAAATTGAGCGATTAGCTATCGCTATTCTGCTCAATCGACTGAGTTATTGTAAGGTTTT
>JAEINW010000230.1 GCA_016342715.1 Salinivirgaceae bacterium | reverse complement strand
CGTAGCTCCTGACAGCATTTGCACATATAATAAGCCCGTATAATTGCTGCGTCTGTACATATGAACTTATCTACTGATCTCTATAAACTTTAATTAAAAGCTAAACCATACTATTGAAATTAGTTACAACTCCTCTCATTTGTTCTAATGCATAACTAATTTCTGATTCTTTCGTTTGAATGCCCAATGAAATTCTAATGGTGCAATGTGCGTCTTCATCACTCAAACCCATAGCAGTTAAAACATACGAAGGCTTTTTTGAGCCTGCTTTACAAGCCGATGCCGACGAAAAACTTACCCCTTTTTTATCCATGGCTAAAACAAATAACTCTCCCTGCAAATTTGGTAATGTAAGATTAATTGTATTCGGAAGCCGCTCAATATTAGCTGAATTAATTCTTGATTTAGGAATTATTTCAAGTATTCTTTTTTCAAATTTCTCTTTTAAATATTTAATATTTTGACTGTTTTTTATGTGGTTTTCGGCCAATTCGGCAGCTTTTCCCATGGCCATAATATGAATCACATTTTCAGTTCCGGCGCGCATTCCATTTTCCTGTCCTCCACCAATAATTAATGACTCTAATTCAATTCCTTCTTTTACATAAAGTACACCTATGCCTTTGGGAGCATATAGTTTATGACCAGATAAAGAAAGCATATCAACTCCTAATTGTTTTACATCAACTGGAATTTTTCCAATTGCCTGAACGGCATCGCTATGAAAAAGAGCCCCAAAATTGTGAGAAATTTCACATAATTCTTTTATGGGCTGAATGGCTCCTGTTTCATTATTTGCAAGCATAATAGAAACTAATATGGTGTCTTTACGAATAGCCTTTTGCAAGGAATCTGGTTTAACAATTCCATCGGAATTGCATTTAAGGTAGCTAACTTCAAAACCTAGAGTTTCCATATGCTGGAAAGTTTTCAATACCGATGGATGCTCAATTTCGGAAGTAATTAAGTGTTTGCCTTTTTCTTTTAATCCATTAACCACTCCACGTATGGCATGGTTGTTAGATTCCGACCCACAACTTGTAAACACAATATTTTGAGAACTTGCATTCAACAAACGAGCAACATTTGCTCTTGCTGATTCTACGGCCATCTTATTCTCTTTTGCTGCCTTATAAATACCAGATGGATTGGCAAATTTGTCTATATAAATGTTCATTAGCTCTTTTACTTCGGGTAATATTGGGGTGCTTGCGTTATTATCTAAATAAACACTTTTAATGTTCTTTAAATCGGATATTATTGTTTCTTCCATAGTTTTTTCTCTTCATCTAATAAATACTTGTTTTTCATTGTCAACTTTCTGCATATCACACAGCTTACTTGCATGAAGATGGGTTCTTAAAATTAACAAGAATTTTTTTTGCAGACAGTTTTCCTATTTCAACTAACTCTTCTGCTTTATAAAAATCAAATGTTCCACAAGTATCATGAGCTATGCTTATTAATAAATCAGGAGGGTACTTTTCTAAATACATTTTTACCAATTGATATCTCATTAAACCGAATGCACTATCAATTATACTCAAAAAACCCATTCGATCGATATGCCCATTGATTTTATGCAATTGATTTTGGAAATCCTTTTGTTTATTATTATATATTTTTTTCTTTTCAAGTAGGGCTTTTTTTGAATTTGGGAGTTTAATAAGTTCTACATTTGCATTCACATCCACAGCCATTAAAATATCTCCCTGGGTTCGTTTAACTATATTTAATGGAATATTGTTTATAACGCCTCCATCGACCAATAAGCCATCTTCTGTTTTTACAGGAATTACTATTGATGGGATTGCAATAGAAGCTCTAATAGCTTTAAAAATACTACCTTGAGTAAAAACAACTTCCTTATTATTTATTATATCACTTGCCAATGCAGCAAATGGTATTCTTAAATCTTCAATATTTTTATCTTTAATAAACTCTTGTATGTTTTTTAATACCTTATCGCCTTTGAGCAAGCCTTGCGAACTAATACTAAAATCAAGCAATTGGAAAACTTTTATTTTATCAAGGGTGAATAACCAGTTTTTAAACTCTGGCAGTTTTCCCATTGCATAAATTCCTCCAACAACTGCTCCCATTGAAGTTCCTGCAATAGAGCTTATTTCAAAACCACATTTCTCGATTTCCTCAATAACACCAATATGTGCAATACCTCTTGCACCTCCACCAGATAATACCAAAGCAACTTTTTGTTTCATAGTATAAAATGTAAGTATTTCAAGTTACAAATTTTTTTAGCACTCGCTAAATTAAAAAGTATCTAAATATGAAAAATTAAGATTGAATACCATGCGCTTGCAAAACAGCATCAAAGCCCTTCCAATTAAACCAATTTTGATCTACAGCTTCATCAACAATTTTATCTATTCTTGGTTGCATGGTTTTAAACAGACCATTATCATAAATATAAGAAACAGCCTCTTGAAATGATTTTAACATGCTCACAAAAAACGAATCTTGCTTTACAAGCTTTTCTGATGAATATGCTTGAGCAATTTCAATATTATAAAGCATTACATCTGCAATTAAGCTTGGCTCTACGCCCAAGGTTTTAAAATGCTTAATGAATTTTTGAGCTACTGAACGCCTCATTTTAGGCTTGCGAGTATTTACAGGAAAGTATTCCTTACTAATTTTAAATTTGCATTCCTCAAGCAATTTTGTCTCGTTCGGATTGAATGCAAAGTTGTAATACTCTTTTACATTTTTAAAGCGATCATACAAATCAACAATTTGCTCTTGAAGCTGGGCTTTTGTAAGTTCTCCAATATATTTTTTTAGTTCTCGTTTGCTCATTTAAACTTAGATGTATGTTATAATTTTGAACCAAGAATTAAGTGTTTTCTCCTAATAAAAACCATGACAAACAATATACAAAATTGATTCGATTCAAAAATAAAACGGATTCCCAAAACTTGAAAATCCGTTCTAAATTAGTTTATAGTAAATTTTACCAACCCAATAAATAAGCAAAAATTAATGGAACCACAATGGTAGCATCCGATTCTACAATAAATTTAGGTGTGTCAATATCTAATTTTCCCCAGGTAATTTTTTCGTTTGGAACCGCACCTGAATACGAACCATAGCTTGTGGTTGAATCTGAAACTTGACAGAAATAACTCCAGAATGGGGTATTAGTTCTTTCCAAATCTTGATACAACATAGGAACTACACAAATTGGAAAATCGCCAGCAATTCCACCACCCACTTGGAAAAATCCAATGCCATTATTCTGGGTATTATCGGTGTACCAATCGGCCAACCAAGTCATGTATTCAATACCCGATTTCATGGTTGTTGGTTTTAATTCACCTTTTATGCAATAGGATGCAAAAATATTTCCCATGGTAGAATCTTCCCATCCGGGTACAATAATTGGCAAATTCTTTTCAGCTGCAGCTATCATCCACGAGTTTTTTGGATCAATTTCATAGTATTGTTCCAACACTCCCGAAAGCAACATTTTGTACATATATTCATGTGGCAAATAGCGCTCACCTTTGTTGTCGGCATCCTTCCAAATCTTGAAAATATGTTTTTGTAATCGTCTAAAAGCTTCTTCTTCGGGAATACAAGTGTCGGTTACTCTGTTCAAGCCTTTTTCCAACAAATCCCATTCTTGTTTTGGCGACAAATCGCGATACTCAGGCACTCGTTTGTAATGTGAATGCGCCACCAAATTCATAATATCCTCTTCAAGATTTGCTCCCGTACAAGATATAATCTGAACTTTATCCTGACGAATCATTTCAGCCAATGATTTTCCCAATTCGCCAGTACTCATAGCACCAGCAATAGTAATCATCATTTTATTGCCTTTTTCAAGTTGTTGCTCATATCCTTGAGCAGCATCAACCAAGGCTGCCGAATTAAAATGCTTGTAATGTTCAAGCATAAAATTGCTTATGGGTCCTTTATTTTGCATGATCGTACTTATTTTATAGTATTATTCTTTATCCTTATTATATCCTAAAATGTTAAACATCTCAGTTACCGACTGTTCTTCGCGATACACATAATCGACAAAATTACCTTTATCGTCGCGATCGATAATTACATGTTTTGGCGATGGTATTAAGCAATGTTTAATACCTCCGTATCCACTAATGGAATCCTGATAAGCACCCGTATGAAAAAATCCAAGATATAAGGGTTCTTTATCTTTTTCGTCATACTTTGGCAACAGTACTTCCTGGTTTAAGTCTTCGGAATTATAATAATCGGAATGATCGCAGCTAATACCTCCAATATTTACACGACCGTATTCATTATTCCATTTATTTATTGGCAGTAATATAAATTTCTCGTGAATTCCCCAAGCATCGGGAATGGTATTCATTAAACTGTTATTTATTATATACCATGTTTCGGTATCGTTTTGCTTTTTCTGTTCCAACACTTTAAAAATAATTGCACCTGCTTCACCCACGGTATATTTACCAAATTCGGTAAAAAGATCAGGCTCCATTACATTCTCCTTGGTGCATGCATATTTAACGTTTTTTATAATTTCGTTAATCATGTACTCGTAGTTGTATTCAAAACCCAAATGGTTCCGAATGGGAAAACCACCCCCCAAATTAAAGGCACTTAAATTTTCGCTTTCCTTTTTAAGGTCGATATAAAGATTCAGTGCTTTCTGGAATTCTCCCCAATAATACAAGGTGTCTTTAATACCAGAATCCACAAAAAAGTGAAGCATTTTTAATTCATAATTCTTATTATCTCGAATGTTTTCCTGAAAGAATTTGATTATTTCTGATGGAGCGATACCCAATCGTGAAGTATAATAAGCCGACTGTGCTTCTTCGTTAATTGCCATTCTCAGGCCAATTTGTATTTTGTGCTTAGTCTTAACCTCTTTCAGTCGGTCAAATTCTTGTAAGCTATCTAATATGATAATCGAATTTTTGAAGCCTACTTCGTATAGCTTCACTATTTTTTGTAAATATTCGTCAGTTTTATAGCCATTGTGTACGATAATTCGGTTTTTATCAATCTTCTTTTTTTCAAAAAGATTTAATATTAAATCGATATCGAACGACGATGAAGTTTCAAGGTTTACATTGTGCTTTAAGGCCTCTTTAATTACATGGTAAAAGTGATTACATTTTGTACAATAACAAAAATGATATTTCCCTTGATACCCATTATTCTTTATAGCACGATTAAATAAATTTCGGGTTTTTTTTATTTGGTCTCCAATTTTAGGCAGGTACATAAACCTAAATGGGGTTCCATGTTTTTCAATCAAGTATTTTAAGGATACTCCATTGAATGTTAAACTATTATCTCTCAAATCAAAACCCTCCTGCGGAAAGTAATAACTCTGTTCAATTAAATCAAAATAGGTGTTCTTCATTTATGCAATTACATTTACCATATATTTATTTATCTTTTTTTTTCTCTTTTTGATTTCGTCAGAACGAAAGTCTGAATATACTAATTTTTCTTCTCTTTATCCTTATAAACGATGGTTCTATATGGGAATGGAATTTCAATACCTTCGGTATCGAAGCGCTTTTTAACCGACTCGTTTAAATCGCAATTAAGAATAAAGGCGTCATCGTTACATTTGGTCCAAATGTAAGCCCGAATGGTAATGGAATAATCGCCAAGTTTAATCACACGAATCACCACTTTGGGTTCCTTTTCCAGTTTTTGTTCTTCGCTTCTGCCATCAATTAATAAGGGATGAGCCAATGCTTCTTCATATAAAATTTTCTTAGCCAAATCAATATCCGCATCGTAACTAACATCAAACTCAACAAATTTCTTAATTCGTTCATCAATCAAGTTGCTGTTAATTATCGTTTCTTCGCTAATTACGGAGTTTGGAATAATTATTCGCCGGTTCTCGTAATTCCGAATAATGATATGACGCAATGTTATTTCTTCAACCACTCCTCTGTTTCCATTTCCTAATTCAATAGGATCTTTTACTCTAAAAGGTTTAAAAATCAATATAAAAACACCTCCTATAATATTGCTAAAAGCCTTTTGCGATGCGAATCCAAGAATTGCAGCAAAAATACCTGCACTGGCAAAAAGAGCAGTTCCTAATGATTTTAATGCTGGAGTTACATAAAAAATGGCGATTAAGCCTCCTGTATATAAAACAAATGAAATAGAGTTTTTTAAAAACGAAAAATTTGTAGGATCGACATTTACTTTTAGCGATTGCTTATTGATAAAAACACCTGCTAATTTGCGCAAGCCAAAAGAAATTCCGTAAACACCAACTATTATTGAAGCAACAGTTATCCAATATTTCCAATCCATGTTAAATAATTAATATATATTTATAAAACCCACACAATAAACCTTTGGTATTGCATTTTGTTTGTTTACTGTTGGTCTATTTTACCAGCCCTTAAAAACAAATAATAATTTTAAACAGGCATGTAAAAACATTCACCAAATATATTATTATTGTAGGTTATTTTATGGATAGAATTTAAAAAAAAACAGATAAAATTAAAACATGAACGAAATTGACAATATTGAGCTGGTTTTCTTGAACTTAAATGACTATCAAGAACTAAAAACAGCCATGATTCAATCTTATACGACCATGCCCGATGCCTATTGGCGCGAAAAACAAATTAACACCTTAATTGACTCCTTCCCCGAGGGACAGGTGGTAATAAAAGTGAATGGACAAATTGCTGGGGTGGCTTTATCAATAATTGTTGATTACAATGCTTTTGACGATATACATACCTATAAAGATATAACAGGTAACTATTCGTTTAAAACCCACACGGCCGATGGAGACATTTTATATGGAATTGATGTTTTTATTAAACCCGAATTCAGAGGCTTACGTTTGGGCCGAAGATTATACGATTACCGCAAAGAGCTTTGTGAGCGGTTAAACTTAAAAGGAATTGTATTTGGCGGTCGCATTCCAAACTATCATACCTATGCTAAAGAATTATCGCCCAAGGAATATATTGATAAGGTTCGAAAAAAAGAAATAAACGATCCAGTGCTAAATTTTCAAATATCCAACGATTTTCATCCTGCAAAAATTCTTAAAGGTTATTTAGAAGGCGATGAAGCTTCTAATGAATTTGCTGTGTTGTTAGAATGGGATAATATTTACTATGAGAAACCCTCAAAAAAAGCAAGCATTATTAAAAAAATTGTTCGCCTGGGCTTAATTCAATGGCAAATGCGAAACTATAAAAATCTGGACGAATTAATGCAACAAGCTGAATTTTTTGTAGATGCTGTTTCAGGGTATCGTTCCGATTTTGCCTTATTTCCAGAGTTTTTTAACGCCCCTTTAATGGCCGAAAATAATCATTTGTCAGAATCTGAAGCCATTAGAGAATTAGCTAAGCATACCGATGAAATTGTTGAACGTTTTTCAAATCTGGCTATTTCATATAATATTAATATAATTACCGGAAGTATGCCGGAGGTTAGAAACGATAGTTTGTATAATGCTGGATATTTATGCCGACGAGATGGCACCCGCGAGAGGTATGAAAAACTACACATCACTCCCGATGAGACTAAGGTTTGGGGCATGCAAGGCGGTGTAGAACTAAAAGCCTTTGATACCGATTGTGGAAAAATTGGTATAATAATTTGTTACGATGCAGAGTTCCCTGAACTCAGCAGAATTCTTGCCGACGAAGGCATGGATATTTTGTTTATTCCATTTTTAACCGATACACAAAACGGATATTCCAGAGTTAGAAATTGCGCTCGGGCTCGAGCCATTGAAAATGAGTGCTATGTTGCCATTGCAGGTAGCGTGGGTAACTTACCCAAAGTACACAACATGGATATACAGTTTGCCCAATCGATGGTATTTACTCCTTGCGACTTTTCATTTCCGGCCAATGGCATTAAAGCGGAAGCAACACCAAACACTGAAATGATTCTAATTGCTGATGTGGATATTGACTTGTTAAGAGAACTGCATCAGTTTGGTAGTGTGCGTAATTTAAAGGATCGTAGAAAAGATTTGTTTGAATTGAAGAAGAAATAAATAAAATATATGGTTATCGCTATATCAATCTAAATTAAGAAATTAGAAAAGGTGGTTTAAAAAAGGCGGTTAATACATTCAGACAATTAATTGCCTGTAAGGCATATTTATTTCAGCCGGAGGCATCGCCTCCGGTATTGAACATGTGAAAAATCGTTGCAGAAATATTAATGATACCCAAATTGAGCGATTAGCTATCGCTATTCTGCTCAATCGACTGAGTTATTGTAAGGTTTTCAAATTTTTCATTTCACACAAATTGTGAAAACCAACAATTTCTAGGTCGGGGTTAACTCTAAGTAAAGCGCTTGTTCGCTATGCTCCAATCGCTC
>JAEINW010000229.1 GCA_016342715.1 Salinivirgaceae bacterium | reverse complement strand
AGGTTCAATTAGTAGCAAAAATCAGCATGCGACGAAACAAACGAGTTCCGTTTTATTGCTTTAAATCAGTGAGACTATATTTTTTTGAATTGAAAACGAATAAAAAACAAAAAGTCGAACTAATACCGAAAACAAAGCGTATCTAAATATTGGATCTTACTCCCCCATTGCAGCGAGGTTGTTTAAATTCTAAACTATATCATTTATGACTGACCTTTTCAAAAATTTTAGCTTACTCCACAACTTTTCAATATGATCCATTTGTTTATCATTAAAAACTTTAATAAAAACCATACTATTTAAGCTTTTTTTCAATAGTCTTTAAGCGATCCTCCAACTCAATATATTTATCTTTTATTGCCTGGTTTTCTTTTTGTTGTTGTTCGATTATTTGTTGTTGTTCTTTAATCGCTTCAACAAGTATGGCAGTTATAGAAGCATATTGCATAGAAAAATACTCGCCATTTTTAAGAACAGCCTCAGGTATTACTTTTATTGCTTCTTGTGCAATAAAACCCATTTTAACCCTGCCGCTTTCAGGATGTGCTGAGTCTTTCCATTCAAAATTCACTCCTCTAAGCTGTTTTACTCTGCTTAAAGCATTTGGTAAGGTTGTAATATTATTTTTCAATCTTTTGTCACTAAGTTCATTCCATGAAGTAGCTCCACCAGCATGACCTTCAACCCAAAAATCATTTTTCACAACCAAATGACCATTTATGCGAACATGTTCGGATCCATCAGTAAAATCTCCATAAATTAAAGGTGAAGTTGTTTCCGAATTGTCAATATATAAAGAATTAGATAGCGTTGAACTTTTTCCAGCACTACGGCCAATAAAAACGTTATTAGAACCTGTTGCATCGAAGCCTGCAAGTGCTCCTAGAAAAACGTTTTCTGATCCTGTTGCAGGTGCAGATTCTGCAGGACGACCTCCTGCACCATTTCCAATATAAGTGTTATTATTTCCTGTAGAATTGAAATTACCTGTACTGGCACCTAAAAAGGTATTGCCGACACCGGTTTCATTTTTAAGTCCGGCATCAAAACCTAAAAATGTATTTACATAACCAGTTGTATTGTAATACCCACAAGTTTTCCCAACAAAAGTATTGTAATATCCTGTCGTGTTTTTGCGACCTGCATGTAAACCCACGAAAACATTTTCGCGACCTGTTGTATTTTCATAACCTGCATATGGCCCAATAAAAACATTTGCAAAACCTGTAGTAGTATTATATCCAGCATAACTTCCAAAAAATGCATTATAACTACCATTATATAAACCAGTACCACCAATAACTGAATATCCTGCATTACTACCAAAAAATGCATTATAATCCCCAATTGTATTAGAATTGCCTGCCTTATTTCCAAAAAATGCATTGTAATCGCCAGTAGTATTTTTTTGACCCGATTTATAACCAACAAAAGTATTTTCAACACCTGTTGTATTATTTAATCCTGCATTAAAACCCAAAAATACATGTCCATCACCACTAGTATTATTATACCCAGTACTATCCCCAATAAATAAATTTTCACTTCCACTAATATTACTATAACCGGCCTTGTGCCCCATGAATATATTATTTTGCCCACTTGTATCGCTAAAAGCACTTTGGTAACCAATGTATATGTTATTGTTTCCAGTTGTATGCTTTATACCACTTTCATAGCCTAAAAAGGTATTGTACATTCCGGTATTATTATTTGAACCAGCTTTATGTCCAATAAAATAGTTTTCTTCAACTAGTTTCATTAATCTTTCATTGTTTCCGCTCGATGTATTTTCTACTCCAAAGCCTGCATTCGGATCTTCTACATAAATACGAGTACTATCAGAAGTAACTCTTAAATATTCAGGTGCAGGTCCTTTTCCTGAAGAATAACCACCTACAGCGAATCCACCACGTGACCCAATAGCTTTGGTTGTGGCGTTATCTAAATAAATTCTTACACTATCTGGAGTAACCCTCAAGTATTCGTTTGTACCAATTCCTTTTCCCGAACTATAACCTCCTACGGCAAAACCTCCTCGAGAACCAATAGCTTTTCCATTTGTCTCATCAACGTATATTCTAACGCTATCTGGGGTTACTCGTAAATATTCATTGGTAAGAGTACCCTTACCCGAAGAATAACCACCAACAGCAAATCCTCCTCTTGAACCTATTGCTTTTGATGGAGAATCATCAACATAAATACGCACGCCACCTTCGTAAACAGCAAATACGGTATCACCCTTGGTATTAACCACGGCAAATAGAGTTTCATCTGCTAATCCTCCCCATCCCCTATTTGGCAGGGTAACTTTACCCCCTTGAGTTAATGCAATGGTGTCGCCTATTATGGAAAGAGCTTGAATTTCATTTGCTGGATCGGCATCATCATCAATTACACTATCAGGCAATACTGATAAATCAATAATATTTCCATTATCAATAGATAAATTTGTTCCTGAAAGCATCAGCTGTTGCTCATCCGTATTATCTTTATAGGGCAATAAATCAACTTTATTGCCATTTGTTATGGCTAATGAATCATCAATAATTGAAAGAATTTGTTCATCGGTATTTGTTCCTAAAAACGGAGACATATCAATTTCAGTGGCACTTGCATTGTTTGTTATTTTTAAGGTACTTCCCGATAAATTTAAATCTTGTATTTCATTTATTGGATCAGCATCTGCATCATCAACCTTATCTGGCAGGGTTGAGAGATCAACTGAATTACCATTTGAAATGCTTAGCTCTTGAGAAAAAAGTGTTAATTGTTGCTCATCCGTATTATCTTTATAGGGCAATAAATCAACTTTATTGCCATTTGTTATGGCTAATGAATCATCAATAATTGAAAGAATTTGTTCATCGGTATTTGTTCCTAAAAACGGAGCTATATCAATTTCAGTGGCACTTGCATTGTTTGTTATTTTTAAGGTACTTCCTGATAAACTTAAATCCTGAATTTCATTTATTGGGTCAGCATCTGCATCATCTACATTGCTTACCGTTTGAGCATGTAAGGCATATGGTACAGATAATAAAGGCGAGGTTCCCATGGTCGAAAAACCTTCGCTATTTCTATTTAATTCTATTTGCAAAAAATAATCGCCGTTACCCCAGTTTATAGCTAAAAAATTGCCTGTAATATTGCTTCCTTCCCCAATATTTAGGTTTACCAACCCGTAATTATTTGTAGTTTGGGTATGTTCCTCAATATAAACAGCTGAACCATTCTCAGAACCAGCTAATATAGACATGCGCAATACTATTTCTTCATTAGCTATTACTTTACCGTCAGCATCACGCAAAATTGCCTGGTATTTAAAGGCATTGGGTGTTTGTGCAAAAGTTGCAGCAACAAATAATATTTGGCATACGATGAATATAAATATACTTTTCATAGGTAAAATATTTTTGTTTAATTTGGACTTAAAAATAACACTAAAAATCTTTTAAAAAAAAAAAGATTTTTAGTGTTATTTAACATAAATGAATTTTAAGATTGGGGGTTTAGAATTTATACTAACACTCAATTAAATAGAAAAAAGAAAAGTATTTCGCTTATGATGGAACTCTAAATAAAGAGCTGATATTTAAATATAACACACTGATATTATAGAGTATTATCTATAATGAAAAATAGCCTTATTCATTAATTAATAAAAAAATATTTTACCTAATAATCTAATTCATACCGAAACCACTTATATTATCCAATAAAAGAAGAAATCAATTCTATTATTTTCTTCAAAAAATGGCATAAACCAATAAGTGTCAGTGAAATTTTATTTTCTATTGGCTTTTATCAGAATAAATATTTGTAATTAGATTATTTCAATGACATTTCGATAAATAAAATCTAAAAATCACAGCAAGTTGAAATGTAATATTTTCTAAATCGGTATTTCAAAAATCTAGCTATTGTAAAGGCTAACACCTTGTTTTACTTTTCCAATAACTGATTAGGGATAAAAAAAAGTCCGGCACATAACATCCCGGACTTTTTACTATAATTAAGAATTATATTATAATTCATGAATTACCAAACCTGAACGTAATTTTGGTTCAAACCATGTTACTTTTGGAGGCATAATATTTCCTGTATCAGCAATATGAATTAGCTGATCCATTGAAACTGGAAAAAGAGCAAATGCTACTTTCATCTCACCTTTGTTAACACGTTCTTCTAATTCGCCAAGTCCACGGATACCACCAACAAACTCTACACGTGTTGTTGTACGTAAATCTTTAACACCCAACATTTTATCTAAAACCAAATCAGATAAAATAGTCACATCTAATACTCCAATAGGATCATTATCGTTATAGGTTCCTTCTTTTGCATTTAATTTGTGCCATTTACCATCAATATACATACTAAACTCATGTAGTTTAGCCGGACGATATGTTTCCTTACCCATTTCAGTAACTTCAAAAACTTCTTTCAGTTTTTCAATAAATTCAGTTTCTGAAAGTCCATTCAAATCTTTAACCACGCGGTTGTAATCAATAATTTGTAGTTGATTATCAGGAAAATGTACAGCCATAAAGAAATTGTATTCTTCATTGCCGGTGTGGTTAGGGTTTTGTTGTTTTTTCTCTAAACCTATTCTTGCTGCCGCAGCTGTTCTGTGGTGTCCATCAGCAACATAGGTAAATGGAACTTTTGTTGCAAAAAGATCTTCCAATTTTTTATTGGTAGCGGCATCGTTTACTGGCCATAGATGATGTCCAAATCCATCTTCTGCAGTAAAATCATAATCGGCAGCATTGTTTTTAACGATAGCTTCAACAATTGCATCAATTTCTGGAATTGCTTTATATGAAAAGAATACCGGTTCAATATTAGCATTTAAATAACGAGTTAAAATCATACGATCTTCTTCTTTATCTGGACGAGTTAACTCATGTTTTTTAATAATTCCATTATTGTAGTCTTCACAAGCTGCAGCCCCAACAATACCGTATTGTGTGCGTCCGTTCATGGTTTGCGCATAAATATAATACTTTGCTTCTTCATCGGTTTTTAACCAACCTTTTTCTTTGAACTTAGTTAAGTTCTCAACAGATTTGTTATACACTTCATCAGAATGAACGTCGGTTCCAGCAGGGCAGTCAATTTCCGCTTTTGTAATGTGTAATAATGATTCTGGTTTGCCTTTTGCCATTACAGCGGCTTCTTCAGAATTCATTACATCGTAAGGTAAACATGCTAAGGTGCTAGCAATATCTTTTGGTGGACGAAGTCCTTTAAATGGTTTTATAATTGCCATAAGTGTGTATTTTATTTTGTTTATAGTTATTTACTAAGTTAGCAAAGATAGATTTTAAGCTATTTATGAATAAGCTCGTGTGAATGTTTTTCAACAACTTTTACTAAAGAAGTTAGATTTTTAGAACTAAAAACATAACTCTTTAAATGAAAAAGTCCTAAGAACGTAATGTTTCAAAGGACTTTTTAATATCTAAGTTTGTATATTACTTATTTACTTTGAATGTTTCATCGCCATTTTCAAAATAGGCAATAATTTGGTTTACTCCCGCTATACCAGCATTTATATTTGCTTCAGAAGTTTGAGCTCCCATTTTCTTTGGAGTAAAGAAGAATCTTCCTTCGTATTTTTCTTCAAAAACATGGGCACTATCTGGAGCAATGTCAGAAATGTACTTAAAATCTGGACGAGCATCCATCAATTTCAACATACCGTCTTCGTCAATTACTTCTTTACGAGCTGTGTTTACTAAAATACCACCTTTTGGTAATTTATTAAGTAAATCAAAATTGATTGATTTTTTGGTTTGATCGTTCGCAGGAATGTGTAATGAAACATAGTTACATGTTGAATACAATTCATCAACTGAACTTACAGGAGTAACTCCATCAGCTTGCATCGCTTCATCTGAAACATAAGGATCGAATGCAAATACTTCCATTCCAAATCCTTTGGCAATTGTTGCAACATATTTTCCAACATTACCGTAAGCATGAATTCCAATTTTCTTTCCGCGCAATTCAACACCAGAGGTGCCATTATATCCATTACGAGCCATGTAAACCATCATTCCTAAAGCCAATTCAGCTACTGCATTTGAATTTTGTCCTGGAGTATTCATTGCAACAACATTGTTTGCTGTGGCTGCTTCAGTATCGATATTGTCGTATCCTGCACCAGCACGCACGATTACTTTTAAATTTTTAGCTGCTTCAATAACTTCTTTAGTTGCTTTATCGCTTCTAATAATCATTGCATCGCAATCAGCTACAGCATTAACTAAGTCTGCTTGCTCAGCATACTTTTCAAAAACCTCGAATGCATAACCTTTAGCATCAGCAATTTCTTTCATTTGAGACACTGCTATAGGCGCAAATGGTTTTTGTGTGGCTATTAATATTTTTTTCATCTTTTTTACTTTTTTATTAATTATGCTTTATAAAGAACCTGATAGTTTCTATTATACCCAAATTGAGCGATTCTCGCTCACGATTTAGTTCTTGTAAGTATTTCACTGCACTTTGTTTGTGAAACACTACAATCTCTACATCGGGGTTAACTCTAAGTAAAGCGCTTGTTCGCTATGCTCCAATCGCTCAACTTAGATTATAATCAGTTTACCAGCTATGAAACAAGTCGGCAGTTCTCAGTTCCCAGTCTTCAGTTTAAAAACAGCAACACTGAGTACTGGGTACTGCCAACTGTAAACTAAATAATTAAACTTCTTTTTCGAAATCTTGCATACATTTAATTAATGCTTTAACATCGTCAATAGAACAGGCATTGTAAGTAGAAGCACGGAACCCGCCAACAGAACGGTGTCCTTTAAGTCCCACAATATTTCTTTCAGCAGCAAATTTTAAAAATTTATCTTGCAATTCTTCTTTTCCCTCAGCCCAAATAAATGGAATATTCATGCGTGAGCGAGATCCTTCTTCAACAGTTACACGGAATAATGGATTTCTTTCAATTTCAGCATAAAGCATTTCTTTTCTTTCAATAGCTCTGCGTTCCATTTCTTTAACTCCACCTTGAGCTTTAACCCACTTCATAGTTTCGTTTAAAGCAAAAATATTTATACAAGGAGGTGTATTATACATTGAACCACCATCGGCAATTACATCGTACTTAAACATAGTAGGTATCACTCTGTCTTTAATTGCAGACTTCATAAATTCGTCTTTAATAATAACAAAAGTTACACCAGCAGGACCTACATTCTTTTGTGCTCCACCATAAATCATTGCGTATTTTGAAACATCTACCGGACGGCTCATAATGTCAGATGACATATCAGCAATCAATGGAACTGGAGAATCTAAATCTTCGAAAATCTCGGTTCCGCGAATGGTATTGTTCGACGTAATATGCAAATAATCAACGTCGGTAGGGATTTTAAATCCTTTTGGGTAATAGGTATAATTTTTATCTTCTGATGATGCAATCACTTCAACTTCGCCAAACAATTGAGCTTCTTGCAAAGCTTTTTTCGACCAAGTTCCTGTATTTACGTAGGCAGCTTTAGTTTTTAGAAAGTTCATGGCTAACATTGCAAATTGAGAACTTGCGCCACCTCCTAAAAATAATACATGGTAGTTGTCTGGTATATTTAAGTTTTCTTTGAACAAAGCAACGGCTTCATCAATAACAGCCTGGAAATCTTTACTTCTATGTGATACTTCAAGAATTGATTGACCGCTATTATTTAACTCTAAAATAGCTTTTGATGTGTTTTCTAAACAAGAATCGGATAACTTGCAAGGTCCGGCGTTAAAAATATGCTTTCTCATAATGTATTGATTTTAAATCATTTAATATATACTATATCTAAAATTATTGAATTGCTAATTTAAGACAAAATATATGCAATACAGCAAAATATCATACCAGATTATTGTAAAAAATGAATATTTAAAAACATCCAAACTATACAATTGAAATTAATAAATGGTGATATACGACTTTGTGATATGTATTAAAAAATTTCATATACAACAACAATAGTTTTTTCGTTTTTCGTAAAACGACTACATATATAAAACGCTTCAATAGAGAATATCTGCGGTTATTTTTTCTTATTTAATAAATTAGGTTTTTTTCTATAAGCCTTATATATTCTTCCATTTCATCAATAAAATTCCTCTCCCAATTTAGCCTGTTTCGATTCGTACCAGCTGTATGTATCTGAAATGTCAGAACTTGCCTCTTCTTTTATTATTACTTTATCAATCATGATTGTGAACGAGCTCTTTCTTTAAGTTCTGTCCAATAATATGAATTTGACCCAAATTGAGCAATTCTCGCTCACGATTTAGTTCTTGTAAGTATTTCACTGCACTTTGTTTGTGAAACACTACAATCTCTACATCGGG
>JAEINW010000228.1 GCA_016342715.1 Salinivirgaceae bacterium | reverse complement strand
GTGGCAGCCTTTGACCGGAATCAGTGGCAGCATATCATCGGAATGAGTGGCAGGGTTTGCTCCGGATTATCCAGTAAGTTATTGTTCTTTTTATAGTGGAGCCGTTTCAATATGTTGGAACGGCTTTTTTATTAATATATTTCTAAACTGTTTGAATTGATATTGGTTTTTGCTCTATTATTTATTATTTTAGTTTAAACCAAATCCATGGAACAGATAGCTTTTTATAGAAAAAATCCCTTTGTTCGATTATTACTTCCATTAATAATTGGAATTCTTGTGGCAAAAACTTTCCACATTTCTCCAATTTATCTCTTAGGTGTAATTGCTGTTTTTTTTATTTTTTTAATAATATTCTTCTTCAATAGCAAGAGCTACGTATTAAGACATGTTAATGGGATATTAATCTCAGTGTTAGTTTTTATCATTGGTCTTTATATTTCGCAAACGGATGCAAAAAATGCGTGGATAAATGACATAGAGAATAATGCATTATTTATTGCTAAAGTAAAAATCATTCCGGTTGAGAAAGAGAAATCGTATAAAGCGGAAATATTATTGGAGGCATTTAAACATAATGAATTGTGGCTTACCCAGAATAGTACGCTATTAATTTATTTTGAAAAGGATTCAAGTGTTGCTAATCTAAAGGCTGGACAACAAATAGTATTTGCAGCAAAAATATCCGATTTGCCTCTAAATTATAACAAAATTGGATTTGATTACTCTAAATATTTATCGATCAAAGGAATACAAGGCACCTTATTTTTAGAAAAGGATAATTGGCAACTGTTAAACCAAAGTTCATATGGCATAAAATATTTGGCATTAAATATTAGGGCTACTGTTATTAATAAATTTCAATCGTTTGGAATTACTGGTGATGAGCTTGGGGTTTTATCGGCTTTAACAGTTGGATACAAAGATAATTTGAGTTCAAAAATTAGGTCGGCTTATGCTGGAGCTGGAGCTATGCATGTTTTGGCAGTATCAGGATTGCATGTGGGTATTGTTTATCTGATTTTATTATACCTATTGAGTTTTTTTAAATACTTATTAAAAAAGCAGCGTATTAAATATTTGCTAATAATTATTTTGTTGTGGGCTTATGCATTTATTACAGGTTTATCCCCCTCTGTTACAAGGTCAACTGTAATGTTTACTTTTATTTTAATTGGTCATATTTTATCTAAACGTATTCATATCTATAACTCTCTGGCAGCATCAGCTTTTTTGTTGTTGTTAATTAACCCAAATCTATTATATAATGTGGGTTTTCAATTATCATATATTGCTGTAATTGGGATTGTATTTTTTCAGCCAAAAATTTATAAGCTGTTTTATATTTCAAATTATTTTTTCGATAAAATTTGGGCTTTAACTTCAGTTTCATTAGCCGCTCAAATTGTCACATTTCCGGTTTGTATTTATTATTTTCATCAATTTCCGGTTTATTTTTGGCTATCAAATATTGTAGTTATTATTGCTGCAACTTTATTAATTTATCTTACTGTTCTAGTTTTTTTATTTAGCTTCTCTGACTCGATAAGTATGCTTGTTTCATGGTTAATTCAAAAAATACTTTTTTTTAATAATACCTTCATTTATTGGATAAACGATTTACCAAATGCAGTTTTGGAGGGGATTACATTTACATGGGGTCAAGTAATTATATTATACTTGACACTTACATTTTTTGGAGTTTGGATTGTTTATAAAAAGGCCAATTATTTTCTTGCAACTTTATGCAGTGTTTTGTTATTTAGCATGTTAACTGCCTCGGCCTTATTTGAAAATAGCAATCAAAAATTGATGAGTGTTTTTCATTTTCAACGTCAAACCGGAATTCAATTTATTAATGGAAGTCAATCTGTTTGGATATCTTCTAATAAAAATGATACTTCAATGTTTCAAAGATTACAAAACGATTCAAAAGTATTTTGGGGAATTAATGAAACAACAGAGTATAATCTTAACGAGATTAATGACTCAACTATTTATACGAAAAACTTCTTTTTCAAAAATGGGTTTTGGATGTTTGGTGACAAAAAGGGATTAATTATTCATTCTGATTCGAAAATTCCAATTGTAAAAGCTCGAACAAATATTGATTATTTAATGGTTTCTGGTTCCCCACCATTTAAACTATCTGACTTAGCTAATATTGAAATTAATACGATTATTATTGATGGCTCCGTTCCTAAATGGCGCATAAGTGATTGGGATATGAGTCAAAATAAATCAATAATTTATAAAACGGAAATAGATGGAGCATTTATTAAAAATATTTGCAATTAATTAAGATTTTATTACATAGTCCATCGCCACATCATGCGGCTCTGCAGGTATATTTTCAAAAAACTGAAAATCGAAACAAATGCCAATTTTAATTGCATGCGAATTTTTTAAAAGTTTGTCATAGTATCCTCGCCCTCGGCCCATTCTTTTGTTTTGTGCATCAAAGGCCACTCCAGGCACAATTATTAAATCAATTTTACTTTCTTCGGAAAATATCGGACCTGAAGGTTCTAATATGCCAAAGTGTTCGCCAGGAACCATTGATTCAATTCCTTTATATTCTTTTATTAATAAATCGTCTCCGTTTACTGAAGGCAATAAAATGTTTTTGTTTTTATATGCTTTTTCAATGAAAGAATGCGTATGCACTTCATCATTCATTGACCAATAAGCGAGAATTATCTTAGCATTTTTAAAATACTCTTGATTTTCTAGATGAGAAAAGATTAGCTCGGATTGAGCTAATCTTTCATTTTCTGGAAAATCTTTTTTAAGTTTTCGAATATGCTGTCGTAATTTTTTTTTTCTTCAAGCATACTTAGTTTTTTATAAATATTTTTGAAGAAATAGTGCTGTATTGATTATATATTTTAACAATATACGTTCCTGGATTTAAGTCAGAAATATTTATATGAATTGACTGGTATTCAAGCGGAATAGTTTTAATATTCTTACCCGATAAATCGAAAATTGCACACATTGAATTCTTTGGAAGTTCGTTAATTGATAATTCAATCCACTCTGTTGCTGGATTTGGATATAGGCCAAAAAGTAATTTATTTTCTTGAATATTACTTGGAGAATTATATTTTTTAATAATTGATTCAAGCGCTAAGGTCATCATCGATCGTGAAAAAGTACCTGCTACTAGTGTGTGGTTTGTATCATCATATGCCAAATCATAAACTGGGAATATTGGCATTCCATCACCCGTACGATCCCATGTTTCACCTTGATTTAATGTATGATAAATTCCACCGTCGCTTGCAACAAAAATAACTGAATCACCGTAGCCTTTGAGCACGTGGATGCTGTTAATTGCCAGTTGAGGTAGATTGCTTGAAATATCAGACCAATTTTGTCCCAAATCGTTTGAGAAATGAATGTGAGGGATGAATTCATTGGCTTTGTAACCAGAATGAGAAACAAACAGATTATTTTCATTATTTGCGCTCATTCTAACACAAGTCACATACCTATTAGGGAGTCCCGATGAAATATCGGTCCAAGTGTTATTGTTGAATATGTGAACTTTTGAATCGCTGGTGCCTGCCATTAACCAACCTTCATTAATAGGAGATGGATCGAGAGCCGAAATAATATGATATTTGTTGTCGGTGCCATCAGTTAAATCATCACTTATAGCTTGCCATTCTGCCGCAGGGGCATTGGTGTTTTGATAAATCCGATAGGTTCCAGTATATAAAAGTTTGGAATTGATTGCACTCATTGAAATGGGCATATCCCATGATCTTCTATCACTACTTTCAATTCCTGAAGTGAAGTTGTAAAAATCATAATAATCACTTTGTTTATATCCATAGTATAAACCTCCATTTTGGGTTTCGCAATACATTAAGTTTGCATCGTTTGGGTCAAAAAGCGGTTGAAATCCATCTCCACCAAATCGATGCTCCCAATTGTTGCTGTCGGCCAATGAACCGTAATTTGTTCCGTTATCCTGTGCTCCCCCAGCATAATAACCAATGTTATGCGGATCAACAGTTACTCTGTAGAATTGAGTGTTTGGAATGTTGTCAAAATCTACCCAGTTGTGACCTCCATCTGTACTTTTGTATAGTCCACTATCGGTTGCTAATATAATTGTTGAGCTATCAACAAAAACCAGATCGTGTTTATCGGCATGCACTGAATATTCATACCATGGAGGTGTAGTAATTGAAAAATTCTGACCACCATCATCACTTCGGTAAAGGTCAACTCCTAAAATAAATAGTTGGTTCTTATTGTCAGGATTTACTCTAATCTTGCCAAAATACCATCCAAAACCACCTAGAATTCCATCTTGAATTCCATTTGCGCTAAGTTTATCCCACGATTCGCCAAAATCAGAGCTTTTATATATTCCTTCAGTTTCAAAATCATTGGGTTCAATAAATTGAGCAATTATTGCGGGTTCATCTTGTTCTGATAAGTACAAGCCAATTCTTGACATATCTTCTGAGGGCAAATCGGTTGAAAGGGTTTCCCAATTTGTTCCGCCATCAAAAGTTCTATATATTTTACATTGGGAGCCTGAAATTTCGCTTTCAAAATAATTTCTGATTCTGTTCCATCCAGCAACAAAAATTGTATCGGGTCGATTGGGTAGCATTACAAGATCTATTATTCCTGCATCGTCTGATAAGTACAAAATATTTTCCCATGATTGCCCGTTATCAGTTGATTTATATAAGCCGCGGTTTTGATCTCTTTCAAAAGGAATACCCATGGTAGCGGCATAAATAATGCTAGGGTTTTTAGTATTAACTGCAATTTTTGCAACCACCCCGACATTGTCTAATCCCAAGTGTTCCCAAGTGGATCCCGCATCAGTACTTCTGTAAATGCCATTTCCAATAAAAGGATATCCTGAAACATTTGGATCACCTGTACCCACATAAATTGTATTTGAATTGTGTGGATCAATTACTATATGAGCAATTGATAAATATGCGTTTTCATCAAATGTTGGAAACCAATTTTCGCCACCATCTATGGTTTTAAATATGCCTCCACATACAGTGCCTACATAAATTATGTTATTATCATTTGGATTAACTGCAATAGTGTTGATTCTGCCACCGGTATTATAGGGTCCTTGAGTAATCCATGTAGGATTATTGCCAGTGCTTTTAAATGATTTTGAAATTTGTTTTGAAGCCAATTGCATTTCCTTTAAATAAGTTTTAGAATTGGCAGTAAAATCGGGGTAATTCCGCATTAAAAACATCTCTTCGTAAGGTTTAAGATGTGTTTTATCATTAAGGGGAAAATTAGTTTGACTTATAGTTATTAATACCAAAATAACTGAAAATGCAAGGAAAAATTCAGGTAGTCTTTTTTTCATAATTGACGTTTTTTTTACAGATAAAAGTAAATAATTAGGTGGGAATTAGAATTATATCATCAAACATTTAACAAATCTAATGAATTTATCCCTTATTGCTAAAATTGATTTTCTATTTAATTATTTTTTGAGAACAATGAAGCATATTTAAATCAGTAAGACTGTAATTTTAGGAATGTTAGTAAACTGAAATTGCTTATTCGAACTCTTGCCTACCGACCAGGGATCCCGATCACAAAGTGTATCGGGATATTTGGGTCTTATTTTCCGCCCCTTTAGGCCTTATAAAGTATATTCCATTTTGATTTCTCGTCTGCTGGCAGCAGGGTAGTTTATTCAAAGCTAATTTGCTTTTTTTTGCAAGTATTACCATAAAAATCATTAAATTTATTAGCAACTAGATAAAATGCTAATGATTTTAAAGAAATTAACAATTCGGGCACAGTTACTAATAATAATTTCCATGATTGTGCTATTTGCTCTTGTTTTTGCCTTGTTTTTAATATATAATCTCAATTTGCAAACTTATAAAAAGCAAATGGTTGAGGATGCACAAAGTGTAGCCCAAATAATAGGTGTAAATAATCAAACGGCTATTGCTTTTGATGATCCTGCAACAGCCCGAGAAATACTTAATAAACTGAACGAACATCCAAGCATTGAAATAGCTTCATTACTAACGCCTGAAAGAAAAGTTTTTGCTAATTATATAAAAGGGAAACGTCCTCAGTGGGTAATAATTAGGAAGAATTATAAAAATAAAAACTATGAATTTTCAAAAACTCATCTTGAATTGGTTTCAGATATATTTTTTGACAAGGAAAAAATTGCTGTAGTTTATTTAAAAATTAGTTTAAATAGCTTAAATGAACAACTATCGGCTTTAATTTTTCGATTGCTATTGATCGCTTTGTTTTCGTATTTAGTTTCATTCATTAGTATTGTTTTTTTATCAAAAATTATAACTACTCCAATTTTGAAACTTGCTAGAGTTACTAAGCAAATTTCAAATGAAAAAGATTATACAAAAAGAGTTCCCGAATTTAATGCTAAAACAGAAATGGCGGTGTTATACAATGGCTTTAATGAAATGTTAGATGAAATTGAACTTCGGAATAATGAAGTGATTGTAGCTCTAAATGCTATTTCTGAGCAAAAAGACGAAATTGAAGGTCAAAGGGATTACATTCAAGGGCAACGAGATCAAATTGAAGAGCAATCATTTTTTTTAAAAATATGGAATAAGGATATAATGGCAAGTATAAAATATGCCAAAACTATTCAAAATAATATGCTTTTATCAATCGATAAGGTGAAAGAAATGCATAAGAATTTATTTGTAATGTTTGAACCAAGAGATGTTGTAAGTGGCGATTTTTATTGGTTTGACAAGATTGATGGGCAATTTATTTTTTGTGCAGCCGATTGTACAGGACATGGGGTTCCAGGAGCAATGATTTCTATTGTTGGTTTTAACCTTTTGAATCAGATTATTCAAGACCGACAAGTTTACGATCCCCATAAAATATTGAATCATTTGGATCAGGAAATAGTCAAATTTTTTAGAAAAGATGACCATAGTAATGTTACCGATGATGGCATGGACTTAGCCATTTGTAGTTTAGATGTTGAAACCAAGATACTGTATTATTCTGGAGCAAATAATTCTGCTTACATTATTCGTAATGGCTCATTAATTGAATTAAAATGCGACAAGCATTCTCTTGGGTCAGGAACTAGTGATTTTGTTAGTGAAGAAGGATTTTCAATAAGCCAAAAGCAGCTAGAAAAAGGAGATACTGTATTTTTATTTTCTGATGGTTATATGGATCAATTTGGTGGAGAAAAAGGGAAGAAGTTTATGAAAAAACGTTTTAAAAATTTGCTTTGTGAAATTGGGCACCTTTCATCTGATGAACAAAAGAAAGTATTAGAAGATACCTTGGAAGATTGGATAGGAGATCTGCATCAAATAGACGATATTATTGTAATGGGTATAAAAATATAGTATTTCATGTTTTTTCAATCAAATGATTAAAAGTTTCCTTTTGTTTCTGTAAACTTTTAATTGAATTGCGAAGAGAGCAGAATAAGTAAGAATTGGCTGATTTTTTTTTTATATTCTGCCACTTTATTATTTATTACTTGAATGCCGCCAGGCAGGTGAGTGTTTCGTTTTTATAAGTGCTTTCAGTTTGTAATTTTTATAGAAACTTAAATTCCTAGTGAGAAAGCCTCTGGTTCATTAATTTAACCAATCTAAGAGTGTTCAGCCCATTATTAAGTTTATAGCCAGTTGTATTCTTATATTAATTTAGAATATTTTCAAACTAGTTAGAACCTATTGTTGTCATAGGCTATGGTGCATTCTTGAGATAGATGATCATATAAAATACTTTGAAATAAATAAGAATGGAGTTAGCTTTAATAGTAGCATTAGCAAAATAAATATAATGTAAACTTGGAACTAAATGTTCACAAATACAGGTATTGCTTGTGTTTTATCTTTTATTAAATAATGGCCGAGTGTTAATCTATTATTGAGCCCAGTATAAATAGGGACGAAATAGGGAATTGCGTCGCATATGGATATTTACTACTAATTTAACATGTTTGCTTGCGACGGTTTATATGGTTGTACTTATTCTTAGGGCGCTGCCCTAAGTTGAATTATATAAGCCTTGCAGGCTATTAAAACATTGTAAACAATAATTTTATGTATTGCTTTATAAAATAAAATGGTGCTATTCTTTTTATTAAAGGGTACTTACTTCAAATGATTATTTAGCTCTATATGGCTGAAAGCCATAAACAATATAGCTTAGGGCAACGCCCTAAGTTGTTTGTTGTTAATAACAAGCGATGCAAGCATAAATTTATTTTTTATGAAATTATCTACATGCATCGCAATCTTTAATATTAAATATTTAAGTGATGGTTTTATTTAAACCCACAACTTTTTAATGTGATCCCTTTTTATACTTGACTCATTATTCAAAAAAATAAAACAAATATT
>JAEINW010000227.1 GCA_016342715.1 Salinivirgaceae bacterium | reverse complement strand
ATAATTACAAATAAATTAATAAAAAAAAAGCTGTGTATAAAAAATAGATTTGGATTACAACATAGAAGGCTCTTTGATATAGCTTTGTGTGTTGGACTGGTGATAGGCTATGAAAATGTGTCTGAAATAGCGTTAGCTAGTTGCGAACTAAGATGTCTAGAAATTCTAATAATACTTTTTTTTGATTAATAGGTCGTCTTTGAAAAATGAAATTACCTAATAATCAATTTTCCAGTAGAGAATGTTCCTGTTTCTGTTTCATTTATTTTCCCAGGATTTCCAAACAAAACAATATTACCTTCACCTTTTATAGCATAATTTAATTCTTCTGCAACATTTATAATGCAATCACCTTTTGAACTGTTTTCAACAATTGCAAAACTGGTAAAGAGGTTATAAGCATCTACTGTTGTGAGAGCGTAATTCCATAGTTTTAATTCTTTGGTATGGCCATATAAAGTCAATTTACCACCACAAGGAAAGTTGTTCCAATAATAAAAAGTTCCACAATCTAATTCAAGATTTGCTTCATTTGCTTTGCTTTCAAAAACTAAACCAAAACTATTCGAAGTAATTGGATTTTTAGTCTGGATATTACAGGTTTCATGAGCATAAATTTCCCGAATGCTCTTATAATGAATATGTAATTCTATTTTATTTTTGTCAGGTGACAAAAATTTTTAATTTGAATTATTATTGAACATCAATACAGAATCTTGAATACTGTAGGTTACATTTTCAATAATTTCCTTACTGCCGCGTATTTCAACATAACTCAAGGTGTCGTTATATAAGTAAACATGAAATACATCGTTCAACGCAACAATATTAAATTCATTTAAATTATAAGTAGAGCAAACGTAAACAAATTTCTTTTCACAAGAAACCAAAACGATAGCACTTATAATCAATACATAAAAAAGTTTATTCATAACTAAAATTTATAACCAACTCCAATTTCTGGGTAATTCAGAATATGCAGATACGATTTCATTAATAGACGAACGTTTATTTTGGGTGTTATATAATATTTCAGTATAACTTTTGTATATATTTTGTTGTTTGCAATTTTTTCAGGTAGTAAAATGTAAATACCTTCTTGTAATTCAATTTTTAATCGGTTGTAAACAAAGGTTTGGGAAATATGGATACCTGATTGGTAACCGTAACTATTTTTATAATCACTTTCAATATTTTTAAACTGTTCGTATATTGAACCGTCATAAAACAAATCTATACCAGTACCAAAGTGTATGGCTGGAAATACCGAACGGTGATATTCAAATGCTGTTGAAAATGTAGGGTAATAATTCGAAGATAAAGCTCGTGTATGTTTACCACCTACATTTGCAAATACTTCAAAATAATTTTCAGGTTTAAATTTTGCAATTATATTATTTACAAGTTTAGGTGGGTTACCAAAATAATAACATATACCGGTGTAGGTTGTGATCGAATTTAAACCTAAATTAGGTTCACTTGTATTTGCATTAGATAAATGATCGAAAGATATACCCATATTAAGCTTGTACTTTTTTGTTATTAAATATGAAGCTCCTAGTCTAATATTAAAATGAATATTAGCATGTGAACCAATAGCAACATTCATATAATTTTCTACGGAGTTATATTTTTCTGACACATAGCTTAATCCAATACCAGTTCGATTATACAACTGAAAACGTTTTTTTGAGATTATAAATAATTTAAAAAAGTAGTTTAAAGCAATTTCTTTCCCAAATATTGAATTATTGCCAAGGGTCGTATAATAAAGTGAAAATCCGTATTCAGGGTAATTGTAAAGTTGTTCCCAAAAGTTTTTTCCTGTAGATTTTTTGTATATCGATAAATCTAAGGCACGAATGTAGTCGTTGGCTAAATAATTTACCATTTGATATTCGGGTAATAATACTCCGTAATGGTAATTTGCCATAACGCTAAAATCGGTTTTGTTTTTTGCTTGTCCATAAGCATTATTAAAAATAAAACAATAAATTACAATTAATAAAATATTTAAACGCATAGAAAGCTGTAAGTTTTATTTTGCAATGATAGCATTTTTTTTTAAACTTTAGAATTACCCATAAAATCTAAGATAGCAAAAGTGTTTGAATGAAGATTTATTATTTTTTTGTGAAATTGTGTCAATATATTCTTGCCTTGGCTGTAACTTTTAAGCTACTAAAAATACGGAATTAGCGGCTTGCGCGGTTTCGGAATTTTAATAGCAAATTAATTTCTGGTCGCTAATCTAGCAATAATTTTTCTTTGTGAACTATTACTCACAGCCTGCCCCGATTCCCTCGGGGAACATTTTTGAAAATAGATTGTGGCTGTGAGTAAAAATTAATTTGCGGTGTCTCAAGTACAGAATAGTTTTGCAATCGCACCGTTTTAGTATTTTTTATAGGTTTTGTTACCTGCTGGGCTTTCTGTTTTCATCATTAATCTTAATGGGGTCTTGTCTACAATCAAATACATCAGTTATTAAAATTCCTTCAGTTACTTGTTTGTAAACAATTTTATAGTTGCTTTCAACCAGATATCTATGTTCTTCATTGAGTGATTCCAAATTTAACTCAATCTGTCCTGAGTCAGGATTTTTTAAAAGTGGCTTTGTGGATGTAAAAATATTTGATTTTATCTTTTTCGCCACTGAAATAGTCGCATTTTCTTTATAATAATCGTAAATCTCTTTTAACGTATTAATTGCAAAATCAGACCAAATAATTTTCATATCTACCAATTAAGAGATTCTCTTTCTAATTCACTCTGAGTCTTAAAATTTCCGTTTTTATAATCATGGTTTGATTGTTCGGCTCTTTCAATCAATTGTTTTTGTGTAAATGGCTTTAGTCTTTTTTCAGTTTTTGAACCTTTCCTGATTTCGAAAATAGATGATTCAATTTTCCTAAATATTTTTTCGTCCTTAAGTCCGATCAAATATTCAATAGCATTCAATTTTCTTGTCTGTAAGTCCATAATAATTCGTTTTTACAAAGGTACAATACAAATCCAAAAATGTTGCTTCAAATTATAAAAAAAATTGAAAACTAGCTTAACCAGTTGCTGAGTAGGCCTTGCAGGTAACGAGTTGCGGGTAACAAATGGCGGGGATTTCGCCGCATTTCATTATCCGCCGTTAATGAATTTTAAAAATAGTAAAAAAGTTAAAAGAACCACCTAAACCCTGCTTTTTGTTGACCAGCTGTTATGTGGCGTTATCACATTTCTTCTAAAGCATTTATTAAATCTTTAATGGCAATAACACATTCTGGTATTCGTTCAAAGTTGATAATACTCAGATTGTCTTTAGTAGTGTGAGTAACTTCTTGGCTTTCCATATTTCTTATAAGCCAGTCTGAACTTATAGCTAATGCAGGACAACCATTTTGAATAAAAATACTGTGATCACCTTGATACCAAGGCAATCCTATTACAATATTTGGATTATTTTGAATTATATCATTAAGCTTCGCTTGTATATCATCAGGTAGATTAAATGCCGAAATACAAGACAATCCATCGATGTAACCAACTCCGTCGATATTGATATTTAAAACTACATCATTAAACCTGCCTTTATTTTGTTTGATATATTTCATTTGACCTGATACAGCATAGTAATCTTCTCCATTAAATGCGACCAGTTCGATTTGATATTTTCCGTTATAAGTATTAAATAATTCTGAAAGCAGTAACAAAACAGTTACTCCTGTAGCATTATCAATTGCACCCTGTGTTCCAATTTTAGAATCAATATGGGCTGATATAACAATCCTTTTTTGAGCCTTCCCTTCTTTTCGTGCCACAATGTTATATGCTGTTTCTGGGATACGTTTTGCTTTTGATTCCAGTTTAATTATTGGTTTGGAGCAGGTAAGTAGTTTTTCACCTTCTACATCTTTCATATATACCGATGGAATATCAAAATCACCATCTTCGAACAATGGGAATGGGTAGACACCACCAGCAAGAGCCGAGTTACGTGATGTAGCACAAATAATAGCTTTGGGATTCTTTTGTTCTATACTGGCAATTATTTGTTTGTGTTCTTCAGGATTATAAAACTCGAAATTTTTGGGCATAATTTGTTCCGAAGCTATTTTACCATATAAGAAAACTATTTTGTCTGTAATTTCACTTTTATATAATTTTTCAATAGTGTCGACGGGTACTAATTCTCCCTGAACAGAACACCCTAGGGAATAAGGAGAAGAAAAAACATCAAAGAATTGCTGACCACAACTAAGGGTTGCTCCTTGTGTTTTCCAATCCATAACTTTTAATAATGTTTCTTCTACTTTCCATTTATTTTTCTGAAGTTCGCTTTTTAAATAATTGGTTGCCTTACGATTTCCTTTGCTCCCTACACGACGTTCTGAAATTTCAGTACATAAAATGTGTAAATGCTCTTTTGTCTGTTTAATTAGTGTATTGTTTTTCATAAATATATAATTTTTAATATTTTAGTAAAATTATAGAACGAAAATAGATACTAAAAATACCTTAAATTGTAAAAAAAGACAAAATACTTATGAATTGAAGTCGATATTATTATTGTCGCAATCGACAACTATTTCCTTGTAAACATGTGACGAATAACCTAAAAATCCATGTTATTTCTTTATTACTTTCACCAAACCGTAATGTCACATAACGACTGATATATAAAATAGTACGGTTTTAGTGACTTTTTTTGTATCGGTTGGTTCATAGTAAATTAATTTTGAATGCTAATCTAGTAAATAATTTCTACAAGAAATTAATTTGCGGTAAATCCAAGTACGAAAGACCAACCCGGCTAAACTTTACCCGTATTTTTTTTTATTTTGTTGGGCGTAGATTATTTAATGGTTAATACTTGCCATTTATCAGCCATTGAGCTACTTACATTTGTTTGGGGTATTTGTTCCTTATCATTGATTAAAACTGATTGTAACGATACTTTATCTTTTATGTATTCAGATAATTTTTTATAGTTAATATCGCCTTGGGTCTCTTGAATTTTCTTTAATAAAAAATATGTAAACATACCATGCTGTTTTTCTTTTAAGGGTAAAGAAGATTGTTCTCCTGAACTTGCTGCAAAAACTACTAAATTTCCGTTTAAAACTTCATGTTTTGGTTTTATTTTTACGCCACACGAAGCTAAAAGTCCTTGATTTCTAGCACCTCCAGAAAAACATGCATCAATAAAGACAGTAACACTTTTAGTGGGGAATTCAGTGAGCTTTTTATACATTTCTGTCAGTTTTATACCTTCACTAGCATTTTTACCACTTACATCAACTGGCATTAAATAAGAATCTTTGGTCTGTTCGTCTGGCAATCCATGCCCTGCGAAATAAACATAAAATTCAGCGTTTCCTTTTGTGTTTTTTGCTAAAAGATTCATTTTAGAAATACCTTGATTCATTTGACCGGTAGTAGCATCTAATAAAAAAATAATATTATTTGAAGGTATCCCTAGTACATTCAATGCATATTCTTTAAATGCACTAGCATCATTCCTAGCAAAATCTACATTTATCTCAGAATTTAACTCTATTTGATGTGAACTATAATCTTCATTTCCAATTATCAATGCAAACCTTAAACTGTTTTCTTGGTTGTTGATTGGAATATCATTGTCGATATCTGATAATTTTTCATAGACATATTCGTTCTTCACATTAGAATTATTCACATATACAATCTTTTCTTTATAAATTGTATCTGTTGGAACACCTGTTAAATTATTTTCAATATAATTTTCATATTCAGATAGACTATATTTATTTCCTTTTGACAATTTACATTTTAATAAAGCTTTATAACCTTCTTGCTTGTCAATAATATTATATTTTATTCTTGCTTTTGCAACACCAATTTTTACCTCTTGCTTAACAAAATATATTTCATTCGGTTTTGCATCAATTCTAATAATATCTTTGTTTTCTGCTTGTGCACTAAATACTAATTCTCCTGGATCTGTAATTGTAAAAAGGTACGTTTTACCTTTTGTGAAACCGATATCAAATCCATTACAAAAAGTATTAAATTTGATTGCAAAACCATATGTTGAAGGTCTAACAATATAAATAATCACCTTTCCTTTAGGAGGCTTAATAGTTTTTAAATCTGCCCCTTGTGCTAATATTTGTAGCAAAGTAACAATAAGAATCGCTGTTGTTAAAATACTTTTTTTCATTTTTTATTATAAATTCATTGGTTAACAATACTCCATCTTCACTTATTTAATCGTATCGAAAAATTTTAATTAAAATTCCTTACTTTTTATAATATGTTGGAATCTTCCAATTTTTACAAATTTACGCCTAACGATAATGCTATGAAAAGTACGGTATTAGTGACTTGTAGCGTTTTATGTTCCTTCATAGCTTATTAATTTTGAACGCTAATCTAGTAAATTATTTTTCAATGTGAAAAATTAATTTGCGGGCTTTCAAGTACAGAATAGCTTTGCAATCGCACGTAACCCGTATTTTTTATAAGCATATGTTACCAAGCGTTTTTAAAAGGCCACATTAAAATAGTCAAAATTATTAATCTTTAAGTTTTCATATACATAATCATTCCATTTTTTTAAATAAAATAAATCTTTTCCTCTTTGTGTTTCTTTAAGGTATAATTTTGTTGCTGATTTGTATTTCTCTACTGATTTGTAATATAACTGCTTAACTAAAACGTAATCAATTTGTTCAAGTGCGTTTATTGATTTTATGAGTTCTCGCCTTTCGATTTCCAATAAGTCCCAATAGATATTGAAAAAAACCAAAGTAACGTTGTCAATATTGAAGTGGTAATAGGTATTGATTGGGTCAAGAATTGACTTTGTTATACAATATACACTATCATGGATAATATTATAGTCTAAATAAAGTTTTGTGTTAAAATTATATTTATCAGAATTAAATTCCTCAGACAAGTTTGGATTTTTTTCTTCAAAAATTTTTTCTTGATGAATTACAAACCTTGTTTCATCCCATTCTATAAATGAGTATTGGATTAATCCATTTTTATACCAACTTTTTGAAAAGTCAAAATCCTGATGAGACGAAGCTATTTTGTATTTTTTTATAAATTCAACATTATCCTTGGTTTTAGTATTAATATAGAACTCCCTATTTGACCAAAAAAAATCATCATCAGATGTTATACTTGCATTTCTATAATCCTCATGTAAAGTTTGGCCAAAATCAAACAGCGTTGGTTCAAAAGTATTACTGTAATCAAAAGGTTTTATATAGGTATGGATTCTTGGTGAATATTTATAACCATTGAAATTCTCATAAATCATTTCAATATCATAATTCATAGAGCTAAGTCTAACATCACCTTGTTCTAATTTAAATGTTTTAGACAAAAAAATATCAATACTATGTATCTTATTGATATTTCCAAAAGTCAAAAATGGAACTTTATGTGAATTTTTGATAACAAAATCGACTTTCTGCAAATAATTTTTCGTTATATCTATCCATGCCACACCTTCAAAAAACATATTTTTATCTCTTTGGGGTATAAACGAAATCTCATAAATTTTTGAACCATTATCCTTATATACTGATAGTAATTTCAAATCATAATACTTTTTTAATTGACTAAAATTCAATTCAAAAGGATTTCTTGGAAAATTCTCATTTTTTGAGAATAAGGAATATTTTGAAAATAATTTTGAAGTTTCGCTTGAAATAAAATAATATTTTTCACTTTCACATTTATAGGGCTTAACTGCTATTTGGGCATTCTCAAAGTATAAATCTTTTGTGTCATATCCTTTAAACTCGCCATTGTAAAATGCTTCAATTAATTCTACTATGCTATCACTAATAATTGTATTCAAATAGAAATATGTTTTTGCAATACTATTTTCTCGATGTTTATGTTTTTTTAGAATTATGAACTTTTCATACAAAAAGTCATTATTGCTATATACTGATGTTTCAAATAGCAATTCACTTTTGGGAACTAAATAATATTTTTTGACATTCCAATCTTTCCCTGTAATGTAGAGTTTTTCATAACCAATATATGAAATTACAATTGTGTCGGAAGCAGCAATATTTTCTAATTTAAAATATCCGTTCATATTACTTGCTGTTCCATTATTAGATTGTATTGCAGAAACATTTGCATATGCTAATGTTTTATTCGTGTTTTTATCCGATATTATTCCATCAATTACGATAGGGTTCTCCAATGATTGACAATGAATATAACCATTGACACAAATTAAGAAAAATCCTATAATTATTGCTGTTAGTCTCATTCCCTTAATGCTTGGTAACGACAGTGGATACGCAGTGCAAGCTTAATAACTACTAACTTTTACCACATGCAGGAACTGAAAAAATCCTGTCCAAGCGCTGCTAATTTAAATTTGTTTACTGTAAATATAATAAAAAATACCACGCTGCCATGAAATACATTTTGCAGTGGTCAGTCCAGGTACGAGAAGCATTGATAGCAACTTGCCGGCTTGCATTGGCGTTATACCACATTGTTATGTGGCGATGCTTCATCCTTTCCACAAGGC
>JAEINW010000226.1 GCA_016342715.1 Salinivirgaceae bacterium | reverse complement strand
GCGTAGTTCCTGACAGCATTTGCACATATAATAAGCCCGTATAATTGCTGCGTCTGTACATATGAACTTATCTACTGCCTCTAAAAAAGGCAAAGCATTTACTAAAATGTATTCCTGCTTTAAATTTGTGAGCCACTATTATATCTACATTCACGATAAGGAACTGGGCTTGTGCTATTTGAAAATATCAAGTTATTTACTATATGCCTTGAATTTAATTTTGTTGATTAATAATTCGACCTGTTTTCCAAACAATTTACATCTGCATACCACTAAACGCTAATATTTTCTGGGGAGATGTCGAAGGTGCTAGGTAATTTTATTATATAAAAAGCATTCATATTATGAATTTGTTGTACAATAAAGTCATAATACGAATGCTTACATTTTTATGTTTTTACTTAAACAGATTCTAACCTAAGTTGAGCGATTTGAATAAAATGAAAAGCGCTATACTTAGAGTTAACCCCGACCTAGAAATTGTTGGTTTTCACAATTTGAGTGAAATGAAAAATTTGAAAACCTTACAATAACTCAGTCGATTGAGCAGAATAGCGATAGCTAATCGCTCAATTTGGGTCTAAGTAGCTTATTGTTTTTGTATTTTGTAAATTAAGCTTTGCTTAGCTTGATTTATTATCACCAAATATAAACCTGTTTCCAAATCTGCAATATTTATCAATTCTCCATTAGCAATTTCTTGGTTTGATATTATTACTTTTCCAAGTGTATTAGTAATGGTCATTTTTGCTGATGGCGATGTTAAACCATCAATGCTAAAGTGATTTTTTGTTGGATTTGGGTAAAAGGTTAATGTACTGTTTTCACCTTGATTAATGCTGCTTACTTTATCAAGCATCACATGAATAGTGTCCACCACATTATTAATGCTAAAAGTTTCTGTTTTTGTGGTGTAATCGGTTTTGCTTGCTACGTAAGTATAGCTGCCGCAATCTAACGACATAGAAACTATGCCTTGATCATTGGTTTGAACACTTTCAGAGTTAACTTCTATTGTTACATTTTCCAGCGGATTCAAATCTATATCTACTACAACAAAGCTTGCATTTAGTTCACCTAAAGTGTTTATGCTAACTTCCTCTGTTACATCTTCGCTGGCTACAGTTACTGTTGAATTTATATCAGCCAGCCCTTCGTAACTAATAGTGTAATCATATTCGCCTTCAAATATCTGACTTATTTCAACTGTACCATTATTGTTGGTATAATAATTTTCATTTTCAAAAACAACTTTAGCATTTTCTAGAGGATTATTACAAAGCAGTACATTAAAAGTAATTTTTCTATTGCCTACAGCTGGTACAATTTCAATAGTATCGCTAGCCAGTACTTTTCGTGAATCAATGTTGTTAAAGTCGTCTGATAATGCAGTAATCAAATCTATAGTAGCGGTGAGCTGAGTGTTTTGGGTGTTTGATATTTTTATATTCCAATCATCAATTGTCCCAACTTTTGATTCTAGGGTAACTCTTTCTATATTAGCGAAATCACTTAACCATACTGCGCTAATTTCATCTCCTATTGTAATAGATTCGCTATAGCTCAATTCATCGTTTTCTAGTAATATTACTGTTCCGCTTGGGAGATTAACATTGAATAAAATTAGTCCATCAACTAAATAATCTTGTGTTACTAAAGGCGAGATAAACATAGGATACTCGCAAACTACATTTAAGTTAGCTTCTAGGTTCTCGTCATATACTTGTTGTTTTGGACTTGCTTCTAAATATGAATGCAAAGTAGCTAAATTTAATGCATCATCAATGTTCATTTCCCAAATAGGTTCGTAGCTTACTGTACCTAAAGTAGCATCGTCAGTAGCGTCAATAATGTAACCTGCTATTACATCTAAATCATTAGTTCCCCAATAATTGTTTTTTGCCTGAATTGCGTTTGCCGTGTTATTGTACAAAGCATAGGTAATATTGTTGTTTCCATTGTTGTAAAAAATATTTTTCCCTGGGCTAGCTTCTGTTCCATCTCCAAAATTTGGTGTTGCTCCTAGCTGCATTGTTATACCCCAAAGGTTATCTTCAATATAATTATTAAAAACTGTTGCCGTATTGGCTCCATAAAAGTTAATGCCACTACCACCTTGCATTGGGTTGTTTTCAATATTATTACCAATAATTACATTACCTGACACTATCGATACAATATTGCTGCCCATTAGAGCTATACCATAGCGATTATTTTGTACGTAATTATTTGTAATATTAGCAGACGAGCTACCACCAAGAAAATTTGAAACGGCAATTCCACCTGCTTTGGTGAATTCTCCAATTACAATGTTCGAATCAATTACAATTGGTTGGTCTTCGGCCGATGATCCCATATTAATTTGCGGCGTGTTTCCATTCCCAGTAACATTGCTTTCAAAAAAGTTGTTGATAATGTGTGGGCTTGAACTTGAATTGGCTCCCGATGCAACACCTGGTCCTGCATTTTGATGAAAATAACAATCTCTAATAAGAGGGTTTGATCGAATCATGTCAATGGTTCCGGTAGTATATGATTTGTCGAAGTTTGAAAATTCACAAGCTTCTATTTGCATATCTGAATCTATCACTTTAATTCCTCCACCATTTAAAAATGATGCATTTAGCAGTTTTGAATCGCTAGAATTAGTAATACGGAATCCTTTGTAACATAGTATGGTGTTTGCAGGGTCATTTGCAACCGAATTAAAGGTTTGCTTATTTTCCATATTTGTAAGCATAACGCCTTCAATTTCAATAAGAACTTCTTCGGCAAGAAAAATACTGCAAGTTTCAAATATTTTCAAGGTGTCTGTTGCTGCAATTAGCAAGTCTTCGCTAATGGTGTATACTCCTGCTTCTGACGATGTAATAAAATCGAAATCTTCTACCAAATCGCTCATGGTAAAAACACTGTTATTGCCAGGGGTGGTGTTTTGAGCCACGCTAATTGAGCTTAAAAATAAGCTTGTTATAAACATGCCAATAATTGCTTTGGCTTTTTGTTTTGTAATAGATTTTAGTAATAGTGTTTTCATTAGAATAGTGTTTTAATTATTAATTATTTAGTAAAGTAATATCTCAAAAAAATTATTTAGATAATATGTTTTGTTGACTACTTAATTATTAAATAATTGTGCGTGTTTTGATAATAATAGTCCTCAAATTTTTTTAAATAACTTTTGAGATTACAAGTTTAATAGTAATCTACAGCTAGTCCTATTTTACAGAACTGATAAAAATCAATTTTTTTATACGAACGCATATAAAAAAAGAAGCCATATAAATATACATTTCAATATTATGACAACGAAAATTTGAGTAATAGTAATTATTTAATTATTATCATTTTGTAAGCCTTTTATTATCAAAAAGAAATAAAACAACAATTAAGGAACTCTCTGACAAGCCATCAAAAATTGTACAGGCATATTTAATTATTGATAATATGCTAAGCCTTGTTACCTATGAGCTGGAACTTGTTGCTTTAAAAAAAACGTGAATCTTATTTGCGTTTTTAAAAAGTTAAAACGTAAAAAAACTTAGATTGGTATTAATACGAAAAGACTTTTGATGTGATAAATTACACTCCTGCACTACGTGAAAAGTCTTTTTAATAGCAACCTACCCTCCAGTATTAGTTGAAAAGACTTTTTGAGAGATAAACTACTCTCAGGAATGACACGAAAAGTGTTTGTAAGTATTAAACTATATACCAGAATCAACTTAAATGCTTTTTATTCATAACTGTTCGAACAAATTTTAAAAATAGAAAAGTTCAACAATATAAAAAACATACAGGTAAAGTTTAGCTTGAAAGTTCATTTGTCATTAAATTGTAATAACTAATTGATACTAGCATTTAATTATTTACCAAAATACTTTTGTATTAATGCCACTAATTCATCTCGATTGATTGGTTTTGAAATATAATAGTTACGCCTGCTTCTAACGCCTTTTCTTTGTCACCTATCAACGTAAAAGCTATTTAAGCTAAAATAATCACATCATGATTAAAATAGCATATTTTTTGAGTACTTTCATACCCATTAATTCCAGATATTTGTATACTCTTTAGTACTAAATCAATATCCATATCGTTGCGACAGGTTTTTATAGCCACTTACCCTGTGGTTACTTTTAGTTTTACTTTGCTAATTTTTTCAAATTCTAATGAAATTAATATTTTCGATGCTTCATCGTCTTCAACAATTAATGGTTTCGAATCCGTAATTTCTTAAATTATTGGGTTCTCTGTATTTTCTGAAAAATACCAGTATCCGTTTTTATTTATTCTTTAGAATCAATACTGTAAGGAAGGTTAAAAAAGAAAGTAGAACCCTTACCTTCTTCACTTACCACCCAAATACTGCCACCTAGTATTTCTACATAATATTTTGAAATAGCCAATCCTAGTCCTGAACCTTCCCGAGCCATTTTATCAAAGATATCGACTTGAATAAAACGCTCAAAAATGTATTCCTGCTTTTCTTTTGGGATTCCTATTCCGGTGTCTTTGACATAAAACTCAAGGTATTGCTCCTTTTTAGCACACCCAAATTCTATTGTCCCTTTATCAGTAAATTTTATAGCATTTTTAACCAAGTTGGTAAGAATCCCAAACAATTTTTCACTATCTGTATTAATAAATGCCTCTTTTTCAGCAGGTAAACAATTATAAGAAAATTTAAGTTTTTTATTTTCAGCATTAAGTTTCAATGAATTGTAAACAAATTCAAAATGATCGTTAATATTAATTTCTGAAAGATGTATATCTATTATTCCCGATTCTATTTTAGAAATATTGATAATATCGTCGATGATATTAATCAATCGTTTTCCACCTTTTTGAATAAAATGAATACATTCCAGTTGTTCATCTTTCTCCAAATTTGGTTTTTTTAGTATTTCGGTGAAGCCTAGTATACTGTTCAACGGTGTACGGATTTCATGACTCATATTTGCTAGGAATGCCGATTTTAAATCGTTACTCTCTTCTGCACGTTCCTTGGCTACTATAAGTTCTTTCTCAATTTGCTTTTGAACAGTTATATCATTACCAAAGCCTATTATTTCTAAAATATTGTTATTATTATCCCTTTTGGTAAAAGAATTCCAGACAACATTTCTCATTTCTCCATTTTTATTCAACAAAACAATTTCAAAATTGGCTGTTTTCTTACTTACAAAAGTTTCAAGTATTTTTTCTGCTTGTTTATACTCTTTATTCTGATTTAACAATTCCCACCAATTCTTTCCTATTATTTCTTCCTTACTGAAGCCCATTACCTTTTCTCCTGCTGGATTTATAAATGTTGTAATTCCTTTAGGATTCATACCACAAATTATATTGGGCGTAGTATTGATAAGTTCCACAGAAAAATCCCGTTCAACTTTTAATTCCTTCCCTGATTTTTTAATAGAATTAATCATATTATTTATTGTAGTACCGAGCAGGTTTATTTCTGCTATTTTTGTTGGAGAAACATTTTTTACAGGGAGACCATCTTTATTTGTTGTACCTATTGACTTAACAAGAATATTTAATGGGTTTGTAATGCTTCTGGATAAAAGAAGTGAAATAAATACAGCTAATACTAGAAAAGAGATAGAAAATAAGAGCATATTATTTTTAAGATTTATAATCTTTTGCTCAAAATCTTCTTTATAAACTGAAGAGCAAATATACCATCCAAGAGGTTCATAGTATGTTACAAAAACTTTTTTAGGAAATCGAAATTCACCTTCAAAACCAGGTTTATCCCAATCGTATTCCATAAAATGATCAGGACTTAAGGCTGTTTTTTTTAATTCGTTGATAAGTAAATTGCCTGTTGTTGGGTTGATTAATTGATTCATACTGCCACCTGCAAGATTTGGGTGTACAAGTATTGAATCTTCTTCATTAAAAATAAAGTAATAACCGCTCACTCCAATTCTCTGTTTGCTAATTATTTTATTCAAATCTTCAATTACTGCATTAATTCTATTTTGTACATCTTTTTCAATATCATCAACATAAACTCCACTTCCAACAATCCAATCCCAAGGTTTAAAAAGTTTTACAAATGAAATTTTAGGCTGTGATTCTGATCGTCCTTCAGGTATAGGTTTGGGCCAGAGATATTCCACAAATCCTTCACCGTTCTCAAGGCACATATTAATAAATGCTTGTCCTATATTTTTTTCTTTTCCAAATCCATAATTATATATTGTGTCATCCATTGGATGCCCAGTCAATTCTTGTAGAAATGGATGCATTACCATTTTTGGATTATGACGATTAATATCATTTATCCAAGAATATCCTACACCATCATCATACCATGCTTGTCTTACAGCTTCAATAGCTCGTTTTTTTGCAGTATATTCACTTATTTTTCCTGCTTCATATTCCCTGTGCTCTCTTCTAATCATCGAAAATACTAATGTTACATTATTTTGTAATTCAATTTTCCTTCGCGAAAGCATTACTTCTTTAATATAGAGAATACTGTTATATTGTGATTCAACATGATTTTTAGTTGCTTCTAATAAATTAAGCGCATTTGCTTCAGTTGATTCCGATAACTCATGTTTCGCCTTGTAGCTAAAAAACATTGTTGTTATAACAAGTGATACAATAAGAACTCCAGTATTAACAATTATTATTCGTGATTTTAAAGAATTAAATAAAGTCTTCATAATAGCTATTTTTTACCTTCTATATTTTTATTATCTATCTTCAAACAGAAATTACATTATCTTGTTCAAGTGTACTAATTTATGAAAATGCAAAGTTTAATCAAATAACATTTTATGTTAAAGTAGTTATAATGACTTAGAATTAAGCAAAATGTTCTTAGAATTTCTTAGCAAAGAAATAGATTCCAATATTTAAATCATAATTTGTGCAAAGCACAAAAGCACGTATGGAAAACTAAAACAATTTTCTATTACGTTTTAACTTTTTAAAAATCTAAAAAAAATTCACGTTTTTTATTTTCTATGCAACAAGTCCCAATTCAGAAGAGATAAGGCTTAGCGCATTATTAATTATTGAATATGCTTGCTCAGTTTTTGATGGGTTGTTTGAGATTTTGTTTACTACTGTCTTATTTGCCCATTACCCGTATTTCTATAAGCATGTATTAGCGTACGTTGTCATTCATTTTGCTTTTCCTTGTTCTTGTATTCTACCTGATTCCAGATATTTTTTATTTTTACAATAAATTAATTTTCATAACGTTAAGTTATTGTTCAAACTAAAAATAAGCCTATGGATTAACAGTACTTTTGTTTAATTAATAATAAGTATTATGAAAAATCAGAAACAGAGAATTACAATTTTATCCATTTCGTTATGGTTTGCTTTAAATGTATTGTTTGTTAATCTTATTCAGGCGCAAAGCAATGATTTTTATTTTGGCGTACAAGCAGGCTTGGGTCTTACTGAATCAAATATGTTGAATGGCGATCCGAGTTATGGGTGTTCCGTTTTTACGACTAAGGATCTGACAAAGATATGGTTTGGTCAGCTGGGCTTAACGTATAATCACTACGATGCTTATGAACTTTTTGATTTACCGAACATTATGGAAGTGGAATTTAGTAATACTCGACTTGCTTATATCGAAAATTATATGGGAATTGCAGCGATTGGTGGTGCTCAATTTTTCGATAAAGTAAAATTGGTAATAAAAGCAGGTCCTGAAGTAAGTTATTCAATTGCAGGAAAAATGGTAAAAGAAAATCTGACTAATGGTAATAAAACCGAAGGGGACTTAATAAGAGATAATGATTTTAGGTTCGGGATAATATCTGGAGCTGGTGTTCTTGTGCCAATTAGCAACAAGCTTAGACTAAACATAGATATACTGAATAATTCAGCAATCCGTATTAAAAGAGAAGATGGTGGCAAGGTGTTTCGTCCTAATAGTATCCAAGCTTTTGCAGGAATCCAGATGGCAATATAGAGCTATTAGTAAAACATCAAACACTTTCTGTTTTCTTTATTCGTATGGCAATTATAAATTGCTTCACAACATTAAAGCAACAACAATAATCAGGAACACAGAGTTTTTTACATCTTTTATGTAAAACTTATTATTTAACGAGTCCTCATATTTTAACTAAAGTCAAATTTAACATATTTTTTTTCAAAATTTTGACTTTGGTTAAACATCTGACGGATGCAGAATACACGTCAACGATTGTAATAAACTTAGTGTGGTTTTTGATTACTAGTAAATTTTCACTTTGGTTCATAAGTAAACTTATATCTGTTCTCAGCGACTCTAAATTCAAGAGCACAAACTCTTAAATTTATTAGTAAAAAATACTCAAACTCGTTACAAAGTACATAGACGAAAAAAAACATAATTAACCATGCTGCGATGCAATGAGCCTGTCGAAGTTTAATTCAACAGGAACTCAATGCTGTTGCGAAAGCTTTCGGAATGCAAACCGCTCAAAGTCCTATTTATTAGTGTTTCGTATTTTTTTTATTATATAAACATATAAGCGATTAATTTTAGAGGTATTCTTTTCATATAACAGTGGTTTATACGAAAGAG
>JAEINW010000225.1 GCA_016342715.1 Salinivirgaceae bacterium | reverse complement strand
GTAAAAAATCAAAAAATTGTCAAAGAACTATTGGATTATGGCAAAATTGCCGCTTAAAATTTAACGAACTATTGATTGATAGCATTAGTTCTTTTTTTAATAAACAAAACTATATTTAAAAGTGACAGGTAGAAATAAATTAATAAACGCTTCTATGATAGATTACAGTTTGTTAACAACTTTTTCAAGGTCTTTCCATGAAATACCAATTCGGGTGGAGAGTTCTTTTAACAAATCTTGCATACTTCCATCTCTCCACAAAAGGTCAGAGTCCGTTAATATAGGATACATTAATTTTACTTCATATTTAATGTTATTCCAGTAATTGATGTCAATTGCTTTACTCATTTTTTTAGGCTTTAAAGGTGAAATTGATGATTGGAAAAAAAACTTATAATTTATTATGTGGAGCAAAATTTATTGCTAATTAAAAAATTTTCATTTTCTGACTTAAATTAGCTCAGTAGTTTTATCATATTTTATATGCATCCATAAATTTGTACAATGGTACAAACAATATCAGTAAAAAGTTATGATTTCTATAAATAAGTTTCCCTATGTTTTATTAAACGTAATTAAGTGTCGAAAAGTTCCAAATAAAATTATTTTGAACGATGTTATTGCTTGCTAATTTTATTGACTGGTTGAAAACATTACGAATGCAAAATTATATTTTTATTTATTATTCATGTAAATATACTTGTATCAACAAGAAATTTCGTTTTTTAATCGAACTTAGTTATATTAAATTTTTCCCCCGTCAATTCTTTAAATCTATAATAGAAACAATATTTGAAAACTCCTTATCAAAATAAATTAAGTACGATCCCTTTAAATTAGTTAGTATTTCTTTTACTCTTTCCTCAGATATTCCATCAAATGCATCTTCCATTTTTAAAAAAAGATCAGCGAATGAACGTATTTGGTTTTGAGTGGCTTTCAGAATAAAACCATATTCGGGTTCACCAAAAGTAATGTTTGCAATTTCAGTTTCGTTGCAATATTCGGTATAGTAATAAATACCCTTGTTCTCCTGAATTTTATAACTGAATTTATTGCTTTTATAATAATTTTCAGTTTCAGTTAAGTTATTCCATTCTTTAACATTGCTAGGAATATTATTTTCGAAGCGGAATAAATGAAAACGATTTTCATTATTTGAAAAATGATCAGGCATTAAATAAGTTAGAGAATCAACATTGTAAGTATTTCTTTCTTCATCTGACATAAAAGCATAATATTTTGTCATTGATGAAAGTACCAAACTTACATAAGTATGAAAAAATGGAACGATGCTATTGTGGTAATAAAATCGCAAAAAATGCAGATTATTCAAACTCTCCATCACATCATCTTCTGTCTCTTCCGGAACATGTTTAATTACATTTACCAGCGGATTTATACCATTTTTTAACGAGTGCTTAACAAAAAACAGGTTATCGGAAAAGCTATTACGTTTATTCATTTTCTTTAATAATGAATCAGTAAGTGCGTCGTAGCCAATAAAAATATTTTTGAAGCCGGCAATAGCCATCTTTTCCATTAATTGGGCATTGAATTGAATGTTTGGAATAATTTCAGCCCAAAACACAAAATCTTCATCGCTTTTGTACTTTAAGTCGATAATTAAATCGAGTAATTTTTCAAAATGCTCTAAGTTACCAAAAGTGTCGCTGTCAACAAATGAGAAGGTTGTAAGTGCGTATTCGCTAGTAATATGTTCAATTTCATTTATTATACACTCTGGGCTGCGAACTCTTAATTTATAACCCTTATTAAAATCGCAAAATTTGCATTTGCGCCAGTGGCACGATCGAATGGTGTTTATTGGAATACTTATCTGATCGTTGTCTTCAATATCTGGGTGCTTATTAACGAAATCAGTATAATCGGGGAAAATATAATTTTCAAAATCTAAATACTTGCTTTCATTACTTGCCGATTGTTTTAGAGTTTCCTCTTCGCGATATATTAGCCGGGGAACGGAATCGAAATTTGATGATTCTTTTTCCAGTTGCTTACTTAATTCCAACAAAGGATATTCACCTTCGCCCCAGGTTACAAAGTCGAAATGAGTACAAAGCTTCATAGCTTCGTGAGCAACTTCATTGTTTCCAAATCCGCCTACAATAATTTTAACTTCAGGAGCAATTTTTTTAATTTCTTCAGCCAATATCATTCCAGGTATCCACTGATTATATTTGGCACTGATACCAAATAGTGAGATCTCACTAAAATCAATATCAGCTATCTCTTGATGAATTATTTCGTAGACTTCATCTTTCTTTTCCTGTAAAAAATTGGAATAATAATCTGGATCATCGGCTTTAAAAGACGGATCTATTTTCTGAAGTAATGATAAAATACGATGGTTGCCTTTTGTGTTGTTATCCCTATCGTTCAGAATAGAAATAAATGGAAGAATTCTAATCTCAGTGTCTTCAGTATCGGTATATTCTGACATAACTGAAAGCGAAAAATTCCAATATTTAACTTCAGTTTCAATACCATTATTAATCATGAAACTTTTAAGTATTGAAAGTGATATAGAAGGACTATTTATATCGGTCGGTGGTAGACAATTTAGAAGTATTTTCATTTATGCAATTTATGTAAATGGCAAAGCAACGTTTTTTCTACTTTTTTATAAATGTGGTTTACTTCGCATGTTTCCTAAGTGCAAAAGTAGAAAAATAAGTTAAGAAGCATTTTAAAATTACTTTTTAAGCGATTCTGTTTTAAATGTAAAATGTTTTTGAGCTGTATAGCTAAATAGAATTACGATTAATGTGGTGACTATTTTTGAAGGCGTAGGATACCATTCAAATACTTCAACAAAAAGTTTTATAAAAATATAATTCAGAATTATGCTTCCCATTACCGACATTCCGTATCGAAGCAGTTGTATTCGCTTTCGTAAATATGACCCTGGAAAACTTATGAATTTTGCCAGTAAAAAACCAATGGGGAAAGTAAACATAAAAGACATTAAAAAAGCTGCAATGTAAGGTGAAATAGCATAAAACCCCAATTCAACTATTTCTTTATCGAGAACAAAATTGTAAAATATAAAATACAAGAAAATGTCAAGTGCAGTATTAAATCCCCCGGTTGCAGCATACTTAAATGTTTGTTCTGGCATCAGCTTTTTGAACGGAGGATAAAACCAAAGTACAAAGGCGTCAATAAATTTTATAAGTGCGTAGAATAATTTCATTTCAAAAAATTAAGTCGCAAATATATCTTTTTATCATGAAAAGTGAGCCTTAAAAAATTCACAATTAAAACTTAATTATTTTTTTTTATAGTTTCGTACTTAAATCTCATAATACTTTGCTTGGGAGTTTTTTCAAATTGCTTACTCTGTATTTCAATTTTTGATATTTGTGCATATTTTGGAAGTGTTTTATTTACCTCCTGTTTAGTGTTTTCAAGTAAATAAACTAGTTCTTCTATTTGTAAACCATCCTTTTCCGATTTTTCTAAGTCAGGAAAAATAAGCGCTACCAATTTATTATTATCTGATATTACAAGTTGCTCACTTACATATGGATAAGTACTTAATTTTGATTCAATTTCTTCGGGGTAAATGTTTTCACCAGAGGGCCCCAGAATAAGACACTTACTACGACCTTTTATATGTATAAACCCGACTTTATCAATAACACCCAAATCTCCAGTATGTAACCATCCATTTTCATCAATAACTTTGTCAGTTTCTTCTTTGTTTTTGTAATAGCCAGTCATCACATGCGTTCCTTTTACTAATATTTCACCGGGTATATTCTCAGAATCAGGCGAGTCAATATTTATTTCAAGCTTATCCACCACACTACCGCATGATCCCAATGCAGTTTTATCCCAGTTAGCGTAGCTGATTAGAGGACCACATTCGGTCATTCCGTAACCAACAGAATAATTGAAACCAATTTTTCGTAAAAATTGCTCAACCGTACCATTTAATGCAGCTCCACCTATTACCACTTCGCGGAAGTTACCCCCAAAAACAGCTGATAATTTATCATATATTTTTTTATGTATTACTCTGTTAATAATAGGTATTCTTAATAAAATTTGCATTGATGGTTTTGAAAGTATTGGCAGTATTTGTTTTTTGTAAATTTTTTCGATAATTAGGGGAACCATCAATATTAGTCTTGGTTTTATTTGTTGAAAGGCCTGAATCATTATTTTTGGTGAAACTAATTTGCCTAAAAAAGTAACATGAACGCCGGTGGCAAATGGCCATAAAAATTCAAAAGCACATCCATAGGCATGAGCCAAAGGTAAAATAGAAAGCATTTTATCGTTGGCTTTAAGTGGCATGTTGTTCCATGCAAAATGAATATTTGCCATTAAACTGGACAAGGGCAACATTACACCTTTTGAAAATCCAGTAGTACCCGATGTATAGCTAATTACTCCCAAATTTTTATCATCAATTTTTGGTAAAACAAAATTATCTTTCAATATACCATTGCCATGTTCCTTAATAAAATCCTTACTAATTGTTTGAAAATCTTTTTCAAATTGACATTCAAAAAAAGTGTACAAAATGCTAAAATCTTTTAAGTCGAATATACATTTTAGATTTTGAAAAAAAGTAGTATCCACTTTTTTATAAATGGCTTCATCGGCAAAGAGTAATTTTGCATCTGAATGATTTATAATGTTTTGTATGTTTTCTTGTGGAAAATCGGCAAGTATAGGAACTATAGTTGCTCCATAGGTGATTGTTGCAAGATAAGTAATGCACCATTGTGTTGAATTTTTCCCAATTAAGGCAATTTTATCACCTTTTTTTATGTTACATGCTTCAAATAATGAATGTAGTTTAAGAATATTTTCTCCAACCTGTTTATATGTGCTGGTTGACAATTCATAATCAGAGAAAGCTTCTAAATCCCAATGGTCTTGAATAGTTTTTTCAAAAACCTTAATTAAATTATATCCCTCCATAATCCATTTTTGGGAGTAAAATTAGGAATTATGTTAATTTAAACAAATATAATTAATTGCAATTATTCTTAGAATTAGTGTTTATGCATAAGTTACCTGCCATATCAACGAAGTGCTGTGCAATAAATTGAAATACGGAGAATGATTGTTAAATTTGACTGATAAAAAATTAAAATATGCCAAAAATTACATTTGAAGATTGGAAAAATAGTATGTCATTTATGATTGATGATGAGTTTGATAACTCCTTCTTAAATTCTATTGAACCTTTAACTCGATTTATAAATGATAACTGTAGCCAATTCTCAAATGCTAATCAACTTGCTGATTTTTTATCTTCAGATGGAGACTTTTCAGCATTAGTTAAACTAAAAGCATTAGTTTCTCTAATTGGGCTATCTGAGGAAAGACTAAAAAGAGTTGTTTCATTAGTTAGATATAGGTTTAATGGCGAAGAATTTAGAACTGAATGGGATGTTAAAAGAATAAGTAAAACCATTCAAACTGATATAGACTTTAGAGAATTGTTGATTGAATTTTTTATTGGAGGACGATATTCCAGAATAGGCGCAGAGATTCCTCTTTATTATATGCGTAATTTTAAATTGACTGACCCAGAATTCATTTCTGACCTTGCTGACTTTAAGTATGTTGAACGAATTCTTAATGATAATGAGATACAAGGTAAATATTCAAATGAAGTTGGAGCTCATGTAGAGAGAATCATTCAATCAAGACTTGAATTGTATAAAACGAATATTAATAGGAATCTACAATATGAAATACAGAAAGAATTTCCTTTATTGAATAAAAACATCGACTTCTTAATTCCTAGCGTAGATGCTCCAATTATATTAATTGAATCCTCTTACAACATTACAACTGGAAGCGGTCAATCAAAAAGAGCAGACCAACTTGTTGAACTATTTGGTATCCTCATGAAACACAATGCTAACCACAGGGCAAATAGAATAATTATGCTTAATTACTGTGATGGCTTTGGTTGGGTTGGTCGTCAAAATGATTTACATAGAATTTACGATGCTAGTGATTTTGTTTTTAATCAGCGAACACTGAATGTTCTTGATGAAGTTTTAAATGAATATTATCCAAATTCTTAAAACTCTCAACGATTCGAGATACAACAAATTCCACAACAGGAACAGCTACTGTATTTCCTAGTAAATCAAATGCATCATATTCTTTTGTAGGGATTTCATACCATTCAGGATAACCAAAAAGTCTAAGACCTTCTCGAATTGTTAATCGCCTTAAACCATTTGTGTCAGGTACAGCAAGTCGAGAAACGTCAGTCGCAACTAAAGTTGGTGCAATATCATTTGGATCTAATATTTTATTGATTTCAAAACTCAATTTCCCTGTCACAATATTATAACCCTTTGGTTTAGTCATATCATATTCACGATATGATTTAATTCCGCCTTTAGTTTCTTCTTTGACTAATTTCTTGGGGTGTTCAAATTTCAAATATCCTTTTTCAACCAAATCATCAAGAATGATTTTTAGTTCATCTTTAGACTTCTTTATAAACGTATTAATTTGTTCAAGGGTTAAAGTCATTCCATCCATCCAATCAATGCCAATTTCTATCGCCCATTGCTTTTTTCTACGTTCTTTAAAAAGTTTGTTTAATAAAATACATTGTTCATCTGAAACTTCACCTTTTAAACCAATATCCCAACTATGGATATTATTATTACCACCTCTTTTGTCTTTAATTGATTTTCCGTATAATTCTTCAATTGTGAAATGTGACATTAATTTATCCACAAAACCTGACTTCAAGGGTTCTAAACCTTTTTCAAAAATACTCTCTAGGTTTGAGAAACTTGGTTCGTTTCCATTTAATTCAACTTTTTCTTTTTTCGTTCCAACAATAAAAATCCGTTTCCTCGATTGCGGCAATCCGAATTCTAAAGAATCAAAAACTTTCCATGAAACGTTATACTCTAAGTCGTTCTCAAGTGTATCTAATATAGTTGAAAGTGTTCTTCCAATATTATCATTTTTATTTACTAAATCATGCTTTACAAGTCCTTCAACATTTTCTAATATGAAACCGTATGGTTTTTTTGCTCTTAAAATTCTTTCAATTTCAAAAAATAAAGTACCTCTTGTATCAAGGAAACCTTGTCTTTTACCACTTGCACTAAATGGTTGGCAAGGAAAACCTCCAAGTAAAAAATCAAAGTCAGGGATAAATTCATTTGTTATATCAAAGATATCGCCCGCTAAAAAATCGTGTTTGAAATTGTGTTGTAATGTTTTTACAGCGTATGGTTTAATTTCAGAAGTTAACACACATTCAGTTTCAAAACCATTTTTATTTAAAACATTTTCAAAACCGAGTCTTATTCCACCAAGACCTGCAAACAAATCGATAAATTTGATTTTATTATTTTTCATGGCTTGATTTTTTATATTCAACATTTGGTTCAGCTGCAAAAGCTAAAATATTTTCAAATTCTTCAATCTCAATTTTATTACATCCTATGACAGAGAGGCATTGCAGAAAAAAACATGCACTAAAACTTCCACGACTTATTTTGCTATCAATACTTGCTTTCGTTTCATGTACATCAATTTCTTTTAAAAGTAATACTAAATCTGTATTTGAAATACCTCTTTTAACGAGTTCTGATTTTAATAATCGTTTAACTTTATTGTTCCAATTGTCCATAATTCACAGAATGTATTTTGCAAATTTGGATAATTATTGTCATATTTGCAAATATAATGACATAAATAATAAAATACGGCAGGTGACAAGCGGTATAAAACATTGGGGTTTAAGTGGTTAATCAAAATTATTGCCACGCATTAAGTTTGGTGTAACTAGACAGGTAAGTAGCCCGCAGTCCCCAACGATTCCATACCGCCACCGTTTTTTTTGTTAAAAGCTTATCAATCAATTATTTTTTATAGTTTAAAAAAAATGTTATTCGATCATAAAAATATGAAAACAGGTAAATACACCTATTGGTAAGAATTCACTTGACTAATACATCTGGAAAAATAGTTTTTATGAAATGAAAAGAATATTACTAATACTAACATTATTGATCTCGGTAAGTAGTTTTTTGCAAACCAAGCAATTAAAAACATTTGACGAGCTAATGAATGCCCTCAAAACTGGCAATAACGTTCAAACAGTATTGCATTATAAATATTGCATGGTTATAAGCGATAACGAAATTCAAAAAGATACCATAGATGCCATAGGTGGTATAAAAATTGACACTTGGGAATTTTTTGAGAAGGGACGTATTCGCAATTAACAGGCTTTTGTTGTTTCATCAACCAGTAAATTAATTGCGAATCCCAAGGGGGAAGGTTACGTGCGCAATTATGTCAAGCTAAAAATAAAAGAAGATGGCGAAGTAATTATTATTGACGAATATTTAGATTGCATTACAAAAGAACAACAAATGACAGAAACCTTTTACACAAAAATAAACGACGCTCAAAGTGGCGCTGCATTTTTCTATATAAATAAATAGTCGTTAATATTTTATATGGTTATCCTTATAAATACCTAAATAGGTTTTAACAAAAAAACTAAGGCTGAAAGCCTTGCATAGTTTAGCTTGGGGCATCGCCCC
>JAEINW010000224.1 GCA_016342715.1 Salinivirgaceae bacterium | reverse complement strand
ATTGAGACATAGTTTAATTTTTAGCTGCCCTTACAGGGCGAGTAATAAAACGGGATTCTTAGTCCCAAGGCGTTGCCGTTGGGCTAAACTAAGCTGCCATTTCGTGGCGGTTATTAACACAAATATAAAAAACGATAACCAATTTTGTTAAATGAAAAAAAATCTACACACCTTTTCTATCTGATCCCTTTATTTATGTGTCGAGTTTCTGAAAAATACGGATAAATAGGAGGTACTCCCTAACTAATTGAAATGATTCTAACTTAGCTTGCGAGCTCACTGAAGATGATTCGTGGTTAAAATACGACTGAGTTTAATTGATTTGTTTTTAAACTTTAATGCATGTAGTATAATTTTACACACAGAAAAATTATATTTGCAAGAATATTTAAAATTTGAAATATGGGAAAGGTCATTATAAAAGGATTCGATGAGCTGGAGAAACTTATTGGACAAGAACTTGGAATATCTGGAGATTTAGTAATAACACAAGAGCAAATCAATAAGTTTGCTGATGCAACTTTAGATCATCAATGGATTCATACAGAACCTGAGCGTGCAAAACTTGAATCACCGTTTGAAAATACTATAGCACATGGCTATTTAACCTTGTCAATTTTGCCATATTTATGGGATCAGATTGTTGATGTTCAGAATTTAAAGCTTCAGGTAAATTACGGAATTGAAAAATTTAGATTTAATCAAGCGGTATTAGTTGATAGTACGGTAAGATTGAGGGCTAAATTAATTAGCGCTGTAAACTTAAGAGGTGTAATAAAAGCGAATATTGGTGTTAAATTAGAAATTGAAGGGAATAAGAAATCAGCCTTTGATGGTGAAATAGTTTTCCTTTATCATTTTAACAATTGATGCAACCAAATAATCCTTTACACGGTAAAAAATTGGAAACCATTTTAAATGAATTGGTGGAATATTTTGATTGGGATGCTCTGGCACAGATTATTCCAATAAATTGTTTTAAAAGTGATCCAAGCATAAAATCGAGCTTGAAATTTTTACGACAAACGGATTGGGCAAGGAAAAAGGTTGAAGACCTATATTTGACGCATTACGATCAAATAAATAATATAAAGAAATAGAAAGAGGCTTAGGTCTCTTTTTTTTGTTCAATATGCTTATTTGATACCGGCAGATAAAAAGTAATTAAGTTTAATTTAGTGTGTTATGTTAATCGGAAGAGTAAAATATTTAATGTAAATTTAATGGAACTAATATGGGAGTGTAAAATTAGTATTCGCTGCGCAAGCTTATTTTTCTATCTATATCTTATTATTAACTAGTGCTTTGCTGTTATGACTCTTCAACAAAAACTCTTAAGCCTTGTAATTATACCAGTAGTTTTATCTACAACTATTGCATTAGTTACTTCCTCGTTAAAAATTAGTAAACAGGGTAAAATTGATATTATTGATAAAAGCAATGCTATTTTATCATTAAATATTAGAGAGTTTATAAAATATCATCATGAAGGAATTGAGCTTTATGATGATAAAGAAAATAATTATGCTTTTCGAATATCTTCAAAAAAGCCTGAAAATAAAAAATATTTGGCTACAAATGAAGATGTAAAATTTATTGATCAATTTATTAATACCGGAGAACCAGAAATAACTAACATAAATGAGGAGACAAATACGCTTATGGTTATGCGTCCACTTTATATGGACCATGATAATAGTTGTGTGGATTGCCATGAATTAGTGAATCAAGGTCTAGGTAAGCGAGATTTGCGCGGTATGTTTGTGGTAAGTACTGATATTACTCCCGTTCAAAAAGAAGTTAAATCGGCCATTGCCGAAATAACATTATTTGGAGTTATTATTAGTGTGATCGCTGTTCTTATTGGAATATTTATTGTTCGGGGTATCATTCTTTCCTTTCAGCAAATAATTAACGTGAGTAATGAGGTGGCTGATGGAAATTTGAATGTGGTAATTGACATAAATAGAAAGGATGAAATTGGACAAATGGCTAATGGTTTATCTCAAATGCTTGAAAAGTTACGGTATTCAATTGGAGAAATTTTAGATGAAACCGAAAATATAGCCAACGCTAGTTCACATATTAGTGCGGCTTCCAATCAATTATCACAAAGTTCGAATACGCAAGCATCAGCAGTTGAGGAGGTTTCAGCTTCAATGGAAGAAATGTCGGCAAATATTCAGCAAAATGCGGATAATGCAAAAGAGACTGAGAAAATATCTATTCAAGCAGTTACTGAAATTAATAACAGTAGTGAGGCTTTGTTTCAAACCGTAGAGGCAATGAAGCATATTTCAAAAAAAATATCCATTATTACCGATATTGCATCGCAAACAAATATTTTAGCATTAAATGCAGCAGTTGAATCAGCTAGGGCAGGAGAACATGGAAGAGGTTTTGCAGTAGTGGCAACTGAGGTTCGCACCTTAGCTGAGAAAAGTAGTGAAGCAGCTAGTGAAATTATTAACAATACCAATGCAAGTTTGGGTGTTGCTGAAAATTCAAAAAAAATGCTTCAGGATTTAGTGCCAATCATCCAGAATAATGCAAAACTTATTCACGAAATATCAGCCTCAAGCATGGAACAAAATAGTGGAGCTGATCAGATAAATGGTGCCATTCAACAAATTAATCAGGCATCACAAAATAATGCGGCTCAAGCTGAAGAATTAACTTCAATTGCCGAAGAGATGACAGGTCTTTCAGATAAACTAAAAAAATCAGTATCGTTTTTTAAATTGTAGGGTTGAGAATAGCAAGGAAAATGGAACTAGGTATATTTCTAGTTCCATTTTATTTAGTATTTCCATTTATTTGCTAATTTAACTAAAGATAGCATTACCGGAACTTCAACTAAAACGCCTACTACGGTAACTAGTGCTGCAGGTGATTGAAGTCCAAATAAAGCAATGGCAACCGCTACTGCTAATTCAAAAAAGTTACTGGCACCAATCATCGAAGCTGGAGAACAAATAGCATGAGGTAGTTTTAATTTTCTACCTCCAAACCAAGTAATAAAAAATATAAAGTAGGTTTGAATAATTAATGGTACAGCAACCAATAATATAATTAGTGGTTTTTCAATTATATTATTTCCTTGAAAGGCAAATAGTAAAACTAAAGTGGTCAACAAAGCAATAATAGAAACGGGTTTTAATTTTGGTAAAAATATATTTTTAAACCAATCATCTCCTTTTTTTTGAATTAATATTTTGTTGGTAATATAGCCTGCTAATAAAGGAACGACCACAAACGTTATTACACTGGCAATTAGAGTGTCGTATGGGATTTGAACATCGGTTATGCCCAATAATAATCCAACAATAGGGACGAAAGCAACTAATATAATTAAATCATTTACCGATACTTGAACCAAGGTGTAATTTGGGTCGCCATCGGTTAGGTAGCTCCAGACAAAAACCATGGCAGTGCAAGGTGCTGCTCCTAATAAAATAGCTCCTGCAATATATTCACCCGCTAATTCAGGTGTAATAAATGCAGCATAAATCTTTGTAAAGAAAATCCATGCAAAAAAGGCCATGGTAAATGGTTTAATTAGCCAGTTTACAACTAAAGTTAATAATAATCCTTTTGGACGCTTACCAACATTCTTAATGCTTGAAAAATCTATTTGGAGCATCATTGGGTAAATCATTAGCCATATTAAAATGGCAACAGGAAGGTTTACCCCAAATAGTTCAAGTTTGCTTAAAAACGAAACACTATCTCCAGCAAAATGTCCGATGCCAATACCTACCAAAATGCAGATAGCAACCCAAAGGGTTAAATATTTTTCAAAAAATCCGATTTGTTTTATTTGCTTTTCCATTATATCAAATTTTCAAATTAATATTTCAATATTTAATTGAGGTTTAGAGGCCAGTAGTTAACTACTTAATTTCATTTCGTGAGATAGACGCTGACAAGGCCTTCGGACCTTGCCAGGTCAAATCTGTCAGAACGCATAGCTACTGACAGCATTTCATATAATAAGCTCTTATAATTGCTGTGTCTGTACATATGAACTTATCTACTGACCTTCTATTAAGGTTTAATATCGTTAATGTATAGTTTGTAAAAACTTTCTTTTATTTCATTGCGTACCCGAATATATTCACTCCAAATAAATTCTTCGTTTCCGGTAGCATGCGATGGATCGTCAAAACCAATGTGCATGCGATGTGTTACATTTCCTAAAAATGCCGGACAATTTTCATTGGCTCCTCCACAAACCGTAATTACATAGTCCCATGTTTCATTTAAATATTTTTCAACAGAATCGGAAGTATGATGGCTAATATTAATTCCTATTTCTTTCATGGCTTGAACAGCCTTATGGTTTAATTTTCCAGAAGCTTCAGTTCCTGCAGAAAACACGGCTATTTTTTTATCGAACGAAGCTAAAAATCCATGAGCCATTTGACTACGGCAACTATTTCCTGTGCAAAGTATTAATACTTTCATATTATGAACATTTATAATTGTTAAGTTTAAGGTCTTCAATAAATTCAGTAATTAAACTTTTTAATTCATTAATTTTTTCAGGATTCAGGCAGTACTTAGTTTTCACACCTTCAATATGTCCTTGAATCAAACCGATATCTTTTAATTCTTTTAAATGCTGATTTACCGTAGTTCTTCCTAAAGGTAAATCTTCGGAGATATCACCAGTAATACACTTTTTTGAATGAGATAAAAATTGAAGAATTTGTAGGCGAGCAGGATGGCTCAGCGCTTTGAATAAATTTGCTTTATCTCTAAGCTTAGAATCAAACAATTCTGTTTTGGCTTGTACCATAACTTTAAGTTTGACGCAAATATACGTCAAAATTAATTAATAACGTATTAATACGTCATTTTGAATATTAAGTTTAGGTTAAGAATTATATTGAGTAAGCTTATGATTGATTTTTACTGAGCTTTTAATTCTACTACTATTTCGTTTCTTCTATTTACTATTTCGTATGGAGGGTTATATCCAAAATAACTGAAATTATTTTTATGTCCGATATTATTTTCTTTTAATAGAAATTTAAGTTTTTCAGTGTACTTTTCAATCTTTTCATCGCTGGCCCAACCACCAAATGTAAGAGCTGCTATTGTTTTTTCAGGCTCTTGTTTGAATTTTACATTCTTATTATTTGGTTTGGGTAAATCGTTAATTTCATATTCCGAAGGAACCATAAACATCATGGTAACAGAATCATCCAAACTCATAGCAACCGGCGATGTCATGGCTATGCTTTGTTGTTCTTCATTGCCCCCAAAAATATAACCCGCTAGAGCTCTAAAGCCAAAACGTGAACTTTCACTATATTTACTTGTGTTCATAGTGACATAAGAAAAATTTGAAGCTTCATACTTTCTAATTTCAAAGCCATCATATTTTTTAACAACACTGTATTTATAGCTTTCGGTTTTTCTGGTAGTTTTTGAGGAATAGGCTTGCATAACAAAAAATATTATGGTGATTAATATCAGTCCAACGGCTAAATATTTCATTTTGTAATTATTTATTATTCAGTAAGTAAACATTAATCGATTAAATATGTTTAACAAATGCAATAAATGCTTAAACAAAATATGAAAATTCTTTTAACAGGAACCACCGGATATATTGCAAAAAGATTACTGCCAGTGCTTTTAGAAGATGGTCACGAGGTAATTTGTTGTGTGCGTGATATCAAACGTTTTGATAATTCGAAGTACTCTAAAAGTAAAGTTCATGTTATTGAGGTTGATTTTTTAAATCCAGATTCTCTTAATAAAATACCAAAGGATATTGATGTTGCTTATTATCTTATCCATTCCATGTCAGCACCCAATTCCGATTTTGAAACACTGGAGAAAGAGTCGGCTCAAAATTTTGTAACCAGCATTCAAAAAACAAACGCAGCTCAGGTTATTTATTTGAGTGGTATAATAAACGATCAAAATCTTTCAAAACATTTAAGTTCAAGAAAAGCCGTTGAAGAAGTTCTTTCATCGGGTAGCTTTCACTTAACAACCCTAAGAGCTGGAATTATTGTAGGTTCTGGTAGTGCATCCTTTGAAATAATTCGCGACTTAGTTGAGAAATTACCCATAATGATTACTCCCAAATGGTTAAATACAAAATCGCAACCCATTGCCATTAGGAATGTTATTGAATATTTAACCGGTGTATTGGGCAACAAGCAAGCATTCGATAAAAGTTTTGATATAGGTGGACCTGATGTTTTAACCTATAAAGAAATGCTTTTGCAATTTGCTAAAATACGTAAGTTAAAGCGACGGATATTCATCATTCCAATAATGACCCCAAAACTTTCATCTTACTGGTTGTATTTTGTGACATCAACTTCTTACAAATTAGCTATTAATCTGGTGAATAGTATGAAGGTTGAAGTGGTTTGTAAAGATCAAGAGATTAAAGAAGTTTTAGAGATTCAATTGCTTACTTACAAAGAAGCTATTCAATTGGCTTTTGATAAAATTGCACAAAAAGAAGTGCTTTCTAGTTGGACAGATGCCCTTTCATCTGATACTTTGGAAAATGGGATTTCTGAACATATTGAAGTACCTACTTTTGGTTGTTTTCGTGATAAGCGGATGGCTCATGTTAAAGATGAACAAATAGCCATTGATAAGATATGGCAGATTGGTGGTAAAGTAGGTTGGTATTATGGCAATTGGCTTTGGACAATTAGAGGATTTATTGATAAGCTATTTGGTGGTGTAGGATTGCGAAGAGGCAGAAGAAGTGTAAATGAAATACGAGCAGGTGAATCATTAGATTTTTGGCGTGTTTTGTACGCTAACAAAAGTCAAATGCGCTTGCTTTTATACGCAGAAATGAAACTTCCAGGTGAGGCATGGCTTGAAATTGAAAATGAGATACTATATCAAACGGCAACTTTCCGCCCTTTAGGATTATGGGGTCGCGTTTATTGGTATTCTGTTTTGCCTTTTCATGCATTTATATTTCAAGGTTTAATTAATAAATTATCTAAATAACATGTCATTTAAACAACTCATATTTAAGCAAAAGATACCTGCTTCAGTAAATGAGGTTTGGGAGTTTATTTCTTCGCCGAGTAATTTGTCAAAAATTACACCTGCTTACATGGGCTTTGAAATTACCTCAAAAACAGCCATTGACAAGATGTATGAAGGAATGATTATTAGCTACAAAGTGAGTCCTGTTTCAAGACTTAAGACTATTTGGGTGACAGAAATTACTCATATTAAGGAAAATGAATATTTTGTAGATGAGCAGCGCATTGGGCCCTATGCTATGTGGCATCATGAGCATTTACTTGAACCTATTGAGAATGGTGTGCTAATGACTGATATAATATCCTACAAACCCCCATATAGTTTTTTGGGATCCTTTGCTAATTGGTTATTTATTCAAAGAAAGCTAATGGGCATTTTTAAGTATCGGTTTGCAGCGGTTGAGGAAATTTTTGGGGTGTATAAATAAAAATTATTTCTATTATTTAACAATTATAAAAATGAAAACTATGAAAAATGTAGCACTAATCACAGGAGCATCTTCAGGAATAGGAAAAGAATTGGCACATATTCATGCTGAAAAAGGAGGAGGCCTAGTAATAGTTGCACGAAGCAAAGATAAATTAGAACAATTAAAAAGTGAATTGGAAAACAAATATTCAATTAAGGTATTGGTTATAGCTAAAGATTTGAGTCTACCCGAAGCAGCAAAAGAAGTTTACAGTCAGGTTAAATCAGAAGGAATTGATATTGAATATTTAATAAATAACGCGGGATTTGGTGGATTAGGTAAGTTTCACGAAAGAGAATGGGAAAGTGATTTATCAATGATTAATTTAAACATTACAGCTTTAACAGCCTTAACCAGATTCTTTTTGCCTGATTTTGTTGCCAGAAATAGTGGAAGAATATTAAATGTGTCGTCAACCGCAAGCTTTATGCCGGGTCCATTGCAAGCGGTTTATTATGCATCAAAAGCTTACGTAACATTTTTTAGTAATGCAATTGCAGAAGAACTGCACGATACAAATATCACAGTTACAACGCTAATGCCGGGAGCCACAGAAACAGAATTTGGTGCAATTTCAGGAATGGATAAGACCGTGATGTTTAATAAAACCGCCAATGCTCGTAAAGTTGCTGAAGATGGTTACAACGGAATGTTAAAAGGTAAATTAGATGTAATTTCAGGCTTAACTTTTTCGCAAAAAATAATGATGGCTATGATACCATTTATGCCCAAAAAGTTGATGTTAAAGACTGTACGCCAAATGCAGGAAGTAAAATAATTAGTAGCAAAATATTAATAATGTAAAAGTAATTATTACCGGTAATACAGGAAGTATGGGTGCTATATACGCAAACTTGAAGTGAATTTGCTGGAAGAGCATTTCCAAATTCTGATGCAAAAAGGCTTTACTAATGTTCTAAAAGCTGGTCGAATTGCATCCATGATGGTTACTTATAACTAATGGATATTTTAGTAATTTTTTGTTAGAACAAACGCTGTTTATAGTATTTTAGCAGAAATGTTTTAACACTATGAGAATAGAAAAAGATTTTCTTGGAGAAATTGAAATTCCCAACGATGCACTATATGGAATTCATTCAGTAAGAGCAAAAAACAACTTTCCTGATAACAC
>JAEINW010000223.1 GCA_016342715.1 Salinivirgaceae bacterium | reverse complement strand
TATAATAATAAAAGAGAGTAGATTTGGGTGCATGATTGGTGTTTTTTCAAATTGAGACTTCAGCTTGCACCCTTTTTTTTGTAGGTTCTATTTCTTGGGGCGATGCCCCAAGCTAAATTATGCAAGGCTTTCAGCCTTAGTTTTTTTTGTTAAAACCAATTTAGGTATTTATAAGGATAACCATAAATAATAGTTATATACCGCAAAGGCACAAAGGCATCAAGTGATTTAAAGAAATCTTTAGGACTTTGTGTCTTTGCAGTTTTCTTAGTTTATTTGACCTCCATTTTCATTCCCTCAGAATGCGCATTAAACTCTGGTGCATACATGCATTGAATAGTTGCCAACCCCGATGAAAATGTTCCTGAATGGGTAACATTCAATTTATATTCAATGGTATAATTTCCAACAGGTAAATATTCAATAAAAAAATCGGTGGAGGCATCGTGTGTCGATTGATAGTAACTTAAACCCGCATTGTATTGATAGCCTGAAATCGTAGTTGTTGGTTCAAAACTTGCAGCTCTGGCGTCTTTTAAATGAACAAACTCCATTCTTCTATCGGTTTTAAAATCCAAACGAACCACAACTCTTGATCCCGGTTTTAAAGGGGTATTTTCGCTTATCTCAAGTAATTGTAATCCTTTGTCGCTAGTAGTTTCTTGAAATATTCGTTTTGTAATTGAAAGATCAGTGGCTGCCGATTTTATTTTGTCTATTTGTTCAAAATATTGCCAGTACAATCCGCCCCACGAAATACCTTCTCCTGTCCTTGAAATCGTTACATCTGAAAATGTCTCATTTATTTCTGAAGGATTCCATGTCTTTTTATAGTAAGCGGTTCCGGGTTCTGCATTTTTTGCATAAGCTTTTTCATCAATTTGTAGCGAACCAATTTGAATATTCATTTTAGGAGTTTCGGCAATCCAGTTTGAACCTGAGCTTAGTAAAGCATATATGGCATCAGCTGTGGCTCTAGAAGTTTTCCAATGATTGGTTTGTTTGTTTTTTAGCAGCCATTTTTTTAATTCGTTCTGTGTGCTTTTATTTTTATCAACTTCACTAAACAATTCAATCATTAAACTTTGGAATTCAATAGGAGCTTGATACCAATAATAACCAGCTAAATTTTCTTTCCAGTACATGCCTTGTTCTTCATCGCTTAAAGCATGTTCTTTAATTGATTTTATTATATCGTTGGCTGTTTTGTCATTTTCTCTACTAAATGCAAGGGCTAACATGGCTTGAGAATACTTATTGGTTTCTGTCCAGTTTTCTTTTGCTTTCATTTTATAGAATTTTATTGCTTCCTGAGCTGCGTTTGCAAGCGGAATTTCAGGATAAAAACTGCGCATATATAAATATTGAGCCAAATTAGGGCTGATATGAAATTCATCGTCTTTTAATTTGCTTTTGTCCCAGCGTATGTAGTCCTTATTTATCTCATCATCGAGGTAACGTAAGGCACTTTTTATAGTCTTGAATGTTTCAGCATCTTCTTTTTCAGATATTAAATTTAGATGTTTTAATTTACCAAAGCCTGTTAATAAATGTTGGGTTACATATCTACTTTCACCCATGCCATTAAACCAAGGCCAGGCACCATTTGAATACTGCAATTTGTTTAATAAATAAAGCGTTTGCTGCTTTTTCATTTCCAAATGATTCTCATCAAATAATAGTGCAATTCGTTGTTTTTGCTCATTTTCGTTTAAGGCATCCAAAACCCAGGGAGTTTCTTTTAACAGCGCTTGTTTCAATTCCTGATTTTGCTCCAAATTTGATAAAAATGGTCGCTTCGTTTTCAATTCTTTCCAGGCTTTAAACATAGTGGCAATGGTTGGTGCCGATTCAATAATATACCTTGATATCTCAGTTGCATAGTAGGCATTAAAAATTTGCTCGGTGCATTTTTCTTCGCTTTCTAATAAATAGGGCAATGCTTGCACTGCATACCAACTAGGATTTGCAGTCATTTCTAAAGTTAAATTATGATGCGTTAATGTGTTGCTTTTAGAGCTGTTTTTTAATCCATCTAGTGTAAATTTTCTTGTTTCATTTCCATTTACCCAAAGAGGTTTTGTTTCGGTGACTAATACTTTGTTTGAAAGTACCGGAATCCATTTTTGCTCACCATCGGAATGTTTTGCAGTACTTGCAATTACTTTATATTGCAGTGCGGTAATAGTATCAGGAATCTCAACTTTCCAGGTTATTAGCGAAGCTTTTTTACTTTCACACTTGAAAGTTGTGGACTTGTTTTCTGAAATTAAAGCATTATACGATGCTCCTGTCAATGGATTCGATAAACTTAATTCAACCGTTCCACTCATTTCAGTATCGCTTACATTTTGCACTTTAGCAGGAATAATAATTACGTCGCCCTGAGTAACAAATCGTGGAGCATTAATTTCAACCATCAATTCTTTTTGTGCAATAATTTCTTTTTGAGCTAAGCCAAATTCTAAATCTTTTGTATGTGCCAGCGTCTGAAATTTCCAGGTAGTTAAACTTTCTGGCAAGGTGAAATTTATAGTTACTATTCCATTCTCATCGGTATATAAGTTTGGATAAAAGAATGCCGTTTCGTTAAAGTTTTTGCGTATTTGAACTTCCTTTTTTGCTTTTTCTGAACTCATTTCTTGATTATCCATCTCATCTTTGTCCGAAGAGGCTTCCTTAATTTTATAGTCTGCATCATCTTCAGTTGATTCTTGTTCCATTAATACAGCAGACTGTTGTTTTGTAACAGTGTACCCTAATTCAGAGCCCTCAGCCATAGAGTACATTATATTTCCTCTATAATTACCCAGAGCATTAAACCAATTAATAGCATCATAATTCTTGCTTGGAATATTCGGATAGTTTATCGATTTAAAATAAACATTAATAGAGGGCCTAACATCGAATTTGTGTGAACGCCAAAGCTTATTGTAGAAATAGTTTGGGTAGATGCTTAAATCCCAAGGGTTTGGTTCAAACGCATCCAATGATTTATCGTACATTCCAGCCATGATTTCGCTGGCAAGTTTTTCTCCATTGGGACCTTCAATTTTTAGTGTCCAGCTTTCTTTCGTTCCAGGTTTTAATTTATCGCGAAAAGTTTCATAGCTAATTTTTAAATCTTTATTGTTGAAAGGAACCTCAACTTTCTTTGTGAATGAAAAGAACTGACCTTTATAAATACAAGAAAAATGCATGGCAAATCCTCCTCTTAAATTTTCTGAAACAGGCCATTCAAATTCTCTAATTTCGTTATTTAATGTAATTAATTCTGAATGGATAAGTTGATTGTTAAACTCAATGTGATACCAAAGTTGGAGCATTTCTGAAGTACCAATTTTGGTTTTGACAATTTCACCGGGCTGTAAAGTTTCTTTATCTTTTCCAGTCCATAAAATTTGCGGATTCGATAGTTTTTTTGCTTTGCTATCAAATACCGTAAAGTATTTCTGGTTTTCAATTATATTACCATAATTATCGGTGCTCGATATAGATATTTTATAATATCCGGGCGTCCATTTTTTTAGTTGAGGCATTAGCACGTTTGAATCGCCATCAATTTCAAGTTTTTTGTTTAAAACCGTTTTTTCTTTTTCAAGCTCATCTTTAAAGTTTGCATTTAAAAATAATACTTTGGGCAAACAATTTTCAATTTCATGATTCCAGCTTGTGTCTGGTGTTTCCCATAGTTTTGTAAGAACCGCTTTTTCAGGTGATTTTAATTTAATTATTTCAAGCTGAATAGTTGCTTTTTCTGCTTGACCATTTTGGCTTTTTGCCGAAACATTTATCTTATCGGGATTTCTTTTGTCCAAATTATCCGACATTTTAATAGCAATAGTGAGCGGAATATTTCCAATAGAAATATATTTTGAGTCCGATTGAGTTTCACCATTTATGTCGATAGCATCTACCATAATATTGAAACCATAAAAGGAGTTTTTTGTGATTTTCGATTCACCCGAATGAGCTCTAAAGATAAATTCAAATTTTCCTTCATTATTGGTTCTGATTTCGCCAAAGTCAATTTGACGTTCGGTATTATTTGATCGCCACCACCATCGGTATTGTGGCATTCTTGCAACTCTATATTTTATAATAATATTGCTGGCGGGTAATCCATTAAAGCCCATTACTGTTCCTGCAATTTTTACATCTTCATTTAATTTCAATTGTCCTTTAGGTTCATCAATTATAACTTCAAAGGTGGGGCGTTTGTATTCTTCAATGCGAATGGTTTTTCTTCCAAACGATGTTTCAAGAGTCATTTTTCCGTTGAGCGATCCTGTTGGAATAACAAAACTACCCGAAAAAGTACCGTATTTATTTGTAGTGTGGTTTTGCTTTGAAACCTCTTGCCAATTGGCGTCTTTAAGTGTAATTTTTGTTTGTAAGTCAGTCACAATTTGAGGCAGGTCATTTTTTGAATTTTGAATAGCCAAAGCCTTGTAATAAACTACTTGACCTGGTCGGTAAATTGCTCTGTCGGTAAATATTTTAATGTTCGGATTCGTTTTCTGATTATAATTATGACGCGTGTTGTTATTTTCGGTTTGTAAAGTATCGCCATTATTTACAATTTGTAAAATAAAGCCATGTCTGGAATTGTCTTCATTATTTTCAACAGTTAGCAAACCTTTATCATTTGTAAATAATTTATCGCCCAGTAATTGAGTGTACTCACGGGTTCTATAATCGTAATTTCTGTAAATAAGCTGAGCTTCGGTATTTGTTAATGGAGTTCCGGTTTCTCTTTGGGCTATAAAGAATTCTGCTGCACCATTTTCATCGCTTCTTTCAATGTATGAAATATTTGAAACGGCCAGCATGCTGTAATTTATTACATCGGATGTTGGGTCGAAGGTGGCATTGTTTGAATAAGAAATTACATATTTACCAAGAGGCAATTCATCTATTAAAAATTCGGTGCTATGATTTAAAAAGTCGGTATATAACGGAAGGCTAATTTTATTTTCAATGATTTTAATGCCCGATTTTATAAGGTTATTGTAAAATTGCGATCGATCGTAAACTCTTGTATTTTTATCTAAAACTGCTTGCGATATTTTATGAATGCTGTAATACACAGCATTTGTATTTTTGTATTCAATAAAAACCGGAATCTTTTGATTCGGAAAAACTACTTCACTATGTTTAATATCAAGGTTTATTGATTCAAGCTTAATTTTTATGCTTTCAGCTTTCAGCTTAATGTGCTTGGGAGTTTCTCCGGTTAAAAGTTCTTCGACAAGAGCGTGCGCTTTCTGTTTATAATCTTTAAATGGACTGTTTTTTACACGGCTGCCTTGAAAACTATTTGTTTGTTGTAAATAATAATTGGCTTGCTCCATTTTTATTTCTGCTTGAATTTCGGGCTGAGTATATTCTTTCAACATTCTTTCTAAAGCATTATAATAGAGTTCTTCGTTATCGTTTCTCGATGATTGCATGCGAACATACTCCAGTCTTTTTAAATCGGCAAAAAACAGTGCTTTTTCATTTCTGGAATCATTGGCACGAAAAGTTAGCCAGTTTTGCAATAATTTAAGCGTTTGGCTTTGCGGAAAATCTTGATTTAAACCAGTAAAATCAATGGAATTATAAGCCTTGTAGGAGTCAAATACATCTTCACCATTAAGTGTAAAATCTTGTCCCGAAAAATCGAGCGTCTGTTCGTTATTCAAATAAAAATCCATGGCTCTGTTAAGCAATAAATCGAAAAGAGTTGGTCGCTCTTCAGGGCTGTTCCCTTTTTTAATAATGGATTCGTAGCTAATTACTTTCGTTTCCTGTAATGCCTTGGTTTCTAAAAGCGAAGCTTTATATTTTTCCTTTGTTATAGCAATAAAATCAGCGAAGGTCCATTCGCTAATATCCTCTTCTTTAGCGTTTTTTATATCCGTTTTGTTTTGAATTTTCCAGCGATTATTTTCGTAAAAATTCCAATACATTTCGGCCAGCATGCTATTTATTATGCATTTACCAATGGGTGAAAAATGTTTTATTTCTTTTTCGCTATACTTTATTAATTCGGGTATGGCATCGTTTTCAATTTGGTTCACGTATTTTATATGATGAATCAAACTTTTGATCATTTCAGGATTGTTCTTTTCTTTTGTTGCTATCTTGTAAATATCATCAACCACCCGCAGAGCCGATTTGGGAAGCTTTTTTGAATCGAATTCCTCTACTTGTTTCCAAAGTTTTGGTAAATCCTTTTCGGTAGGTTCTTTGTCTTTTGTGGTAAACGACAATATTATAAAAGCGAATAACAGTAGAATTTTTATTTGATTGAATGTGCGCATAACTTTAAAATTTAATGAAGGAATAAATATACTTACTTATTTGTAATGCTTTTGTAAAAGAGGATGCATTTGTTTTAGAATTTCCATAAAACACTAAAGTAATTAATAGCTTTGATCTTTTACAAGCAATATTTTAAGCCTATAGTGTAAATAATAAAATATCTAGTATTAAAAGAGGCGAAATAGAGAAAAGTTAAAAATCAGCAATGCCCCAACCCTTATAAATTCAATTGCCGTGGTCTAATGCCAATATTTCTGCACTTCTTATTGTTCGCATACTAAATAGTAAAGTCTATAATAAAACCACACGATGGAACCACAAATCCGCAACTCGCTTATTAAAGCATTGATAGTCATCGGATGAGTAATAAAATTAAGGTAAAACAAATCAAAGTCTATATTTCTGTTAATCAACAAACTCATCCGATGACTTGCGGATATTAGGTGGAATCGTGCGGCAGCGGAGTAAAAAATTTTGTAAATTTTAATTCGAATGCTTTTTATACAGGACTCAATAAAGATATTTTGGATTTATGGTTAAATACTAACAGGCTTAGCTAACCGATTTATTAGAGTCTTATTAAAACTAAATTTTGAAAAATAGGCTATATCGATTTATAAGCTAGAATGTTAAATGCTATTTTTAAATTCGTTATTTAAGCTTACATTTATTCAATAAACCCAAAAATTTACTCGTATGAAAAAAATTGTATTGTTTTCGTTATTAGCATGTTTTGCTTTTGTATTGCAAGCTCAAGAAGATGAAAAGCTTGAGAAACCCAAAGATATTAAAGTTGCAGAGTTTGATGATTTTAAAAACTCAGCCTTTAATATTTACGAAAAATCGGAACATTATAAACAAATGTCTGATGGAGAAGAAGGTTTAAATGCTGAGGATGTTATTGGTGCTAAAAAACTAAAGAACGATTTAGTTACGCTAAATGAAAAAGCTGAAGATTTGTTGAAAAAAGCCAAAAGCTTAACTCCAAAAACCAAATCGCCAGCGGCAGTTAAAAATACCAATAGTTCCATTAAAGCTTTAGATAAAGCTAAAGAAAATATGGACTATGTTTTTTCTAATATGAATGTCGAGGATGAAGATTTTGAAGAGGATGGAGAATAAATTATTGTTTAATTCATAATTTGAAAAGCGGGCGAGAGTTCGCTTTTTTAATTTAGGTCAATTTAGAAATTAGATTTATAAAAACAATGCTCGCATTACTAAATGTGTTGTTCGGATTGATATATGATGCACTCAGAATGATATTAAAATAAATCGGATCTATTTATATGCATTCGGATGGTGATATATCATGCTCGGAATAATTTATAATGTACTCGGATTAATTAATAAGTAATATTATTTATATAATAATATCTAAAAGTATGTTTACAGTTATTAGTAATACTATTTATATTGCTTTGAGTAATTTTATTTTGTATTTTCACATATAAATATGAGGCGAGTATAAAAAGGGACGAAAACGGGAAAAGTTAAAAATCAGCATTACCCCAACCCTAAAGTCTGCCTGGCCGGTAGGTAGGGGAGTCTGATTTTCAACGTTTTCCCTTTAGGGCTAGGGTAAAAAATGTTGAAAATCTTAATTCGAATGCTTTTTATACAGGACTCAAATATATTAACTACAAAAATCATGAACAAGAGTAAGCTACCTACCCATTGTCCGAGTTGTCAAAAGACTTTACAGGTTACACACCTATACTGCGAAACTTGCAATATTAAGATTGAAGGTTTGTTTGTTTTACCGGCCATATTAAGCTTAACACCCGAAGAACAATTACTTATGTTGGAATATGTAAAGAGTAATGGGAGTCCAAAACGTTTGTCGAATGTGATAAATTTGAGTTATCCGGCTATTCGTAGTCGTTTAGATAAATTAATTGAAAAATTGCAAGAAATTTAGTTTGTGCTTAAGTATCTGAAAGGTTTACATATTACAGTTTAGGGCAGGGACCTAAGAACAGTCAAACCCTGACTTGCGAATTTTTATAATCAATTACTAGATTTTTGCCACCCGACAAGTTGCTTTGATACATTTTTCCCAACGCTGTCAGCTTGCCTGACCGGCAGGCAGGGTGCTACGCACTCTGACAGGTTGATGAGTGAACATAAAAAAACCATCAAAAGCCAATTTGGCTTTTGATGGTTTTCACACATCATATAAATAAAAATATTATTATTTAAGCAAAGCTCTCTCTCTCTCTCTGCAACTTTCATGCCTTTTGCAAAATGTTTATTGTGTTTTATCATTTTATTTTAATCTGTTTATTTTTCAAAAAAAATCGTCCGCCACAGGCGGTATATTTTAAATAGTCTATGTATAGTCCTGAAATAGGTTGACTAAAAAAATGTTAATAAGTCAACTTAAAACAGGACAAAATGGATTTTAAAGA
>JAEINW010000222.1 GCA_016342715.1 Salinivirgaceae bacterium | reverse complement strand
TTTTTGAATGGAAACTGAATTTGGATTGGAGCAAAACTTTACCCTCGGTAAACCAGAAAATTGTTGAGGATGGTTATGAGTTGTTTTCAGCTTTGGTAATGATGATGGTTTTTAAAGGCATTTTGGTAAGTATTGCAGGCCCAGTTCCAGGTTACGATATGCAACGAGTATTAGCAACGGAATCGCCAAAGGATGCCGCTAAAATGAGCGGATTGGTTTCCCTGGTATTATTTATTCCACGCTATTTAATGATTGCTGGTTTGGCAGTTTTGGCATTGGTGTATTTGTTGCCAAAATTTCAAGCAATGGGACCCAATATCGATTTTGAATTGATTTTACCATACACGCTAAATAATTTTATTCCTACAGGAGCAAAAGGCTTGTTATTAGCTGGATTGGTGGCTGCCTTTATGTCAACTTTTGCAGCTAATGTAAATGCGGGTCCGGCATATATTGTGAACGATATTTATAAAAAATACATAAACCCAAATGCCTCGGAAAAGAAATACGTTCAAATGAGTTATTTGGCATCGTTTGCTGTAGTTATAATTGGAATTGTATTCGGATTTTTCGCTTCAAATATTGATAATGTATTGAATTGGATAGTGGGGGCTCTTTTTGGAGGTTACATTGCTGCCAATTTTTTGAAATGGATTTGGTGGCGATTTAATGGCTACGGCTATTTCTTTGGTATGGTGGCAGGACTTTTATTTTCAGGTCTTATTCCTTTGCTGTTTCCAGATACGCAACCCATTTATATTTTTCCGTTCACCTTTGGATTTTCGTTTTTAGTATCAGTGGCAGCTAGTTTATTAACACCTGCCGAGGAAGATGAGATATTAATTGATTTTTACGAAAAAGTACGACCTTGGGGATTTTGGAAACCAATTTATTTAAAATTGAAAGAAAAAAATCCAGAAGCTTTGCCCAACAAGGAATTTGGAAAAGATATGCTGAATAGTGTAATTGGAATTGTATGGCAAATGACTTTGGTGTTATTGCCCATTTTTTTTATAATCAGAGAATACAAGTACCTAATAATTACAATTGCAACGCTAGTTATTACAACTGTGTTTTTAAAATTTAATTGGTATAATAAAATTAAAAATCATCCCGATGACTAAAGTAAATATACCTTGGCAAGAAAGGCCCAAAGGAAATAAGGATATTCTTTGGCGATATAATGAGAATCCAATCATACAGCGATATCAAATTCCATCGTCAAATAGTATTTTTAATAGTGCGGTTGTTCCTTTTCAGGATGGCTTTGTAGGAGTTTTTCGTTGCGACAATAAAGCGGTTCAAATGAATATTCATGCCGGATTTAGCAAGGATGGCATAAATTGGGATATTGAGCATGAACCCATAAAAATGCAAGCTGGTAATACTCAAATGATTGATTCTGAGTATAAGTATGATCCAAGAGTTACTTTTATTGAAGATCGGTATTGGATAACCTGGTGCAATGGATATAATGGACCAACCATAGGTCTTGCCTATACTCATGATTTTAAAGAGTTTTTTCAATGCGAAAATGCTTTTCTTCCTTTTAACAGAAATGGAGTTTTATTTCCAGAAAAAATCGATGGGAAATATTGCATGCTAAGCCGCCCAAGTGATAATGGGCACACGCCTTTTGGCGATATTTATTTAAGTTACAGTCCTGATATGAAATACTGGGGCGAACACCGAATGGTTATGCAGGTGGCTGATTTTAAGGAAAGTGCTTGGCAATCGACCAAAATTGGAGCAGGTTCGGTTCCAATAAAAACTAAGGATGGCTGGCTCATTTTTTATCACGGAGTAATAAATACATGCAATGGGTTTAGGTATTCCATGGGCGCAGCCTTACTTGATTTAAATAATCCTGATAAAGTTTTATACCGAAGTAAACCTTATTTGTTGGCTCCAGCAGAAAGTTATGAGTTAATGGGCGATGTACCCAATGTGATTTTTCCTTGTGCTGCATTAACAGAAGGTGAAAAAATAGCCATTTATTATGGGGCAGCCGATACGGTTGTGGCTTTGGCTTTTGGATATAGAGATGAGATTATTAATTACCTAAAAGAAAACTCATTATAAATATGAATAAAGTAAATTTCATAATTGGACTTGCACTTGTCTTTTGTTTTGGCTGTTCTGGCAATCATAAGGATGAATCACAATCGGAAGCTAAAACTCCTAAACGAATAATTGCATATGTTGCAGGCTGGGCATCTTTTGATATTTCAACAATAGAAGCTAAAAAAATAACACATATTAATTATGCTTTTGCCAATATTGTTAATGGTGAGGTTCAATTTGAGCTTGATAATGATTCCGTAAACATTCAAAAGCTAATCAAATTAAAAAATATTAATCCAGACTTAAAGCTACTTTATTCCATTGGTGGTTGGGTTTGGTCCGATCAATTTTCAAATGTAGCAGTTTCTCATGATTCTCGTAATAAATTTGCAAAAAGTGCTGTCAAATTAATGCAAAAATACCAATTTGATGGCATTGATTTAGATTGGGAATATCCGGGACAGAGAGCAGAAGATAATATTTACAGACCATCGGATAAGGAGAACTTTACTTTATTGCTAAAGGAATTGCGAGAGCAATTAAATGCTTTATCTAATGAAACGAACAAAACGTATTTGTTAACCATTGCCACCGGGGCAAATCAGCTCTATATTGACAATACTGATTTGGGAGAAGCTCAAAAACATTTGGACTTTATCAATATTATGACCTACGATTTTTACCATGGGTGGCATTATCAAACTGGGCATCATGCAAATTTACATCCATCAAAAAAGGAAATGTTTGGTGGAAATAGTGTTGTGGAATCTGTTGATAGACATTTAAATGCTGGTGTTCCAAAAGATAAATTAGTTGTAGGAATTCCATTTTATGGACGAAAATGGGATGGAGTGTTGCCAACTGAAAATGGTTTGTATCAGCCAGCAAAAACCGCAGGAATAATCATTGATTATAAAGACATTAAAGATTCTTTAGCAACTGGCGATTTTGTACGATTCTGGGATGAATCGGCCTGTGCACCTTATGCCTGGAATAAAAACTCAAACTCATTTATTTCATACGACGACGGTGAATCTTTAGCTCTCAAAATTGATTATATAAAGGAGAATAATTTGGGCGGAGTCATGTTTTGGGAATATAGCCAAGATTTAAAAGGAGAATTATTGAATACAATTAATGCAAAATATTAATCAGAGTAAAATTTATACAATGAAAAATACAATGAAATCGGCACCTATTTTCCTAGCATTTTTAGCTATGGGATTTGGTGATGTGGTTGGCCCACTTACAAGTCAGATTCAAAGTGAATACGAGTTGTCGAATATGGCGGCAAGTTTAGTAACCTTTATGGGGTTTATAATGTTTGGCTTGCTATCGGTTCCGTTAGGGATTTACCAAGATAGAAAAGGTAAAAAACATGTATTACAATTGGGTTTAATCGCTGCTTTTATTGGATTAGTTTTACCTATTATCGCTAATTTTTCGTCATTTTCATTAATGTTAGCTGCACTGTTATTGCTAGGTACTGGAGCTACCATGTTACAAGTTGCAGGAAATCCTATTATGCGTGATGTTTCGCCAGAAGGAAAATATTCTCGGAATTTATCATTCGGTCAGTTTGTAAAAGCAATAGGTTCACTTTCGGGGGCTTTAATACCAATAATTGCAGTTAATTATTTTGATAAAGATTGGAAGATTCTTTTTCCTATTTATGCGGTGTTAATAATTATTACTCTTGTTTATTTATTGGCAACTAAAATTGAAGAGAAAAAGGATAAAGATGCAAGTCCAGCTTCATTTAGTTCTTGTTTAAGTTTATTGAAAAGCCCATTTGTAGCTTTAATGGTAATGGGTATATTTTTATATGTTGGAGCCGAGGTTATTATGAGCTCGAAACTTCCAAATTATCTTGAATTTAAATTCAACTTCGATATTGAAAAACTTGGCCTTTGGGGAACTTTATTTTTATTCTTGTTCCTAATGGCTGGCCGATTTTTAGGTGGAATAATTTTAAACTGGATGAAACCCAAACGTTTTCTTATCATAACAACTCTATTATCATTAGTGGGAGTTGGTATTTTATATTTTGCTCCAAATCAAATTATTGGTTTTACAGCCATAGGTTTAATTGGATTAGGTTTTGCAAATATTTTCCCACTTATATTTTCAATCACCATCGATTCCATGCCTGAACGTAGTAATGAAGTGTCTGGATTAATGATTACCGCTATTATTGGTGGAGCATTTGTTCCCCTTGTTTTTGGTGCTATTGCTGATGCTACAACATTAATGGCCGGGTTTATTGTTCCTGCCGTATGTTTGGCTTATATTTTATTTGTATCACTAAAAAAGATACCGTAAATGCATACTTATAAAAATGATAAAAGAACTGTACTTACGCTAGATGCTGGTGGAACCAATTTTGTTTATTCGGCTATTCAGGCAGGAGAGGAGATTGTTGAATCAATTACCAAACCTTCGTATGGCGATGACTTAGATAAATGTCTGCAAAATATTATACTGGGTTTTGAATTAGTAATTTCCCAATTAAAAGTAAAACCTGTTGCCATAAGTTTTGCTTTTCCTGGTCCGGCTGATTATCCCAATGGAATTATTGGCGATTTAGGAAATTTGCCTGCTTTTAAAGGAGGTGTAGCTTTAGGGCCAATGCTTGAAGAGTATTTTCACTTACCGGTATTTATAAATAACGATGGCAATTTATTTGCTTATGGCGAAGCCATTGCTGGTATTTTACCAGAAATTAATGAAGAATTAACTAGAGTTGGCAGTAAAAAACAATATAAAAACCTGATAGGATTAACCCTTGGTACTGGTTTTGGTGCTGGCTTGGTTTTCAATAATCTCTTATTGGTTGGAGACAACTCATTGGGTGGAGAAATTTGGTTAACTAGTAATAGAGTTAATTCCAAAGTTAATTCAGAAGAAATTGTAAGCACACGGTCTATTCTAGCTACTTATGCTGCTCATTCAAATGAATTAACAAATGATTTGATGCCGGTTGACATTTATAAAATAGCAAAAGGAGAGAAACACGGAAATAGAGAAGCTGCAAAAATAGCTTTTGAGCATTTTGGTCGTGGGCTAGGAGATGCTGTTGCTAACCTTATTACGCTTTTCGATGGAATAGTAGTAATTGGTGGAGGAATAACAGGAGCTCAAGAATTTTATATGCCTGCTTTATTTGCCGAGTTGCAAAACAAATTTGAAAATACAAATAGGCTAGTGCAACAGGTTTTTAACTACTCAGATGTCGATAGCAAAATTGAATTTTTAAAATCGGATGCTAAAACCATTAGCATTCCATATTCAAAGAAAACAGCTGAATATGATTCAAAGCCTAGAATTGCTCTTGCACATAGTAAACTTGGAGCAAGCCGGGCCATTCAATTAGGAGCATATGTGTTTGCCTTAAATAATTTAGAAAAATAGTTTAATAGTAGGGTTTCTTTTATGAATGGGTCTGTATTTTGCAGACTCATTTTTATTTAACCAAAGTTTTTATTCAATATAAAAGCAATATGGATACATTCATCAATCATGAGAAACGATACTATACATAAAAAGGTTATATTTAGCAGAAACGGGAATTTCTAAAGCATGACTGTTGGTTTTAATAAACCAACTTTCAAAATTTTAATTATTCAGAGTGTCTTACCATTGAGCAAGTTGGCAGGTGCTTATAATTTAAAAATTGTTGGGATGGATCCATTTTTTATTTTAAAAATGACTCCTTACTCCTTATCGTTTTATAATTTGATGGTAAATAGTAAAGAGTTAAAAGTGTTTTATAGTACAGCTACTGTAAATACAAAAAAACAGGAAGTGAATTGCTTTTATATGTGCCTGAATTAACTTTAATAAACTGTGTATTTTGAGGGGTTTAAAATTTGGAAATGTAAATCCAATTTATGAACTTCAATATAAATATAATTTGTTAGCTTATGTCTGACTACTTACTTTGTGAAAATCCACTGAATCCAGGACGTTTATTTGTTCTAAAGAATTCTGAACCAAAATGTTTGGTGGAATGCGATTTTATTCATGAGGATGTTGACTCTGATAATATTGCAAACAAAGAGAACATAAACGAACTGTTTTCTTATTTAAATACCGATGGGGATATTGAAAATTGGCAACTTACCATAGTTCAGTATTTTGAAGGCTTACCCAATGGCGATGAAAAACTAGCAAAAAAATATAAAAAATCATTACAACAAACCTGGGAATGGTTTCATAAATATTTACAATGGGACGAAAAAAATGTCATTGATGCTGAACATGATGACTATTTGGGATCGGTGAATTAATTTCAACTTTTCATAAAAAATAATGCTATCAGGGCTATTCTTTTTTATTACTTATGCACCATAAATTTTCTTTGCTTCTAATATATAATTTACCATCAACAGGAGCTATAGTTGAATGAATTTCTTCATTTAATTCATTTTGAGAAACAATCTTCATTTCAGAATTATTTTCAATTACAGTTGTTTTGCATTTTGTATCTGTGAAATAAATGTAATTATCAGATGAAACAATAGATGACGAAAACACTCCGAGTACTTTATTTTGCCAAATGATTTCACCAGTTTTTGCATTTATGCAAGATATATATCCATTATCGGAAATAAGAAAAATATGGTTCTTTAGTTTTATGGCTGATGATGTGTCAGGACCTTTTCTTTTTAGTTTAGCACCCCAAATTATGGGATCTTTTTTGTTAATAATTTTGTTTATTGATAAAGCATGGATGCTAAGTTTATCAGCTAAAAATATTGTATCACTCGATATAATAAGTGAAATGATGCATTCACCTCCTTTTTTCCAATTTGGTTTAAAACGGGTACAAATTTCGCCGGTTTCAGCATCATAAAATCTCAATTCATTTTTTGAGAAGTTCCATTCAATAATTTGCTCTTTATTATTTATCATTAAAACAGTTGGAGTTCGGTATTCACCATGATCGGATTTCCATTTAGGAAGGTTGTTTTTCCATATGGTTTTTCCTGAAAGGGGATCAAGAGCGGTAATATATGGAGAGGAAGGTGTAGCATTGCATAAAATAATTGCTTTTGAACTTTTTACTGGCGATGCCCCAACTCCGTGGATACAGGTATATGGAAGTTCAGTATTTGTCCATACAATATTTCCATCAAAATCTGTACACATCATTCCTGCACTGCCAAAGTAGGAATAAATTTTTCTATCCTTAACAACCGGTGTGGGTGTTGCTTGTGTATTGTAATTAGAACCAACCACAGCAGGACCTTTTAATCCAGATGTTTTCCATATTAATTCTCCAGAATGGCGATTGTAACAAGATATACATCTTTTGTAGCGTAGATCATTTGTTGAATAGTTTAAAAGAATAAAGAAAACAATTGAATAAATAAATAATATAGGGAACGTCCATTTTTTGATACTTTTTGATATTTCAACCCTATTATATTGGAAAATGAAAATTATTACAAAGCCAAAACTTAATACAATTAAGAAATATGGGTAGGTAAAATCAAAAATTTCACTAATCTTTATGAAGCTAGGTGCACCATTTGCAAATTTTCGATACATCACTTTTGCCAAAGTAATAAGTGGTGCTAGAAAAAATCCAAATATTCCTACTGTTAAAAATGAAACGTAATAAATTGGAATACTATTTTTTTTAAAATTTATTTCACTTTTAGAATGTATCGTGTTTTTATTTTTAAGAAAGGATACAGCAGTAAAAAGAAAGATTGCAATTATTGGCAAGTATACAGATTGTACAGTTAATGAGAATGTTTCAACATTATGATATTTTAGCAATCTTTTTAAGGCGTAATATGCCGGAAAAGGTCTATTTATTATTAGAAAAAATACAAATGGTATAATTGCCAAAGAAGTAATGGGTTTCAAAAATCGTTTATTTGGTATACTCAAAATTGAAAGTATATAAAGAAATGATACAACTGATCCGGAGAATAACCATGTTGCAATTATTCTATCAGTCATCTTACTTTTTTCGTGAAAATAACTCCAGTACATTGCTGTAAATGAAAATAATACAAGCCCAAGAAGAATACTGGTTAAAAGATTTTGAATAAAAGCTCGACGACTATGATTACTCTTTGTTTGATTTTTAATTAATTTAAAAAAAACAAATGCGATCATTAAATATGAAGCCAATAATATAAAGCGTATAATAATTGTATTTAGTTTTGATAAATTGGCAATTCTTTCGGCTGACGAAATAAATACAAAATCTTCAAATATGACTGGGGATGAGTGCCCTTCACCTTCTAATTTGGTTTTCCATTGAACATTTTGGGAAGTTGACCATTCAATGGTTGGATTATTTGTTTGATCCTTTGCTTGCTTGTCCAAACCTCTCCATCCTTCCCATTTTTGACCAATCGTTATATTTGTAATTAATAGGCAAATAATGATGAATAGAGTATGTCTTTTCTTCAAAAAAATCATTGGGCAAATTTATCTATCATTAATATTTTGTAATTAACATAGTTAATGCAATTAACTAATAATATTTTATTTTATGAATGAATTGTAAATATTTATATGTTAATTATGTTTTTTAATACCTTATACACAGTTCATTAATTAAAAATTTGTAAGTTGGTATAGCTATTTTAACCCAAATTGAGCGATTCTCGCTCACGATTTAGTTCTTGTAAGTATTTCACTGCACTTTGTTTGTGAAAC
>JAEINW010000221.1 GCA_016342715.1 Salinivirgaceae bacterium | reverse complement strand
TATTAGTTCGACTTTTTGTTTTTTATTCGTTTTCAATTCAAAAAAATATAGTCTCACTGATTTAAAGCAATAAAACGCAACTCGTTTTTTTATAGAATGGAATTGCGTCGCATATGTATATTTACTACTAATTTAACATGTTTGCTTGCGACGGTTCATATGGCTGAAAGCCATAAATAATATAGCTTAGGGCAACGCCCTAAGTTGTTTGTTGTTAACAACAAGCGATGCAAGCATAAAATTTATTTTTATAAAATTAGCTGCATGCATCGCAACAATTTAATATTAAATATTTAGGTGATGGTTTTATTTAAACCCACAACTTTTTAATGTGATCCTATTTTGCAGGATTTTTTCAATGCTGCTAATCATTGAAATAGTACCTAATATGTTTTTTTTTTTTTGATTTTTTATAGTTTGGAAGGAAAAAAAGAAAGCTTGTTGTAAGGTTTTTGTCCAATATTATTCAACCAAATTAATTAACCCATGAAAAAAAATTACTGTAGCCCTAAGAAGAGAGGTTATAGTATTACAGTCTAGAAGAGACCTTACAACAAGCATTTCAAAGAACTATAACCTTTTGACATAACAAAGTTGAGAATAAATACAACATTAACCAAAGAAAACGACTCGTAGTGCGCTATACTTTTAATTGATATACCTCAATTAAAAACCGACGAAAATCACCTTTTTTTATGCTAGTTTAAATAGGCTTTAGAGCAATAAACATAATACTATAGATACATATTGCTATATTCATATCTAAATATCGATAAAATTAAATATTCAATCTTTTCAGGCACATTCTTTTTTTGAAAAACATATTTTGTATATTTGATACAATCTTTAATTAAATAAAATTTTCATGAATAGATTTACTTTAAGTACAATTCTTATAATTTTCCTATATTTTCCTATGTTTTCACAAGTATCAAACGAAGGTGCAAAAACTGGTGAAGTTGTAACAGAATACGATAGAAATGCTATAACAGCAATAATTTTAGAGAATAAAACGCAATATAATAACGATTTGAAAAGTGCAGCTGCAAATATTAAAATTCCCAGTAAATTTGATGATAATATGGTAGATACACGTTGCTTTTTTTCCAGTGTCAACCAAAGTTCGATTACAAATACATTAATTAATAAAGGAATTCCAAATGAAATATTGTCGAAGTGGTTTTCTCGAAAAGAAAGCGGTGAATTTGATATGTCAATTATTCATGATCGTGGAATGTATAATGCAACCGACGATGAAGTTAAAAGAGCCTCAGGAAGTAAAATTGGATTAGCAAAACTAAAAGATGCTGGAGAAGTTTTAATAAATCATAGTTATATAATGGTGTTAAACTTTAAAGATATTCAAACAGTTGAGGAAAAATATAAAAGACAGGATGCAGCAAAAAAAGCATTGGCAGAAAAACTGGGTTCTGATTATGAACCCGTTAAAAGAAGAAAAAATGGATGGGAAGGTGAAGCAGAATGCTATGTTTTTAAATTAAATTTTAACGACTCTATTATAAACTATTTTTATAATGATTTATGGATTTACGATGATGATTCTGAAGAAGTAAAAGCACAAAAAAAAGCAATGTTTGATCAAGCTAAATTTCCTATTCAGTTTGTATTAAAAGTTGATGGAAAAGCCGATGGATCGCAATATAATGCCGGTGAAATATTAGCTCCACCAAAGCAACTTACTCGTAATGAGTTATTTCACAAAATGATTAATACAGGTATTGAAGCTTGTTTTTTTGAAGTAGAGCGAAAGATAGATGCTTTTCAGGTTAAAACCCCATTGTATGGTACGCATCCATTGAAAGCGAAAGTTGGTAAAAAAGAAGGATTAATAACAGAGAATAGATATTTTGTTTTGGAAATTGAACAAAACAGAAAAGGAGAAGAAGTTGCCAAACGTAAAGGTGTAGTAAGAGCAAAGAAAGTTATTGATAATAGAAAAGTTGCTACCGGTAGTTCTGATCAGTTTACTACCTTTTATCAAACGGCAGGTCGCCGATTAATGGATGGAATGTTATTGCAACAGAAAAACGATTTTGGAATTGGTGTTTCTGGTGGGTATACTGTTTCAGGAGTTATGGGTGGAGGTTATTTAAAAGTTGAAGCAAATGTGGGAGCCATAGCAGGAAAAGCAATTGACTTAGGAATGACACAGATAAAATTATTTGGTACAGCAGCCTTCGATGGAGGAGACTATACGCTATCAAATTTTAGTTTAAGCCCAACAGCATATGAAATGAGTTTTACAAGACTTCAAGTTGGATTATCAAAAGGGTTTTATTTTGCACGCAACTTTTCTATAGCACCTTTCATCTCCTACGGAATGGAAACAGCTTCAAATGATGATTTAATGCAAAATATTGTTGATGGTATGTATATTACTGATTTAAGCGAAACTGATGACCAAAATATTGGAACTGACTTTTTATGTTTTGGTGCATTTGCTTCAGTGAATGTTTTGCATAATGTTCAATTAATGGCGGGCTTAAATATGTATGCAATTTTTGGTAATGCTTATGATAAGGATAGAAAAGAATTGATTAATAGCACCACTGGTGAAGGTTTTAAATATACCAAGGTATTTACTGATAGAAAAGGAGCATCTGTTGATGTTGGCATAAGAATAGAGTTTTAGTGTATTAAAAATTAATTAATATTATAATTTATGAAAAAAGTAGCACAAATATTTACCTTAGTTTTGGCAACTATACTAATTGCCACTTCAATTTCGTCTGCGCAAAGCAGAAATAAAGTTCGAAAATTAGAATACAACAGTTCTTATAATTACGAAGTAGCAACTGTTGCTGTTGGTGTTGATGGAACTAAATTAGTTAAGGTTTGGGGATATGGGAAAAAACCTGAAGATGCCATTCGTAATGCTAAAGAGTTAGCAGTTGCATGTGCCATTTTTAGAGGCTTCCCTGCAGCCAGTAATGGTAAGGCAGCAAAAACTCCTGCTATAACTTCTGATAGTAACGCTGCAGATAAAAACGCAGAGTTTTTTGAAAACTTTTTCGCACCTGGTGGAAAATATTTACAATATGTTAACTTAAGTACTGATGCACCTCCATCGGGGAGTGATAGAGTAAAAGTGAACAAAAAAACCTATAAAGTGGGTATTGTTGTTTCTATAGCTTTTGATGAATTACGAAAAGACCTTGAAAAAGAAGGTATTGCAAGAAGTTTAGATTCAGGATTTTAGTATAACTCATAAAATAATCAATTATGAAAAAAATAGTATCATTATTTATAATAACAATTATTGCATTTTCGAGTTTTGGACAGGCTAAAAAGCCTACTATCATGGTAGTTCCAAGTGACAGAATGTGTATTTCAAAAGGATATTCAATGACTTTTGATAATCAAGGAACCGAAGTAGTTTTACCAGATTACAAAAAAGCCTTACAAACTGATGGTGACTTGCGTATGGTGATTTCAAAGATGAGTGGAATTATGGCCGATCGCGGCTTTCCATTAAAAGATTTGGAACAAGAACTTAAAGGCCTTGAACAAGAAGCTGCTGAAACTAGTATGCTTACCAGTAAAGAGGGAAGTGGCATTGCAGAATCGCCCATTGATATTCTAAAGAGAACAGCAAAAGCTGATATAATTATGGATCTTGATTTTAGAATTGAACGTCAAGGACCTAAAAAATACATTGTATTTACCTTAAACGGATTGGATGCTTATTCCAATAAAAATGTAGCCAGTGCAGCCGGAGCTGGTAATCCAAGTTCAGCTGCAACACCTGAAATTTTATTAGAAGAAGCTGTATTAAGTTATATGGACGAATTTAACGGACGCCTTATGACTTATTTTCAAGATATGTTTGCAAAAGGTCGTGAAATTAAAATTATGGTTATGATGTTTGCAGGTGATGGTGTCGATTTTGATTTAGAAGAAGAATTTGACTATAAAGGAGCTTACGAAACATTGGCTGTTCATATTGAAGACTGGGTTGCAGATAATGCAGTAGAACATAGATTTAGCTTATCAGATGCAACTGAAAATAAAATGAAATTTGAACAGGTTCGTATGCCTATGACATATACAAGAAATGGTGAGGACAGAGGTATGGATGCTCGCAGATTTGTAGGAGAATTAAGAAAGATGCTTAAAGATGAGGCTTTTAATGGAGGAATCGATTGTAAGCTCTATATGAGAGGTCTGGGTGAAGCTTGGTTACTTGTTGGTGAAAAATAAGAATTATAAAATAAAAACCATATTATGAAAAATATTTTAATACTTATTTTGTGTTTCTTTTTATTACCTTTTGGTACTATACAAGCGCAAAATAGCGAAGGGAAAGCTGATGATGGTGGACGTATTTCATTAACTCCTCAGGTTTCCGATCAGGAAATTCCACAAGGCGCAAAAAATATGCTCCTTAATAAAATGAAGCAGATTTGCTCTAAAAATGGGATGTCTGGCGATGGTGAAAATCCATTTTTTGTAATGGATGCTACTATTGATATTCTATCAAAGGAATTAACTCCAACAGCACCACCAATGCATGCCTTAAATTTACAAATTAACTTTTTTATTAAAGATGTTGTAAATAACAATGTGTATAGCGAAACATCTATTGAAATAAAAGGTGTTGGCACAAATGAAACGAAAGCTTATATAGCTGCCATTAAAAACATTAATACTAGTAAAGGTCAGTTTAAAGCTTTGGTTGATAGAGGGAAAACTAAAATTTTAGAATTTTATAATTCTGATTGTGATTTTATTATCTCAAAAGCTAAAGCTTTGCAAAAACAAGGTAGCAATGGAGAAGCTATTAAAGTATTAAAATCGGTTCCTAAAGTTTGTTTAGAATGTTATGATAAATGCATGGCGATTTTAAGTGAAATTGAACCTCCTGTTGAACCTGAAAAAACGGAATCAGCATTATCATCAGATGGAGGATCTGGAAGTTCATCAGCAATGGGATCGGGAGCAGAGCAAGAAATAGAAGATAATGTGTTCTTAGTCTACATGGGCGGAAAACAAATAGGCGATAAAACCTTGCTGAATTTTGAATTTCAAAATCGGGGATCAAAAGATTATGAATTCAATGATTATGCAATGGATACCAGAGCGGTAGATGCAAATGGTGATGAGTTTAATGTTGAAAGTGTTAGTGTTGCAGGTGTTGTAGGTTCAAGGTCTATTGCTACTATAATTCAGGGTACTCCAGTAAAAATGGAATGCCAATTTGCTAAAATGGATGCCATTTCGATGTTTGAATTTAAGTATAAAGGAAAAGTATTTAGGATTAAAAATATTTCAATTTCGACGGGTGCATCTATTAAAGCAGACGTTTCTGCAGAAGCTAAACCCATGGGTTCAGCAACAATTGCTGTTGGTTCGAAAATTTTTGTTGACAGAAAAAAATCATCGGAATTTAGATGGAAAGAATATTCTCCAGGAAAAATTAAAACACTTGCTTCAGATGCTACTAAAGGAGAATTTGAAATTATGGCCATGGGAGATTGCAGTTCTGATGTAATTTGGACAAAAGATATTATTACACAGTGGCATCAAGCAACTAAAGATAATATTAAGGAAGGAATGACTGTTTTATATACCAATGGTGGTGCAGAAATGAATGAAACGGTATGTTATGGTATTGCCAAAGTAATTGCAGTGGATGAATTGTATAAAGATTTGGTTACATTAAAAGGTTATGGTGATAATATTAGGAAAAGATCACCAAATACAATTTTAATTATTGATAAAAGTAATATTAAGCTATAATATTATACTATATAATAAGGAGCTGCATAGAAATATGCAGCTTTTTGTTTAGCCAAAATATAAGTAAATTATAAAAAAGGCAAGAACAATCCCAAGTATCCAAGCGCCAGACAGAAAGTTTTCGAACTCCGAGCTTTTCTTTTCTTTCTTTTTATTGATATATCTACCTAAAGCCCATGAAAATAATGCATAGGTAAATAAGAGCGTAATAATTCCAATTAGCGCTTTGTTTTCCATTTTTTAGAATTTCTTTTTTCTTTACCCTTTGGATTCGTGTCAACTATTGTTTTGGTTTTATTAGAACTAAACAATTCTGAAATTAATTCAGGTTTATTTAATTCAGTTAATCGTTGTTTAATTTGCTTTCGTTCTTCGGGTTTGTACCAAAAAAAGAATTGTTTTTGATTGCGCTTATCTTTTTGTGATTTAGCTGTAAATATTTCCTTTTTTGAATAAGGATCAATTCCTGAATAATAAATTACCGTTGCCAAAGTCATCGGAGTTGGAGTAAAGTCTTGAACCTGCTCCAATATAAAATTCATATTCTTGGTTTTAATGGCCAAGTCAGCCATATCCTCTTCGTGACACTCTGGGTGGCTTGAGATAAAGTAGGGGATCAATTGCTGATTCAAACCATTATCGGCATTCACCTTATCAAAATGTTTTACTAATAGCTTAAAATGGTCAAAATCAGGTTTGCGCATTAAGCGTAATACTTTTGAAGAAGTATGCTCAGGTGCAACCTTTAAACGACCTGATACATGGTTTACTATAATGTCAGACATGTATTCTTTAAACCTTGATCGTTCCACTTCCTGATGATCTAAATAATCGTAGCGAATACCGCTACCAATAAAGGCTTTTTTTATTTTTGGGTTATTTCTAACCTCTTTTAATAAATCAATCATTTGGGAATGATCGGTATCAAGATTTGGACAAATTTTTGGAAATAGGCAAGATGCACGTTTGCAGCTTCTACAAACATTTTCAATTTTGCCTTTCATTTTCCACATATTTGCCGATGGACCACCAATATCAGAGACATAACCTTTAAAGTCCGGCATTTCTGCAACTTTATCGATTTCTGCTAAGATGGATTCTTTGCTACGACTCGAAACAAATTTTCCTTGGTGAGCCGAAATGGTACAAAAACTGCATCCGCCAAAACAACCCCGATGACTATTTACAGAGTGACGAATCATTTCATAGGCAGGAATTGCAGGTTTGTTATGATATTTAGGATGAGGCAATCTTGTGTAGGGTAAATCATAAACTTCATCTATTTCTTTTTCAGTTAATGGAGCAAGTGAAGGGTTTATAACTACTTTAAATTTTCCTGATTGCTGAATAATTCTATCCGATTCGTATTTATTTGATTCTTCTTCAACAATTTTAAAGTTGTATGCATGTTTGGTTTTATCTTTCAAACAGGCTTCAAAGGAATCTAATTCCTGAACTTTCCAATTCTTTTTGGTGGCGGGAGTTTCATTCTTATTAATTAAAAATGCCGTTTGCGGAGTTGTTTGAATTTTATTTACAGGGACTCCCTTTTCCAATAAGTTTACAATCTCTTTAATGGGTTTTTCTCCCAATCCATACACCAATAAATCAGCTTTGGAATCCATTAATATAGAGGGCATTAATTTATCGCTCCAATAATCGTAATGGGCTACACGGCGCAAGGATGCCTCAATTCCACCAATTATTACAGGTACATCGGGATATAATTTTTTTAATATGTTCGTGTAAACTGTTGTTGCGTAATCGGGTCTGAATCCAGCTTTTCCGCCAGGAGTATATGCATCGTCGGAGCGTAATCTTTTATTTGCTGTGTAATGATTTACCATGGAATCCATGCAGCCCGAGGTAACACCAAAAAATAATCTGGGTGTACCAAATTTTTTAAAATCTCGTAAGTCGTCTTGCCAGTTTGGCTGTGGCACAATTGCGACTCGTAAACCCAAATTTTCCATTACACGGCTAATTACTGCAGGTCCAAATGATGGATGATCGACATAGGCATCACCAGAAAAAAGAACCACGTCTAGTTCATCCCACCCTCTCAGCTTGGCTTCTTTTACTGTTGTAGGAAGCCAGTTTGTGAGTTCGTATTTGTTATATAATAAATTGCTATTTCCCATTGAGCTGCAAAGATAACTTTTCTTTTAATATTATGATAAGACTACTAAAATACAGGAATGGTTCTTTGTTTTTTTTGTTTCGAAATTTTTAATGAAAACTATTTTTTTTGATTTGGTATAATTTTTGTGAACTAAAAAAGTAGTTGAAAAACTAAACAATTAGTTTTGAAAACTAAGAACTTAGTTGTATATTTGTACCAGACAATTGGAAAAACAGAAAAAAGATCGAGTAAGGAGAGAGAGAAATAAATATAAAAATTATTAATCAACCTCCTTACTTATTTAATATTAGAAAAATGAAAGAATTAACAAAAGCTGAAGATCAAATAATGCAAGTGCTTTGGAAACTTAAAAAGGCATTTGTAAAAGAAATTATCGAAGAGCTTCCTGAACCAAAACCAGCTTATAATACAGTATCAACAATTGTAAGAATTTTGGAGAAGAAAGAATTTATTGATCACGATGCTTTTGGTAAAACTTTCAGATACTATCCACTCATCTCAAAAAAAGAATATTCAAAATTCTATTTAAAGAGTTTTGTGGGTAGCTATTTTAGCAGTTCGTACAAGCAAATGGTATCGTTTTTTACCAAAGAGGAATCCCTTTCATTGGAAGAAATGGAAGAAATGCAAAAATTGATTGAAAATCAGATTATAATTAAAAAGGAGGAGCAAAATGGATAGGGCAGTTATTGTTTTACTTCAGTCGTCGGTTTCGTTGCTCATGTTTTACGCAGCCTATTATTTTTTACTACGCAAAGAGACCTTTTTTGTAGCCAATCGTTTTTACCTTCTAATTTCTGTGATTATTTCGCTTGTTATTCCATGGTTAAATATTTCGCTTTCGATAAATAGTTGATATTCCGATGATACCCTGCCAGTTATTCCGATGAAACCCTGCCAGTTTTTTTTATTGATTTCTGCAACA
>JAEINW010000220.1 GCA_016342715.1 Salinivirgaceae bacterium | reverse complement strand
TCCCGAAAAATATTTTTAAGCAACCCCCTTAAGTTAACTGTTTTCAGCAGTTGGGATTGCTAGCCGAATTAATGACATTTGGCCTTTATTAGTTTACAATAATATAAATTTTTCTTAAGCATTCACATGAATATAAGCATTTAAATATTGATTAATTAATTTTACTATTTTCGTAGCTTCTTAACTCAAAAGAGCTTTTATGAACTTTAACGGGAAAACTTTTTGGATAACAGGAGCCGCATCGGGCATGGGAAAATCGGTGGCGGAAGCATTAGCTCTGTATAATACAAAGCTTATTATTTCTGATCGCGATGCCGAGGGTTTAAAAAATACCGCTGCCAAAATTGAAAAATTGGGTAGCAAGGCAAGAGTTGAACCCTTGGATATGTCGGATTCTGATGCCATTTTTGCTACAGCAAAAAGAGTGTTAGCCGATGGTGAAAAAATATCTGGGCTTTATCAATTTGCCGGAATTAGCCAGCGTTCACTTAGCGTAGAAACTCCAATTGAAAACGACCGCAAAATTATGGAGATTAACTTCTTTGGAGTAGTTGCTCTTACCAAAGCTGTTTTACCACACATGATTGAAAATGGCGGTGGACAATTGGCTGCGGCATCAAGTTTGGTGGGTAAATTTGGTTTTCCGCATCGGTCGGCTTATTCAGCATCAAAGCATGCTTTGCATGGTTTTTTCGAAAGTGTTTTGGCTGAAAATTACAAACATAACATTCGGGTTTCCATGTTAATTGGAGGCAGAATTCAAACCAATATTTCAAAGTTTGCTATTGAAAAAAATGGACAAGAACATGGCAAAATGGATGCTGGACAAGCCAATGGAATTACTCCAGAAAAGGCTGCTCAACAAATATTAAAAGGTCTTAAAAAAGATAAAAGAGAAATACCCGTAGGTGCCGGAGAATTAATCATTTTAAAAATAAAACGATTTTTCCCTAGCCTTCATGCAAAAATAGTACGGAAAATAAATCCTATGTAAGTTAGCTGGTAGCTTTATGGCTCGTGGCTGATAGCTCGTAGAAATATTTAAATAATAATAAGCTCAAATAAATGTTCAAGGTGTTAACCATGAGCTATGAACTTTGAGCTATGAACTTTACATCATGGAAAAAAGAATAAATGGAATTCAACAATTAGGAGTAGGCGTTCCTAATGTTAAAGAAGGGTTTGATTGGTTTCGCACCTATTTTGGAATGGATATTAAAATGTTTGAAGAAGCTGCTCTTGCAGAATTAATGCTTCCTCATACGGCTGGCGAAACCAGAGAGCGTCATGCAATATTGGCTTTGAACCTACAGGGTGGCGGATTTGAAATTTGGCAACACACCGGTAAAACACCCGAACCTCCAAAGTTTCAAGTGCAAATTGGCGATTTAGGAATCTGTATCGGAAAACTAAAATCGGCTGATGTTAACAAAGCCTATGAGCAATATAAAAAATGGAATCTTGAGGTGCTTTCGCCATTGGAAAAAGACCCCGCAGGGAATGACCATTTTTATGTGAACGATTTGTATGGCAACATTTGGGAAATTTGTCACGAAGAATTCGTATTAAAGAAAGAGAAATCGGTAAATGGTGGAATTTACGGCGCTGTTATTGGCGTAAAAGACATGGAAGATAGTTTCCGGGTTTATAAAGATATTTTAGGATACGATACCGTTGTTTACGACAAAAAGGACAAGTTTGACGATTGGGCAGGTGTTCCCGGATGTGATAACACCTACCGTAGAGTTTTACTTACTCATTCCGAAAAACGCAATGGGGCATTTAGTCCAATGTTCGGTCCCACTTGTATTGAGTTGGTGCAGGTTATTGATAGAGAAGCTCGCGATGTGTTGGAAGGAAGAATTTGGGGCGATCCGGGGTTTATTCATTTGTGCTTTGACATTAACGGAATGGATGAATTGCGCGAAGAGGTAAAAGAAAAAGGATTTCCGTTTACCGTAGACAGCGCCGCTGCTATGGATACTTTTGACATGGGCGAAGCAGCAGGAAATTTTTCGTATATTCAGGCACCCGAAGGCACTTTAATTGAATTTGTTGAAACTCACAAAATTCCAATTATGAAAAGTATAGGTTGGTTTCTTGATTTACGTAAACGTAAAGATGGCCCATTACCCAAATGGTTATTTAGAATGTTTGGTTTGGCAAGAGTTAAATAGAAGAAGTGTTTTTTAAGCGACTTGAGTGAGCTAAAGTAATTTAGAGTTAAATTAAAATCACCATATAGAATATAAGCCGGTTAGTTCCGGCTTTTTTTATATCATTAACAGGGATCATATTGAAAAGTTATGGAGCAAGCTAAATTTTTGAAACGGTCAATCATAAATGATATAGCTAAGAAAACAAACTACCTCGCTGCGAGCATTGGGGAAAAACACACCCTCTGTTATTTCAAATATCCATTTGATGCTTTTTATTATCATTTGTTTCGGTTTTGCAATGTTTGTATTTGTAAGACAATATCCTCCCCAGGCCTCCCTTGAAAGGAGGCCTGTCTGCCGATAGGCAGGGAGTTAGTGAGTACTTTCAATGAAACGTGAGTGTTTAAAAAGTGAACCAAATTTTTCAATTTTGTAGAATGTAATTACTCACTTCGTTCGTGAGAACGCTAGCGCTAAGTTCCTCCCAAATTTTAGGGCGGCTGGGGTAGGTAAAAAAATAATTTGATTAATTTTTTAAGTAGTAAGATTTAGTTCAAATGATTATTTGTCTATGGCTGAAAGCCATAAATAACATAGCTTAGGGCAACGCCCTAAGTTGTTTGTTGTTAACAACAAGCGATGCAAGCACAAAAATTATTTTTATGAAATTACCTGCATGCATCGCCATCTTTAACATTAAATATTTAGGTGATTTTATTTAAATCCCCAACTTTTTAATGTGATACATTAACAGTTCACATCTTTACAGGAATCAACATCCGCATCTATTTCAAGTGTAATGTGTTGAATTTTATGGTGCTCTATTTGATGTTTAATTTCATCCTTAATTTTCATTATTTCCTGTTGCGAATAGGAATTATTATCAAGACAAACATGTGCCGTTAAAGCATTAATGTTACTGCTTAAAGCCCAAATGTGAATGTGATGCACGTTTTTTACATGCTTATTTTCAGCAATCAGGGTTTCAATTTTATGATAATCAATTTCTTTTGGAATTCCATCTAAGGTTAGTTTTAAGCTTTCTTTAAGCAAGCCATAAGTTGAAACAACAATTATTCCTCCAATAACAAAGCTTAGAATAGGGTCAATTAAATTCCACTGCGTATAATGAATTATTATACCAGCAATTACAACCCCAACAGAAACTAAGGCATCAACCATTAAATGAATAAATGCCCCTTTAACATTAATATCAGATTTTTGTCCTTTAAAGAACAACAATGCCGAAATTGAATTTATTAAAACGCCAATAATGGCTGTAATAATAATTACTTTTCCCATTACCTCTGGAGGAGCCGTTAATCGTTCAATGGCTTCTTTAAAAATTGAAAAAACCACAATTAATAATAAAACAGCATTTATTAGCGAAGCTAAAATGGAAGCTTTTTTGTAACCATATGTATAAGTGTAATTTGCTGCTTTTTGAGCCAATTTCATGCCCAATAACGATATTATTAAACTTGCCACATCGCTCAAATTATGGCTGGCATCAGAAATTAGTGCTAATGAATTACTTAGGTATCCAAAAACAAATTCAACAGCAGTAAAAACTGAATTTAAAATGATGCCGATATAAAATACTCTATTGATATTTTTTAAACTTGCAGGAGCATGATTGTGCTGTGAATGGTCGTGGCTCATTAGCAAATTGTTTATTGTCCAAGCTTGTTTTCAATGGATTTTACCTTTTCAACCAGCATGTTTTCGGCACCCTTTTTAATGTCGAGTTTAATGCTCGAATATATACGTTCGCTATTTGTTTGAAGAAGGGCTGCCGCTTTTTCAACAACATGTAAGGCCTCGGCAACTGTTGGTGTTTCAACCAAAGTACCCATTGCTGTTAATTGATGCTTGTAACCCGATTCCTGAATCATTTTAATTACTTTGCTAACATCCTTACTTACACTTTTTCCCTTATCTGTTGGAAAAATTGCAAACTCCATTAATACTGCCATAAGTCAAGCCAATTAGTTATATGTGTATTACAAAACAGCCTCCATTAAGTTGATAAAAGAGGCTGATATTAATATCTATAAATTATTCATTGTTCTGGTTTTCTGGCTCTCCTTTATCCAATTCTTGAGGCAAGGAATCTATAGCTGGCGTGACCTCTAGCGGAACTGGATATAAATCCCATTCATATTCCATATCCCAATTGCTTTTGGTTTCAACCTCTTCGGGAAAATAAAACACCAATTCCGGTTGAAGCATTTTATTCAAATTCCCGGTATCCCATTGGTCATTGTTGTTGGAATCTAAAAACAGCTTAAAGATATATTTTTTGGGAGCTAAATAATCGTAAGTTAATACGCTGTCAAAATAAACGACACGTTTTTCAATTAGCTTTTCTTTTTCATCAAGTAATTGAACAATTGCCTTTTCTTTAACATTTAATAGTATTAGGCTTATATTGCTATAATATTCAACATCTCGAGTAGTAAAATCGTATGTTAAGCTATCGTTTATGTTTCCATAAATATCGGTAAACGTGCCTGCTGGAATTAATAGTTTAAACTTTTCTTCGGAATCTTTTTCAAAATCGATAAAATATTTTCTTAATTCTGTTTCACTATGTTTAAACACAAAGGCTCTAGTTTTAAACACCGTGTCGTCAATAACATTATAAAATTCAATTAACGATTCATTTATTTTATCAATCGGAAAAACAGAAACTAATTCAACCGCTTTGTTTAGTTCAAATGGCGTTTTTGCATTGTGAGTAAATGTTAAAAGCGAAGGGGGTGGCAAGGTGTCTTTTTCTTCCACTTCTTTCTCGTCTTTATTTAACAAACCCAAGTTAAATCTTCCACTCTTCTTTTTGTCTTCTTTTGCAGATTCCTTGTTTAAATCGGCTTTTTCTTCAAAATCGAATTCAAGTACAGCCGTATCCGTTTTAATATAATCAATATTGTTAGAATCTTTCATGGTGTAGTTTAGCTGAAACAATAAACTATCATTATTATAAAGAACCGAATCGCTTAACCAATAAACCAAAGAATCGTTAGTTTCAAATGGCTCTTGAATAAACCAGTCTTTCATATAGGGTTTTTCTGAAATTGGAATAATTGAAATACTATCTTTTAATTCTCTATTAAATGCAAAAACCACCAATGCCTTGTTAGGTCGTGACGTTTCTGTTCGGTATTGTTTTTTAAAGTCCTCAGTAAACAGAAACAGCTGAATATCGCCAATGGTAGTTACTATTTCTTTTTTCACAACCAGAGAATCCAAATAAATGGTGTCTCTTTTCATTAGAGCCAAAGAATCCAATATTTTAATTGTGTCTGTTGTGATTATTTCCATAAATTCTGCTTGAAAAGTGGAATCCAAAAATGCAATACTCTCATTTGGCAAATCGAACAACATGTTACTATTCATGTCTTTTAAAGCAAAAAGGTAATAGGGTTTGTTTTTTAAATTAGTGATGAAAAAATGTCCGTCCGCATCGGTTTTCGCAACATAATCGGGAATGGTTGTTCGTGGCATGGTGTCGTTAAAAACCTCATAAGCCATAACATATAATGATGCTTCGGTAGCATAATCAAATGCGTTTTTAACCGTTCCGCCCAGATATATCGAATCAAACACAGAACCCGTTGAAAATTCAAATTGAAAATTTGGAAGTGGAATATTCTCATTTAAATCGACAATTGAATTGTAAAAATTAAAATTATAGGTAGTGCTATCTTTAAGCTTATTATTAATATTAATGATTAGGTTTTTGCCTCGTTGTTTAATTTCTGGATCCTCTAAAACAGGGGGTGAAACCAATAATTCTTGCTGAATATTTTTTAAAACCACAAATTCATCGAACTGAATTATGATTTTATCACCCATAAAATTGGTAGAATAATTTAAGGGTTTACTCTTTATAGGTATGGGCGGATCTTCATCTTTTGCACCACCTGTTGGAGAAGACATTCTTGCACAAGAATAAGCCAATAATACGATGAGTATTGATAAGCTGAATTTTGTAAATATTTTTTTTTGATTCATTATATTATCGAAATAATTATATGCTGCAAACATACAAAGATTTATGATTATTTGATAGCATGAGGCTATTATCAAAATGAATGCCTTTTTTGTTTTAAAAAAAATTATTTCATAATATTTGAATCTCTACTCCTAGAAATTAGCCTTTAAGCCATTCCCAATAAATTAATTTGCAAATATTTGGCTCCTATAGGGTAAAAAAAAACTGACTCAAAAAATTTGAATCAGCTTTGTAATATTATGTTAATAACAATTTCTTATTTTGTTACAACCATTTTCATGTTAGCAACTGCTTTCCCTTTATTCAGAATTGAAACCATATAAATCCCTTCACTTAATTCAGAGTTTGAAACTAATTTAGTATAGTTTTCTGAAGCTATTGTTTCGTTAAATACAATACTTCCTACACTGCTGTAAACATACAATTCCGATCCACTTTCAGCACCATTTATTCTTATTTCGGAGCCATTTGTAACTGGATTTGGAATTATACTTAATTTAATTCCATCTATCATGCTATTTGAAATTGATGTTGATCCTTTGTCACCAGAGTCACCCTTGTCTGATTCTACAGAGTTACAAATTTCGCAAGCTTCCAAAGCTTCGTCAATGTCTAAGGTATTGTTGCTTGCAATAAAATCGCGATCGAGATTAATTCTGCAAATCATTTTTTCGATTTCGCAAAGTTGTTCAGCTGTGGCAACATCTTGTTTATCTGTTAATAACTCGATAGCTTCATCGTAATTTCCACCATACCAAACAACATCGGCTTCGTTAATAATAAAAGCAAAGAGTTCGGGCGAAATTTCACTATCTCCTTTACTTTTCTTCTCAGATTTTTGAAGATCTTTTTCGAGTTTTTTTATAGTCTTAATCATTTTAGCAATCACTCGTTGACTAATTTGATCGCTATGGTTCTGCTTTTTAAATTCCCCTAAGGTTGCTTTCAGTAATAAATAACTATGATTAGCATACCACTTTTCACCCAAATTAAGGTCATCTAAATCGGATAACAATAAATCGGATAGCAATTCGTATTTTGTAAAAAGATCAAACACCTCACCATTTTCTTCTTCGGTATTTAGAATTCTAATTACTGCAACATCTAAAGGCAAAACACCAATATCGCTTACAACTTCTCTATAATCGTAAGTTTCATTATAGGGTGCAAATTCTACACCTGATTTGTCTAATTCGTCTAATTCACCGAGAGCCGAACATAACTGATAATAACTATTTGGCGAATTATCAGTTAAGGTAATAACAGCTCCATTTGCGCCTGTTATTGAATATTCATTGGCAGAAGGTGCACCACCACCTGTTTTCCAATAATTATTATTTGCTGCAATTGAACCACCAGGCATGGCTCCAAACGCACCTGTTATACAATAATTATCGCTGCGTAAATCATTATTTCCATTATTTAAGTAAAACTCACCCAAACTACCTGTTCCAACAATGGCGTCACGGTTATCGGACAGGTCATTATTTCCAGAGGAAATTCCAGGAGCATATGCCAAATACAATTTTGAATTATGCCCTTTTAATCCATAGTAATAATTATCTGAAAGGGTATTACATGAAAAGCTTGCAGTAAAATTACCATCTAAATAAGTTCCGCTATTATTTAATCTGATAATATTATTTCTAAAAGTAATTCTTGCAGTTGATTCACCATGAATATAAACACCATAATCAGCCCCACCACTTTGGTTCCAAACAATATTGTTGGTAAAATAACAAGTACCGTCAATAGACCAGCAGTTTAAACCACGCGATATATTTCCATCGAAAGTTGAGTTGCTAACTTCAAAGCTTCCATTATAAACACGTAAGCCATATACATTATTTTCAAAGGTACAGTTGTCAACAACTAAACGACTTGATGTTGCTGCCCTTGAAACATACAGGCCATAATTGCCATTTTCAAAGCTGCTGTTGCTCACTGTAACTGTTCCATTGCTCCGAATGTCAATGCCTTCGTGGCTATTGTTAATACCATTGTTTGAGCTAACTAAAACATTATCAATAGTTACATTATCAATACCGCTATTCATGAAAAGCTCAGCAGAAGTATTGTTCATTTGAATTTTGCCGTTTTTAATGGTGACATTGGCAAAATCGGTATCGAAATTAACCTTACCTCCAACCTCTAATAATTTTGTTGATTGATCTACTCCTTCAAAGGTTATTGATGCACCTGGTTCAGCATTAATATTACAATTTAAATAAATACTACCGGGTTCTGTTAATGTAAGATTTTTATTCTCGCCAACAATTAAAGTACCATCAACTTTTAAATTTTTGTAGTTTGTTGTTTCAAAACCACCCCCATTAAAAATAATTTTAGAAGTTTCATCAACATAAATTTCTGCTCCTACTAATTGTTTAATAAGCGCTCCATCATTAATAATTAAGGTTGAATTATTTTGCACATTAATATCTGAGTACTTGCCCATATAAATTTTTGAATTTGGGTCTAAAATAAATGTACTACTATTATCGATTTTTATTTCAGAACCTGCTCCCATATAAATACTCGCATTATCCATACATGTAAAAATAGATGGATTTACAAACTCTCCGCTCAATAAAGTATGTCTGTTTGGGATAATACTTTTGTCGATGGTCAAAACCTGATTAGTTCCAATTGTTAAATCATAATTACTATTATTAGTTAAATCAGGGTATTTACTCAGGAGGATATTTTTCTGCTATATTTAAGCTGAAGCAAGATTTACTGCAAGGCGCATAGATTCAAAG
>JAEINW010000219.1 GCA_016342715.1 Salinivirgaceae bacterium | reverse complement strand
TCATAGATCAGAACCAGTAGATTACAATCAAATTTATTGATTATAAATAGCTAGTGTTTAGTAAAGCTTAAAAATATACCTGAAAATTGAATTTTCAGGTATATCTGGACAATTATTTTTTAAGTTTAATATCACATTTACTTAGTTAAAATAAACCATAAGCATATTCAACGACTATTTCTTTTTTTTATCTATGAATTGTCGTAAGTCAATAATGTCATAGTTCTCAGGTAAAAAGAAACTATTAAAATATAAAGATGGTAATTTTGTTACCCCAATTCCTTCAAATATTTCAGAGTTGTTTTCACACAACGATTGTAGTTTATTATAATCCTTAGGCGTAGGGTAATTTTGAAGCCATTTTTTGTATTGCTTATTTTCGTACCATTCAAATAAAGCGCTGATAAGATAACCTTCATCTTTAGTTTCCTTGATGTAGTGCAAAGAGTTTAACACTCCTAAAGGTTCTAGCTCATTAATAATAAATACAAAATCAATTTTGACATCATAAGAATCTTTAAATATTTTAACTAGATTTTTCAATTCAGAAAAACAACTGTCACAACTTAAACTTAGAAATGCTAATATGCTGTTTGAACTATTCTTATTTCCTAAATGAAAAACTAGGCTTTCATCAACTGTAGGTTGTTTTATTGAAGTTTTTAAAAGTGAATTAAACACAATAGGATTTCTTTTAAAAGAAGAAGAACTGTATTTATAGCTTTGCTTTTCAAGTCTTAATAGCCAGTTTGTTTTAAGCAGATAAAGTAATACCAGTTGAAAAAAGCAGAGCATTACAAATACAAATATCTCCCTAAAATTCTTGTACTCAACTTCAACAGTATTGAAAAGAAAAATAAATTCAAATGTTAAGATTAGAAGAAGCGAGAGGCATAAGGGGCATATTTTTTTTACTTTCACGATCTGAAAATATAGAGACATAGGTACTATTCCTAGTGCCAAAAAACTAAATAAACCAAGCACATTTAAACTATTAGGGAAAGCAATTAGGAGCATTAAACCAGTAGTGAAATAAATTATGCTCAAGTCTGCTAATGTAATATTTCCAAATATTTTGGAATAGGGAGAATCTAACACAGATTTACAATTAAACTGACTAGAAATATTGCAAAGTTTTTTTGTAAATCTATTCTCTTTTCGATACTCTTCTAATACCAAAAGAAGCGAAATAGAAATCCCTAATAACTTAAGAGCAAAAGCAATGCTAGACGAAAAATCTATTATATAACTTCTGCTGTCACCTATAACAAAACAGAATAATATCAATAAAATTACGCTAGCTATCTGACTAACTCGAAAAAGAGTTTCATTTTGGGTTTCTCTCACATAGTTTATGGCTCCAGACTCTTTTGAAGGAGAAAGTACAATTACTATACCTGAAAGTCCCTTTATAAAGTCATTTATATCTGCCTTGATAATTTTTCTAGAATCGTCCACAAAATGAACGAACTTTCTTTCGATTTTATGGATGAATAGTATATCCCCTTTTGAATTTGTAGTGTGAGCAATAAATGGTTGTTCAAGATTAGTTAATTCATCCAAAGGTAATTTATAGATATTATGCTTTATTTTTAATTCATCAAGGGTGTCACAAATAGCAATTAATGAAGGGTATTGACAATTTGTTTTTATTAATATTTCTAGTGAATCAAGAGTGATTTGAACTTTATAAAACTGCAGGGCATTATAAATTGTTCTTACAAAATTATCTTTGCTCTTCATATTCATGTGCATAATAATGGGTTAAGGTTGATTAGCTAATTCCCAAACAGACATTAACATCAACTTTGTGACATTTTCGATGGTTTCGTAGTTCAGTTTGTCTTTGGTATCGGTAAACTTGTGTAGATCTTTATGGATGCCGTTATTAATAAGTACAGCAGGGATACCTTGTTTCAGAAAATTCACCTGATCAGAAGAATTACTAAAAAACCGCTTGGCATCGGGGTAATTGTCTAGAAATTCTAACTGCACAAACTGATGGATGTTATTAATACTATCCATTGTGTGTTTAATGGGATTAGTGATTGAATCTGGTCCTAAGGCGTATATATAATTAGGAATGCTATCGTGATACCGGTCTTGACGGCCAATCATATCCATATTGATATTCGCTTTAAGTTTCTCCAGAGGTAATATTGGGTTTTTAATATAGTGCTTCGAGCCAAGCATACGCGACTCCTCCATACCGAAGGCAACAAACAAAACGCTTCGTTTGGGGCGAATTCCTTCTTTTTGCGCAGCCGCCAAAACTCTGGCTATTTCGAGCATGGCACCTACACCAGAAGCATTATCATTAGCTCCGGGGTACATGCCATATTCATTTTTTCCCAAATGGTCGTAATGTGCTGATACAATAATATGGTCTTCATTTATATCACTGCCTTGTATATACCCCACTATATTCCCAGAATTGGTGAATTGTTTTTCCCGGTGAATATTTAGAGTAATCTCTTTTGGTAGATTATAATGCACAGAATCATCAATATTAGCATATTGAGTCATATATGTTTTAAGTTTTGATCTTTTTATACCCAATAGCTTAGCTCCTGCCTTTGGAGATAGATAAATCTGTGTAAATGTTTTAGTTTTAGGTTCCTCAGTGTAGTATGAAAGTACCTCCAACATATCTAGTGTTATTTTTTGATTTGCTTTTGTTTTGTCAAATCTTTTCTGGCTAGCTTCAATTTGAATTATACTAATAGCTCCTTTATACTGTGTCGTGTTTATAAAATTTCCATTTCGATTATATGCAAGTATTGATTTTCCTTTCAAATCATTCCACTTCAGGAGAGTATCAAGCTTATTGGATGGTTTTCCTACAAATACAACTGAAGTATTAAGAGGCTGTCTAGTATTATTAAAATCTTCTTGATAATCCCAGAGACTATGTATAAAGTCTTTACCTATTTCTAACTTCTTATCTCCATATTTAATATAAGATGAATCGGAGTATTTTTTATATTTAAAGAAGGTAAAATCTTGAATGTAATCATTGTTGTTTATAGAATCCAAACCTATAGTGCTGTAATAATTTGAAAAATAACTCAATAATTTATCGTTGGCACTTATATGTCTCCCCTCAAAATATTCGCTTGTTAATGTGTCAACAATACCAATGATATTTTCTTTTGATATCTGATTAAAATCAGGCTGATTGCTTTGTGCCTGACAATAGTTATAACTTATTAATAGTGCATATATTAAACTTGTAATCTTTCTCATAAAGGTAAGCATCTTAAATTCATTATTCAGAAGGGTAAAGTATTAGCTTGTATAGAGTTTTTCAGTATTTTATAGGGGTAGCTATAAAACTACCCCTATAAAAATTAACATTGTGGTGGGTTTCCCGAATAATCCCAATCTTCAAGTTGAATCTGTGATTGATTAAATTTTTGCATAAGGACAACTCCTTGATCTATATTTGTTCTATTTAGATGCTTTACAACACCAATAAATTCGCAGTATGAAATACCACCTTTAATCTCTAAAATTTCCTCAATTGTTAATTGATACCTTTCTAAATCTTTCATTTCTAATAAGTATTTAAATAGCAGAGCTCCGTTCCCCCCACAACCGCTAATTGTGTGAGTCATCTCGTTTTAGTAGCTTTGCCATCGTCTAAGCTTACCGATGATTAATTTGGTGTTGCAATTGATTCGCTATCGCTTTAAATGGCAAACAAATTATATATCGGCATTATCAATTCAATTGCTACAACAATTGAATTTTGACAAAGCAACAAGTCGCATCCGGGTTGAGAATGGATTTAAATCTGTTTTTCCGGGGCGGCTTTTTTATTTATATGTTACAAATAATCTATTGGTTTAAATAATTAATTGTGCACAACCAACACGTATATTCATGACACATAAACAATGATTATATTAAATCGGGAACGAATGTATGATAATTAAAATAAGAATCAAAATCTCCCCCCCCCATTAAATTTAAATAATAAAAATGGGATTTAATCAGGATAAAAGTGACCTTTACCACAACAACATCAGTAAAAACAGGAGTTTGATACAAACAAAAATTTGATAACAGCAACAGTGATTTAATAATTAATTTATATTAAATACAAACTACACTTAACATTGACATGTTTTACAATACTGATAAATATCACATCTTCCCATCAAATTCTCTTACGTGCTTTCTTATTCATTTTTTATAGTGGGCAATAACGAATTAAACCATTCTTTTATTAATTTTTCCCAAAAGTAATCCTTACTCTTGCTACAAATTGCCTTGGTCTGAGGGTAAACTCGTTATACACAATACTCAGGCTTGAGTCGTAGGTGGAATAGACATATCTATTATTAAATATATTTCTACATTCAAGTAAATAACTTACTCTACTTCCTTTGGGAGTATATGAGTAAGTTAAGTCGGTAAATAAAGCCTCTTGAGTATCATTTACCGAGTGGTTAATAACAGAATACTCTGGGCGAAGTTCTATCCATTGTCGAGAGTCTAAATAATAGCAGATGCGGGCTTTATGTTTTTGTTCTATCGACTTTGTTTCATTGCCATTGCTTGTTTGCTTATTTGTGCTTAAGGAAAAGTCGTAGTCTAAAGCTAAGAATTGCCACTTATCAAAACTCATTTTGAAAGAGTTACTATACATATCTATATCAAAATCCTTTAGATTGCCGCTCAATAAGTAATTCGATTTTTGTTTCATGAAAGAGCTTTTATAATCAAGGTTCAGATGCATGTCATGCCAGTAATAAGATATTTTTCCCGATATCAGATCACTAGTAGAACGGTTGGCTTTAGCTATGAGGCTATAAGAAAATACACCAGGAGAAATAATCTCGCTATCTGTCATGAAATCTTTTTCGTTTTGTTTTTTATTATAAGATATGTTTGCAAATACACCACTTATAGGGTTTCGATAGCTTACATAAATATTTGCCGATTTCTTTTTATCACCATCTATTTGTGCCACTCCGCTCCGCATTGTTCTATGATCGTATACAACATTGCCCTGCATCATTCTATTCGGGTCGCCAATGCTTTCAGAACTTCTTAGGTTTATTTTACTTGAGATAAATGAGTTCCATTGATAACTTATAAATAGTCTTGGGTTGAATAATAAGTTGTTTTGTTTTAATCTAGATTTGTATTGTTTGTCTTCAAAATCTAGATAGGAGTAATCTAAGGGCAGATCCAGAGTCATCTTCAGTTTTCTTCCTTCGTATTTTATGCTAGGCTCGAATAAGTAATTGGTCTTATCCCACAATATACTATTCTGTAATAAATTGTAGTCTAATAAATCTTGTCCCGAAAACATAGACGTTTTCAAATCCTGCCTCTCGTAATTGAATCCTATTTTTGATTGGAGTACAAAAGATTTCACCGATCGCCCAAACTGAATATGATTCCTGCTAACAATACTAGTGTTCTTTAGGTTCTGATGACTTACAGACAGATCTTTTCCATAATCTAAGACATTGGAAAAAACAGAAGGACTAAAAAACAAATCTTCGTCGCTTTCGTTAACATCCACTGAGGAAAAAACGGTGGCAAAATTCTTTCCAAAAGGAATGGTACAGTCCAAAATATTATACAAACTTTTGTGAGGTGTTTTAGCTTCAATAATTTGTTGCTGATCACCTGTAATAATCGCCTTGGCTTTATCTCTGTACTGAATATATCCTAGTTTATTATTCAGATAGATGGAAGATAAGTTCTTCTTTAGATTTAGGTCGGCAAAAAAAGATCTATTCTTAAAATTGTTCACAAACTTTTCATTCGTCGTAAACAAAGCATCATCCAGAAAATAAGTCGTTTTGTTTCTCTTTTGTTCTTCGATATTATCAGCAAGATAAGCTGCATTTATTTTTAATTCCGACTGATTATCTAATTTTCGAAGCGCATTTATACTTACAAAATTGGCATCGTTCATCAGAAACCTGCTTTTCTTTACTTTTGGGTAGAACAAGCCAGGAAGCCCCAAAAATCTGGATCTATGCTTTTCAATCCCTTGCAATTGTCCATCTTTAAAGCTAAGTGCAGTTATATTGCTGGAAAGATCATCGCCAATATCATTTGACTGGATAGAACCTATGAACTGATACTTTTTAGAGAACATCATAGGCGTAATATTGATATATCTCCCCCATGGTTTATAGGCAGCACCTAATTGTGCTGTACCCGTAAAAGCTACAGATTTTTTTAATTTGATATTTATTGAAGTTTGATCAGTAGAGATCTTATTCTCAAAAACCTTTTTGCTCTGATGATTATGCAAGACCTCCACCGAAGCAACAGCCTTATGAGGTAAATTCCTATTAGCTAAACTATAACGCTCTTCTAATAAATCAGAACCTTCTATATAATATTTCTCTATTTCTCTTCCCTGATAGGTGATTTTACCATTACCAGCCAAATCGAAACCAGGCATTCGACTTATAACATCGCCAATGGAAAAATCTCTTTTCTGAGCAAAAACGGCAGCAATATAAGTAGTCGTATCGCCTTTGCTGAAAATAGGTGTAGAGCGCACCTGCACTTCTCTTAGTTTCTGAATATGCTCTTTTAGCTTAATACGATACGCTACCTCTTTTTTTATCAAAAAAATACTGGTATCCTGATACGAAAGCGAACGCATTCGCAAAGTTTTTCCAATATAATCTCCTGAATAGTTCAATTCAAAATAACCTTTAGCATCGCTAATGCAATAACTAAGGAACTTATTGCTAATAGAATCATTATGCAGGCTAACAATTATGCCTTCAACAGAATTCTTCTTTTCCGATTCTAAATAACCTTTAAGAGTTGACTGAGAAAATACAAATGAACTAATAATAAGAAGAGAGAGAGAGAGTAGGGTTCTTGTCATATTGTATTAATATCTTTCTATAAAATTATTCTTAGCTCTAATATTTCTTAACATTCTTGACTCTCCATCGGGACTATTGTGTTGAAGATTAGGATTGCCTCCATATTTCATATAAAGACTACTCACATATCGTTTAAAAGCTTTGGTATATCCTTTAGGTGTAGATTCAGATAGATAATTATCCTCTATAAAAAACATCTCGCGATTATTCCCTGAGTTTTTCACTTTATAAAGCTGAAAGATATGTTCGTTATGGGTATCAGCGATACGAACAATCAAGCCAGGCAGACCAGAAAATTTATAGGGTCCATCGCTTATGGGTATATCAGGAGTAAACCAGGCTATATAATCTCTACCCCCGTAGCTACATGTAGCTTTCAGGCAAGAATATGTCAGTATGGTAGTATCTCCTTCGACATGCTTCCAATTAAAAGAGGGCTTCTCATTTACACTTAATGAAGTTTTTGCCCCTAAATCTCCAATAAAATTAATTTGACCTTTAATTGGATAATTTTTATACACATAATACTTGCATAAGGTTCGAACAGGGCTTCCTTTTGTTCCAGATGCCACTTTATTTACCGCTACTATGAGATCGAGATCTTTAAATGCAATCATTAACGAATCCGATAAGAGCTTATTAACACTCGTGAACTTTGAGTGCCTCTTACCTACTTGGAGTACCATTTCTTGATATTTATCACTACCCGAATCAGTCGAATCTTGCTGGTAGTTATAATCGTAATAAAACTCGTTTGCTATCGTATCCATACTAATGCGAACAAAACCAGGATCATTACCCTGAGAAAAGCCGAGACATGGCAATAACAATAGAGCAATCTTAATAAAAAATCTTATCATATTGTATTAATATCTTTCTATATAATTATTTTTAGCACGTATGTTTCTTAAGGTTTTTGATTCACCATCGCGGCTTGAATATTTTATATTGGGATTGCCACCATATTTCCGATACAAATCAGCAATATATACTTTCATCGCTCTTGCAAAACCTTGAGCTGTGGTAGTTTGAAGTTTATCGGTTTTTGCATATATAGGAGCTATATTTGTGCTATAATTCTTAACTCCATAGAGTTGAAAAATGTTTTCATTTTCAACATCGGCAACTCGGACAATTAAACCAGGTAAACCGTTAAACTTATACGGTCCCTCACTAATAGGAATCTCCATTGTATACCAGGCTTCATAATTTCTCCCTCCAAAATAGCATTTGGCTTTTTGACATGTGTAACCCAAAATAGTGGTATCTCCTACTTCTTCTAATTGCCAATCTAGTTTTATTTCTTCATTCACCACTAGGCTTGTTTTTGAACCTAATTTTCCAACAAATTGAATATTTCCTTTGTGAGGATAATTTTTATAAACACTATAATCACAAAAACGATTTATTCTTGATCCACTAATTTTTGGCCAAATTGCAGAAAAACCCACACTTGGATCTAAATCTTTAACCGTGAAGAGTAACGAGTCTGTGTAAAGGGCATTTCTACTTGTAAATTTTGAATATTTTTTGCCTACTTGAAGAACCATTTCTTGATATCTTTCACTTCCTGAATCAGTGGAATCTTGTTGAAAATTATAATCGTAATAGAATACATTCTTAATTGTGTCTATTGATATGCGATTTTGCGCTGGTAACCAGCCTGCTAGCATCATAAGAATGAATAGTGTAGTTAATTGTTTCATATTTATTAATAATTTGATTTTCTAAAAGGAGTTGTTAATTAACTCCACTAACAACTCCTTTTCAATTTATTTATCTACCACAAATAACATCACCCATTTCATCAGCATTATCTACCATTTCCTGTGTTGTTTCTCCACAAACTAGTCCATAATGACCTTGTCCATCACCACAATCAATTCTAGCTGTCTTACAAGCTGCATCAGCACTTTTAGCGGTTCCTAAACTTAAAACAATGATTGCAACAATACCTAACATTTTTAATTTCATAACTTAAAATTTATAATTGGCATACTTCCTTCCCCATCTAATTGCCAATTGTGCAGGTCATCTCATTTTAGTAGCTTTGCCTTTGTTAAGAGCTGCAAAGCTTACCAAGTCGCTTCCGGGTTGAGAATGGATTTAAATCTGTTTTTCCGGGGCGGCTTTTTTATTTATATGTT
>JAEINW010000218.1 GCA_016342715.1 Salinivirgaceae bacterium | reverse complement strand
GTTGCAGAAATCAATAAAAAAAACTGGCAGGGTTTCATCGGAATAACTGGCAGGGTATCATCGGAATATCAAGATAAGAAAGATTAATTAATTTTTACTAAAATCAACCATTATAATATGATAAAACTCTACGCCTTGTATATGTATTGTTTTTGCGATTTCAAATTTTCTAGGTAGTATCCTAGCAACTGTGTAAAGTGAAAGTCTAATGGTTCCAAATTACAGTTAGACTTTTTATAGTTATATAACTAAACACAGTACAATGAACAAAGAGGATTTATTAGACAAAGCATTTCTTAAGCAATTTAAGAACTCGAAAGCTCTTTGTACAAAATCATGAGAAAACACTCTCTTATTTTTTAATTCAAAAAGGCCACTTTTGTTTGAAGATTTACAGTTTAGCTTACAAAATTTAGATGTATGAAAAAGAAAACGAATCACAACATACCATCTCAATAAAAGCGATATTAAAAGTAGTAATGATTCAAAAAAAATATTAAAGAATAATATCTTATTTCAAGATATTTTCGAAATCTGTAATTCCTTTTAATTTTTTATTTAATCTGTATTTTTGAGTTCTTACGGAATCATCTGAGACACCCAAAGTACTTGCTATTTCTTTGGTTTTTAGACCCATTTTCGCTAGCATTAAATGCGTCTTGTCAGTCTGTGTAATTTTTACCTGAATATTTCTTAGTTTAAAAATGAATTCTGGATATAACGCTTTAAATTTATTGTTAAAGCCTATCCAATCTTCAGTTGTTACTAGTTTACAGCTAATTAAATCAATATGCTTTTGTTGGCTTAATTCCATATTCGACATTTTAAAACTTGAAGCTAAGATGTTTTTATTAATAATTTGTTTGGTTAATTCTTTTAGTTCTAAGTCTTTTAATTCTGTTATTTTTTGTACTGATTTTATTCTTTCTTGTAAAAGAGAATTTTCTTTTTCTTTTATTAATTTGTTTTGCTTTAGTTTAGCTTGTTTTCTAATAAAAAATGTTATAATTAATAAAATGAAAATCCCAACATAAAGAAATAGTAACTGATACTTACTGCTTTGAATTTTATTTTCTTTTTTTAATAATACTACGTCATATTTATAAGTGAGATTATTGATGGCTAAATTTTTCTCTAAATTAAATACAGAATCTTTCATCGTGATGTGTTCTTTTAACCATTTTAATGCAGATTGAGTATCTCCTTTTTTTTCAAAAATAATTGATTTATTCCTGTATGTGTTAGAAATAGATAGTTTTGAACCATTTTTTATAGCTATAGACATAGTAATTTCATTATAAAACTGAGAGGAATCTAAGTTATCTAAATAAAAATAACAAGTAGCTATTTTTTCTGTTACTGGACGTATTTGTCGATCTTCACCAACGGTCAATAATATATGATAAGATTCTTTCAATACGCTGAGGGCTTTTTCCCAGTTCGATTGATGCATTTGAATTAGGGCTAAATTATTTAAACTTTCACCGGCTCCTTTTTTGTCTTGAATTGATAAATATAAAACATAGGATTCTTTTGCATGTAAAGTTGCTTTTTCAAAATCTTTAAGAGAGGTGTAGCAAAGCCCTAAAATTGTATGTATATATGCTTTATAGCCTGAACCGATATCTCGGTCGTATTTTTTAAGGCAGTGTTTTAGTAATTCGATAGACTTCTTATAATTCAATTGCGAAAAGTAAAAGATGCTTAATTCAATCTTAGCACGACAAATTAGGTTTAAATCTTTAAGCTCATTTGCAATTTTTAATCCCTTATATATATATATATATAAGGGATTCATCAAAATCGTTTTGGTAAAACCAATGATTTGCTAGTCCAATATATATCTCAAAGAGAATTTTATTTTCAATTTTAAGCTTTTCAGCAATTTCTAGAGCTTTTTGGTAGTGAGTAATAGATGAATCATATCGAGCAGAATAATTTAGAAAATCACCAGTAATACGATGAAAATCAGCTGTATATTCCGACTCTTCCTTATTTTCTATTAGTTTATTTGTTTCATTTAATATTTCTTCAACTTTATTTAATGAGAAATCATTTAAATAATTATCAGCTAATTGATTGTTATACCATATACTGACATTTATTATATTTAAAGAATCTACAGTTTTAGCTAAATTTTCATAAAAAAATAATCCATTATCAGCATTCGATTTAACAGTGTGCTTTTCTATGAATTTTTTTTCATTTACATCTTTTTTGTTTGTACAGTTTTCAAAAGACAATACAAAGCTTATTGAAAGACATACAAATAAAACAAGAAGAATTTTATTTTTTTGTTTCGTTTTCACAATTATAAAAATCTAGATTGATCGATTTAAGTAAAAATAAATAGAAAAAGTCTTGCTTATCTACATGATAATGAGTATTGTAGTGGTGATTAATACAAAATAACAAACATCAATTTTTAAGCGAACAAGACAATCTTTTATGAGCTCAAAGATAACAAAAATAGGCATTACAAACGATAAAGTTTCTGCCCGCGGGGGTATTTTATATATGTGTTACATTCAAAATATAAAGCTAGTTGAGTTGATGTAGATCAACTTAACCTCACTACTTGTACTAAATAGTAAGGGTCTTCAGCTGCAGCAGTTTATAAAACAAATGTTGGCATTTTTTATTGATGGTACCGATATGTCAATATCCGGTTTCGACAGAAAGAAAAATGATAAAGGCTATGTTGCATTACTGGAGAACCATTCAAGCGACATGGCCTCATCACATCAGATAAAGCGTTTCTTCATAAAATTTATTTTCATCAAAGATGAAATATTCAACAAAATATTACATGAGCTTTTCATATGGAGACTGCTTATAGAAAATCCAAAAATCATTATATTAGGCATTGATACTATGGTAATGGATAATGATGGCTCAAAAAAGCGAGAGGGTAACGAACCGACCTACAAGAAAAAGAAAGGTTTTCAACCATTACACATTTGCTGGGGACCTTTATTTAATAGATGTGCTCTTCAGGAAAGGTAGTGCACATTCGAATCATGGAACCGATTATGCGTATAGAGTAAGGGTTGTGGTTGAATTGATCAGGAAACGATATTCAAAGGAAGTACCAATAATTATATGTGCAGATAGTGGTTTTGCTGACCAAAAAGCATTTAGCTGCTTTGAAGACGAACTTCATATCCATTACATTACCACAAGTCGGTTGTATAAAGATGTAAGAAATTATGCTGAATTAATAAAAACCGATGCCTATGGTGAGTTCACCAATGGTAAGGTAGTTTGGCGTTACTTTGAGTTTGCCAATAAGCTAACTTCATGGAAAAAATTTAGAAGAAGTATCTTCACAACCTTGAGCTGCGATGAACAAGGACAGTACCTCATGGGAATTGACAAAACAGATTGCTTGATATACACAAACATCGGCAATAATAAAATTGCAGATGAAAGGTTAAGGGCTGCCGGTGGGGAGAATTTCTTTGAGACAAGTGCAATTATACAACTGTCGCATAAAAGAGGAGCCGATGAACTTATTCATAGGAGTATAAAAGAAATGGCAACTAAAGAGCAATTGCCTTTCAAGAAGTTTGGCATGAACCGAGCATATTATTTTCTTTTGGTAATAAGCCATTTTATTTTTGAGGCTTACAAAAGGGATGTTACAGTCGGTACTATTCCAATTAGCGTTTATCCTAACACTTTCAGAAGAAGGCTGATTGATTTCGCTGTAAAAATTACTTCTGGTGGGCGGAATGTATTTTTAAATGTAACAAGGGATATTTATGAAACCTATAAACTTGATGACATATGGCAAAAATGCCAATCTCCTCCTGTAATACAATTTGCATAGGAGAAAACTTAAAATATAAACGTTGTAAACCTCAGTGGTAATGGAATAACTATGCATAGTTCTCAAAAAACACCGAAGTTAGATTAACATAATAACAACAGAACGAAATTTATCTTCAATATTTCTCGATCCATTTAAAAATTAACCAAAAAAACACAAGGTGAAACAAAATGCACACCCAAGTTTGGTAATCGCTCAATTTAGGGAGAAGATAAGGAAATATGTAAAATATCAAGAAGAGCAGGAAAGGCGAGAAGAAGCACAACAGTCTAGTTTTGCCTTTTAGACCCCTATGGGGTCATTTTCAATTTCACCTTCTACGAGTGTGGATTCTTTAATCAAGCTATAGAATTGTCTATAGAATTGTCTATAAAATTGCCTATAAAATTGCCTATGCTATAATTTGAAACACCTTCATGTTAATACTTATTTTTATTGTGCTACTTAAAAAATGATTACTATAATTAATTTAAAAAAATTAAAATGAGAAAAACTTACTTAATCCTGACATTATTATTTAGTGCAGGTATTACTTTTGCGCAGGAAGCAAAAATACAAAAAGCTCCTGTGGAAAAAAGCGAATCTGGTGTTTCTTTAACCAATAGAGGAATGAATTCAAACAGTAAAGAAATAAATGGAGATTTCTTTTGTGCTGATGGTAGTTTGTTTGCTAATAATTATGTAGACGACTACAATTCAAGAATTTCAGACGGTGCTAGAATTGCTGGAACAGATTTTGCAACAATTGGTGGGGACATCGAAACTTTAAAGTTTTGGGGTTTTACCGCATATCCTAGTTCTAATTGGGACCCTTGTGATAATAGCGATAACCTATTTGTTGATATTAATTTTTACGTAGATTATGCTGCCTTGTTAGCTGGTACACCTGCTCATTTTTTCGCAGATGTTCCAACTACACCAACACTAACAGATGAAGTATATGCATTGAAATATCCAGTTTATGAATGGGATGTAATATTGCCTTCTGCAGTTTCTTTATCATCAGGTATTATTACTATTAAAGGAAATGGTAATGCAACTCCTACTGATTGTTCTTTTTTGTGGGTTGGCGTAGAGTCTGGATTTGGTCAAGCTTATTATAAACCTACTAGTGGAATATGGAAAACTGATTCTAAATATCAGCATCCAATTTGTATGGGCGGAACAGCAGCTGCTTGTAAAATTCCTTGTTATATTACGGCATCAAATATTACTAATGCTTCTGCTGATATTTCATGGACAGAGACAGGTACTGCTAATCGATGGCAATATGAAGTTGTTGAGGCTGGAACTATACCAACAGGTGCTGGTACAGATTTAACTGCTCCTAATGTATCCTTATCAGGTTTAACAACTGATACCGAATACATAGTTTATGTAAGAGCTGATTGTGGAGCTGGTTCATATAGTGAATGGTCAGCTCCTTATTCTTTTAGGACTGTTGCTTGTGATGCTGCTAATCAATGTGCTTATGAATTTATTTTAAATGATTCTTATGCTGATGGCTGGAATGACGCGTGGCTTTCTGTAAGTCAAGGAGGTATTGAAATTGCTTATATAACACTTGATACAGGAAGTACTGAAACGCTCTATATACCTATTTGTGATGCACAAACGGTTGAATTAGTTTGGAAAGAATCTGTTTTTGATTACGAAATTTCATTTACAATCAATGATCCTTTTGGAGCTGAAGTTTATTCTATTGGAAGTGCAAGTCCCTTAATTACAGGTGTTATTTTCCATACTTTTACTTCTTCTTGTAATCCTCCAGCTCCAGTTGCTGCTTTTTCAGGAACACCATTAACTATATGTGTTGGTGAAACTGTTACTTTTACAGATGCTTCAACAAACACTCCAACTTCTTGGTTGTGGAATTTTGGTGATGCAGGTACCTCAGATATACAGAACCCTACACATACCTACAATACTCCAGGTAATTATACCGTAACGCTTACGGCAACCAATGCTAGCGGTTCTGATTCTGAAATTAAAACAGCCTATATTACAGTTAATAATACTCCAGTAGTTGGATTCACAATCGATGCTACTTCTGCACCAACCATTGACTTTACAAACACTACAGTAGGTGCGGATTCATACTCTTGGGATCTTGGTGACGGAAGTCCATTAGAAACAACAACTGATGCTACACATGATTATTCAGCTAACAATACTTATACTGTAATTCTTAGTGCAACAAATGGTTGTGGAACAGAAACCTCTGAGCAAACTGTCACTATTGTAAATGTTGGTATCGAAGGCTTAGATAAGGATAACATCAAGATTTATCCTAATCCAGCTGAAACAGCCATCAATATTCAATTACCAACAGAAAATGTAGAAATACAGTTAGTTAATATGGATGGTAAATTGCTTAAAACTATTCAAACGAAAGATGCTAAGCAGATTGAAATTAATGTTGAAGATTTAGCTAAAGGTATCTATAACTTAATTATTACGACTCAAAACAAAAAGCAAGTAGTTGTGAAAGTGGTTAAGAAATAAACTAAATAATTCTAGATATTGAAACAGCCGACTTTTAAGTCGGTTGTTTCAACACTTATATTAATATATAAAAAAAATTTTTTTATTATGACGAAAATTACATTTAAATGGCTGTTATTCCTTATGATGATAACAAGCTTTACCTTCATAGCAAATGCTGAAGTTTGCAATCAAACATTCACTGCTACAGGGCAAGATGATGGACCAACTACTGTTTCTGTGGTTGCTACTGACATTACTTGTAATGGCGCTAACTCAATAAATTCACTTACTTTAGTAAACACTGCAAGTGACCTAATTAGCGGTTTTTGTGGCACTCAGTACGATTTTGATTTAGTGATTGATGGAGTTACTATTGTTTCTCACGGATGTGGTACTGATTTAAACGGAATCAATATTCCAACTACATTTGCAACATTAGAAGTATTCTCATACGACTTAGATGCAACTAGCGATGGGATTACAATTACATTTGATATTGCTGTAGACTTTTCAGCATGTAATCAGCCTTCTGATTTAACAGCTTTAAACGTAACTGCAACAACAGCAGATTTAAACTGGACTGAGTTAGGTACTGCAACTACTTGGAATATTGAATGGGGAGCTCAAGGCTTTACTCCTACAGGAACTCCTACAAATGATGACGTAACTGCTAATCCATTTTCTGTTACTTCATTAACTGCTCAGACAGCTTACGATTTTTACGTGAGAGCTGATTGTGGTGCTACTGATGGTTTAAGTGCTTGGGCTGGTCCTTTCACATTTACTACGACTTGCGGAATATATACACCATACTATACACAAGATTTCAGCACATGGGTACCAAATTGTTGGTTGAAAGGTAAAGGTCCCGTTACAGGTGCTACATCTTATGGAGCATCTAATTGGGCTCAAGACGGTTTTGCAAATGTTGGTACATCAGGAGCTGTTAGAGCGTATTTTAATAATGCTACTGATAATGAATGGTTAGAAACACCTAGTTTCGATCTTTCTGCTGGTGGTTACGAAATCAATGTAGATATGGCACTTACAGCTCGTGGATCTACAGCTGCAAGTGCAATGGGTTCTGATGACGAATTACAACTTCTATATACTGAAGATGGAACAACTTGGACGAATATAACTACATGGACTGCTGCAAATGCACCATCTAATACTGGTGACAATGTTACTATTAATGTTTCAACTATAACAGGAGCTAATGTTAAATTCGGTTTCTGGCAATCTGAAGGTGCAGTTGATGATCCAGAAGCAGCAGAATTCTTTCTTGACAACTTTGCTATTCAAACTATTCCAACTTGTTTTGCCCCTACAAACTTAAGTGCATCTAACATAACAGAAGCTCAAGCAGATATTGCTTGGACTCCAAGTGGAACTGAAACATTGTGGGATATTGAATGGGGAGCTCAAGGCTTTACTCCTACAGAAACTCCTACAAATAATGACGTAACTGCAACAACTTTTACCATTTCTGGTTTAACAGCTGGTACAGCTTACGAATTTTATGTTCGTGCAGATTGTGGAGCAGGTGACGAAAGCGCATGGGCTGGTCCTTATAATTTTATTTATCCTATTGGAGACAATTGTTCAAATGCTCAAGATTTATCTACTGAATCTAGTCCTTATTCAGGAACTACTACAGGTTATACTGCTAGTGATATTACTGGTATGACATGTACTGGTAATGGACCTAGTAGAATTTTCTTTATTGACGTACCTAATGGATATCAATTACATATTGGTCAAGTAAGCAATGCTTTCGATTCAAAACATGCTGTTGCTTATGGTGCTACTTGTCCTGGTGATCAAGAAATTGTATGTACAGACGATCCAGATCTTCAAGAAGTAATTTGGACCAATACAACAGGATCTTCTCAAAGAGTATATTATATTCTTTCAGGATACGGTTCTCTTTCTGTTGGTGATTTTATTCTTGAATGGTCATTAGTAACTTGTCCAGAGCCAACTAATTTAGCTGTTTCCAATAATCTTACAGATGTTTCGGCAGAGTTAACATGGACTACAGGTGGTGCAACTACTTGGGATGTTGAATGGGGAGCTCAAGGTTTTACTCCTACAGGAACTCCTACAAATGATAACTTAACTGCAACAACTTTAAGCATTTCTGGTTTAACTACTGAGACAGCTTACGATTTTTATGTAAGAGATGATTGTGGTGCAGATAATATTACTGACGTAAGTATTTGGGTTGGACCATTTACAATTACTACTCTTGCTGTTTGTGCTGTTCCAACAGATTTAACAGCTACTACAACAGGTGTAACTGCTCAATTATCATGGAATGGCTGGACAGCTACCAATTGGGACATCGAATGGGGCGCTCAAGGTTTTGCTCCAACTGGTACACCTACTATTGATGATACTCCTAATTTTTACGATTTATCAGGTTTAACTGCTCAGACAGCTTACGATTTTTACGTGAGAGCAGATTGTGGTTCTAACAATATCGATACAACTGTTTGGGTAGGACCTTTCACATTTACTACGACTTGCGGAATATATACACCATACTATATAGAATATTTCAGCACATGGTTTCCAAATTGTTGGGAGAAAGCTAGAGGTCCAGTTACAGGTCCTGAAACTTATGGACAATGTAATTGGATAAAAGTGTAGTCAGTAACTTGCAATCATCAATTTTTCGCAAAAGTAAATCGTCAAATTTTGGCAAAAGTAAATCGCCAAT
>JAEINW010000217.1 GCA_016342715.1 Salinivirgaceae bacterium | reverse complement strand
GGAGAGTATTCTCACTCTTTTATAAGCATTACTGGATGCGATTCAATTGTCAACCTTACTTTAATAGTTAATCCAACTTATGATATTTCAAGCGAGATTGAAATTTGTAAGGGTGATACTTACTTATTTGAAGGAGAAGAATTAAACCAATCAGGAGAGTATTCTCACTCTTTTATAAGCATTACTGGATGCGATTCAATTGTCAACCTTACTTTAACAGTAAATCCAACTTATGATATTTCAAGCGAGATCGAAATTTGTCTGGGCGATACTTACTTATTTGGAGGAGAAGAATTAATCCAGTCAGGAGAGTATTCTCACTCTTTTATAAGCATTACTGGATGCGATTCAATTGTCAACCTTACTTTAATAGTTAATCCAACATATAATTTAACTGATGGAGCAACGATTTGTCAAAAGGAGATATATCAATTTGGCAACCAAACATTAACTCTTCCTGGAGAATATACTGAGATTTTCAGTTCAATCAATGGATGTGATTCAATAGTTAATCTTTCACTTAATGTAATTTATATAAATGACAGTATTATAAAAGATCAAAATATTCTAACCGTAATTGAAGATGATGCAGAATATCAATGGGTAGAATGTGGAGCCAGTTTAATGCCAATTTCTGGAGAAACAAATAAAACATTTACGGCAATACAGAATGGATACTATGCTGTAATTGTGAAACAAAATGATTGTATCGACACGTCTGACTGTATTTCTGTAACATTAATTGATATAATAGATATAAAAAATAACACATTCATTCTTTATCCTAACCCAACTGCTGGTATAGTAAATATTAACACCAATAAAGAATACGATAAAATTAAAGTTTCATTAGTTAATATTTCAGGCCAATTAGTATTAAGCAAAGAATTCTTTAATAGTGATAGTTTTGAACTCAATTTAAATAATCTAAATAACGGATTGTACACTGTATTGATTGAGAATAATAACTCAATTGAAATCTATCGGATCCAAAAAGAATAATAAAAAAATATTATTAGAGGATGTCTAAAAAGTGAAAAACTTTAGCTGTACACTTTCAAATTATTCGCTATCGCTCATGAGATACTGTGTTATTCGCAAGAGCTCATGAGCTTGCAAGCAAGGTTCGCTAAGTTGAAAGAAGAGAACGCACCTGCCTGCCGCCAGGCAGGTGCGTTCCATTTTAAATTTAACTTTCATATTGTAAGTTTTCAAAAGTTGAACTATCCTTTTTAGACAGCCTCTTCTTATAATTAACACACAATAAAATCAGTTAGGTCAGTAGATAAGTTCATATGTACAGACGCAGCAATTATAAGGGCTTATTATATGTACAAATGCTGTCAGGAGCTACGCACGCTGACAGATTTGACCTGACAACGTCCGAAGGTCTTGTCAGCGTCTCTCTCACGAAATGAAACTAAGTAGTTACATACAGCCTCTAAAAACAGTTTCATAAGTATCAAAAAAAAGCTTTTACTTCCCTCATATAGAATATACTATTTTTACAACACTATCTTCAATTATTCAAAAAAAGCGAAAGCGAAAATAGTTTCTATTTAACCGCAGCTGGTGAAGCGTGTATTAAAAATCTTTGTACAAAATATGATTGTTGCAAACCGAAGCGATTAGACCGTTAAAAATTATCACAGGAATGTAGTGTTCTTAATGAACTTTCATGGCGTAGTTCCAAAAAATATGGAAATCAATCAGGTTACTGATTTACTTGTCAATATTATATTAAACCCAAATTATGGGTACAAAAACATACACTTTTGAAATCATTGTTTTTTTCATTTCCGTTCAGATGAAGTCAAATATCTATTTAAAAAAATAGAACTAATTATTAACACCAACCCAACAAGTGTAGTATAATAAATTTGCTCTCCTAGGAATATGTAAATAAAAAGCAAGGACAAAAAAGGTGCAAGAAAAACATAATTACTTATCTTATCGGTTCGTGACGTAAGCCTCATTGCCGTTAGCCAAATAATGAATGTTATACCCATTTCAAATATTCCTGAATAAGCAACAGCCAACCAACCTTTAATTGGAACCAGATAGTCAAATGGAATTATAAATGCAATTGGAATAGTTAAAACAAATCCTGTAGCAAAATTTAAAAACAGATTTATAGAACTATCAGTTGTAGATTTTGTATTTATCAGCCAATAACATGCCCAAACAATTGATGTAGAAACAGCTAAAATAACTCCAAAAGGTTCAGAAGGTTGCAAAGCCAAAGGATTACCTTCAGATGCAATAAAGTAAACTCCCACAAAACCAATTAACAAGGTAGAAAAACCCTTAAAATTTAATTTTTGTCCCAAAAAAGGTACCGATAGAATAACAAGCATTATTGGCCATGTATAATTTAAAGCCTGAGCTATTTGTGCGGGTAATAGAGAATATGCTTTAAAAAGCATTAAATAGTATAAAAACGGATTTAAAAAACCACCCAAAACACCTATTAAAATTTGGCTTTTAGTGAGGTTTTTTAGTTGCCGTATTTTCTTTTGCCAAAGCAATGAAATGAACGAAATAACTACAGCTATAGTTATTGTGATAAACAAGAAATGTGTAAAATGAAAATATTGCAGTCCGATTTTAAATGGGACTGCAACCGTTGACCAAAATAAAATGGCCAACAAAGCATATGCTATAGCTTTACTTTGTTGTTGCATCTGCATATATTATTATTAACATCCTGAATTAATTAAACTTATATTTTTTATCTGTTTATAATTTTATTTTATCGGTCAGATAGAATATCCATGTTAAATATTTTCGCTTGGTCTAATATTTATTGCATGGATATTTCACAATATTATTTTCAGCCATCAAGTCCTGATTTTCAGAAAGATGGGGGTTTCATTCGCCATCATATATATCTTCGATTTCAACTTCAAGCCATTCTTCCAAAAGACGATAGGTATATTCACGATACATTTTCTCAAAATCTCTTATTCTGGTTCCATGATGCCCATCACTCAAGGCTATTTTAACAGAAATGTTTTTCCCTTCGGGTACATAGGATGTTGCTCCCCAAGTATCTAAACCGCCAGTAATATATAGCATGTGATCCACATCACTATCAAGAAATTCTTTTACCTTTCTCATTTTTGTAGTGTCGAATGTTGGATGGATGCCTTTGGGAGCAGTAAAATCAAAGGTGTAGTTTGTTGTATCGCCCAAATATTTTGAAAATTGAGAAGTTTCATACCCATAAATTCCTAGTTCTGTTAAAGCTGCCCAGAAAAATGGACGATTTTCCTCCACACTTTTATCTTCAAAAAAAGTAAATCCAGCAACATCGTTTAAATGATTGAATAAAACCTGTGCTGAGTCTGCATTCAATGGAATTTGATCACTTGTATATTTTCCCCATTGCCAAAAAGCAAAAGAATATTCAAGAATGGTGTACTCTAAGGCCTTTTTAAAACCAAATTCAAAGGACCAATTTTCTTCTTCTGATTTTTTACTTAATAATGCTTTCAATTCGTCGAAGTTTTCAAAACACAAACACTGAAAATCATAAATTCTTGCTCGATCTTCATCGGTGCCAACGGTAGCTAAAAACTCATAAATTCTAGGATCTTCACGCTCAAAATTTAAAGGAGCAACATAGGCAACTCCCGCATCCACATCATTAGGATAAAAGTAACGGTGAAACATGGTGGCTTGACCTCCTTTGCTTATTCCTGTAGAAACCCATTTACCTTGATACAATTCTTTCAAAGCATTAATAATTTTATGTTGGTCGGTGGCAGCTTGCCAAATAGTAAGTTTATCCCAAGGAATAGAGTCGGGACGGCTATCTTTAAAAAAACGATGTTCAATATTAATCTGATTTCCTTTTAATAAATTTGTCAACTCTTCCGATTTACCAGACCAAATTCGATATCCTTCAAGCACCGCAACTACAGGTTGTGCTGTATCAGCATGACTAAGAATAACTCTTTGTTTAAAAGTTCCCAATTTTGGATTTTTATGATCAAGAGCTTGTTCAAAATACAATTCATATTGCTGAACAAAATTTGTATCTAATTCAATGGAATCAACAGAAATAACACCAGGTAGTTCTTGAAGTTGTCCAAAAAACGTTAATGTTTTGGGTGTACATGAAACAAAGAATAGAATACAAGCTAAAATTGAATATTTTTTTATTTTTTTATACATATCTATAATTCTTAAAATGATAAAATAAAAGTTACTAAAAAAGGTACTAATACCGTTAAAACTACGCCACTGAATACAGCCATTAATCCATATTCATTACCAGAAACCTTTATGATTATTGGCAAAGTGGTATCCATGGCTGTTGCTCCTCCTGCGGCAACTGGAGCTAATTTACCAAAAGCCATTACCATGAGTGGAGCAAATAGTAAGGTAATAATTTCACGAATTACATTCGCCAATAAAGCAATGGTTCCCAAGGTTTCGGAATGCATTTCGTTTATCAGAATACTTGACAAACTATAATATCCAAATCCGGCTCCTACGGCCATAGCTTCTTTCATGGAAATATCAGAAAGCAAGGTTGAGAATAAGGCTGTTGCGGCTAATGACCCAACAACAACGGTGAGAGGAATAAGTAAAATTTTGAAATTGACCCTTTTAAGTACTTTTAATGATTCGGTATCACTGCCAACGCCAATACCTACAATAAACATTAAAATATAAAGTACATATGAGCTATAATCGGTTTCAATTAAAAACTCTGGAATGAATTGGTAAAAACTCATCAACAATCCAATCGCAAAACACATGACAATAAGCAAGCTATCTTTCATTTTTTAAGGATTCTTTTTGTTTGAAAAATAGCATATAAACTCCCCATGACAATAGAACACTACCAAAAACTGCAGCCAATGATAACTCTAAACCTCGAAAGCCAATGGTGTCTAAATTTGTCATAATTTCATTATTGCCACCTACCGAAAGTCCCATAAAAAAGAGCAATATGAAAATTACCCATATAACCGATTTATTAGATATTTTAATGAGCTTTTTCTTTGAACGGAATAAATATCCGATAATCATTCCTGCTGTCATTATTAATATTACGGTGAGCATATTTTAATTTTTTTGATTTAATTACAGAATGTTTAATATCATTTTTCATTGTTATGTGCTTCAGGTTACGAGTTGTGTGTTACACATCAATAGTTTCAGGTTCAACCTAACTTCAGTCACTTAACCTTCTATTATTGCTCAATACTAATTGTCAATTACTATGTTCTGTTCTACGAATTATTTCGTTTTGTAAATCTTCGCCAAGATCGTTAAAAAAATCAGAATAGCCAGCTACTCTAACTATCAAATCTTTGTATTTTTCAGGCTCTTTTTGAGCTTTTCGTAGGGTTTCAGCGTTCACTACATTAAACTGAATGTGGTGTCCGTCGAGTTTAAAGTACGAACGAATCAAGGCCGTTAAATTCTCATATGCTCCTTCGTATTCAAAGAATGATGGAGTAAATTTCTGATTTAATAAAGTTCCACCGGTTCGCAAATGATCAATTTTTGATGCCGATTTAATAACTGAAGTTGGTCCTTGTTTATCGGCTCCTTGCACCGGTGAAATTCCTTCAGAAGTTGGTTCGCCTTTTAAACGACCGTCGGGGGTAGCTCCGGTAAGCTGACCAAAATACACATGGCAAGTAGTAGGTAACATATTTATTCTAAATTTACCTCCACGTGGCGTAGGTTTGCCATTTACCGCAGAATAAAACAACTCAAAAACTTTTATGGCATTTTCATCGGCAAAATCGTCATCATTACCATATTTTGGTGTTTCGTAAATTAATTGATGTCGCAATTCTTTCGATTTAAAATTAACCTTAAGCTCGTTTATAAAATCAGTTAAACTGATATTTTCTTTATCAAAAACATGATATTTAATGGCTGTTAATGAATCGGTTAAAGTTCCTAACCCTACTCCTTGAACATAGCTTGTATTATATCGTGCTCCACCGGCATTGTAATCTTTTGCGTTAGTTATACAATCGTCAATTAAGGTTGATAAAAATGGAGCCGGAAGATATTTTGCCCAAATTTGCTCAATAATGCAATTCCCTTTTAATTTGATATCGATAAAATAATTCAGCTGTTTTTCATAGGCTGTGTACAAATCATTCATTGATTTAAATGTTGAAGGATCACCCGATTCTATTCCAATTTTTTCGCCTGAATTTGGATCAATTCCGTTGTTTAAAGTAATTTCAAGTACTTTCAATAGATTGAAATATCCGGTTAAAATATAACTTTCAGTTCCAAAAGCACCGGTTTCTACACATCCAGATGCACCGCCATTTCTTGCATCAACAATATCTTTTCCTTGATTCAATAATTCCTGAATAATGGCATCGGCATTAAAAATTGATGGTTGGCCAAAACCTGTTTTAACAATTTTCAAAGCACGCTTTACAAAGGCATCGGGATTTTTTTTACTTACCTGAACCATGGAACTGGGTTGTAACAAGCGCATTTCCTCAATAACATCGAGTAGCATAAACGACATTTCATTTACAGCATCGCTCCCATCGGGTTTTACGCCACCCATATTTATCAGGCAAAAATCGGTGTAGGTATTGCTCTCCAAGGCAGTAATTCCAACTTTTGGTGGTGCCGGATGATTGTTAAACTTCACCCAAAAGGATTGCAACAATTCATACACTTCTTCTTTGCTTTTCCCTTTTTCTAAATCCGATTCATAAACCGGGAATAAATGCTGATCCAAGCGACCTGGATTAAAAGAGTCCCAAGGATTTAATTCGCTAATAACCCCCAAATGAATAAACCAATAATGCTGCAACATTTCATGCACCGATTCGGGAGCATGGGCTGGAACTTTGCGGCAAATACGAGCCATCTCAATCAATTCGTTTTGCCTATTAAGGTCTTTCTCTGCTTCCGCCAATTTTATTAATTCATCGGAATGACGTTCGGCATACATTATTATTGCTTTAGAAACAATTTCCATAGCTTCCAGCTCATTCAATTTATCTAATGAATCCGCATCATTCAATACATCAATTTTTGATTTGGCTTCCTGAATTTCATTTATTATTTGCAAAAATCCAGTTTTGAACATTTTGTATCCTAACACTGTATGGCCCGGAGCTCTTTGCTCCTGAAATTCGGTAAACATTCCTGCTTTATAGGCTACTTTCCATTCCGGAAAAAGATTATTCATTATTCGTTCACGATTCGACTTTCCTTTCCAAAAAGGAATTATTTCCTCTTGGTAAATACTCTTCACTTCATTACTAACTTTGAAAAACACTTTTTTACGCGAATCTAAAACTTCAAGATCTTGTATGGAATGTAAATTAATTTCAGGATAGGTTGGCGTAGCTTTTGGCTTTGGTCCTCGTTCTCCAACAATTAGCTCACCTGAATTAATACAAATAGTTTTATTTTTTAAAATATATTCAAAAGCCTTTGCACGTTGCACAGGTATAGATAAACCTTGGGCTTCGTTGCTTTTATAAAAATTAGTAATTAATTGAGCACGTTCTGCAGTAATATGTTCCACTGCATTTAAACTTTGCTCTCGGAGTATGTTTATTCTGTTTGTACGTTTCATTTGTTTATAATTTTGTATTGCTCTTAGTAGGTCGCTCGCAAAGCCGCTAAGTCGCAAAGTCTTTTTTAAATTAAAATTAATGAACAATTACTTTAAATCCAGCCTCTTTATACTTTTCAGCTAAGGATTTTAATTCTGTTTTTGTTAATTCTGGCAATTCTTTTAGTCTATCCTCTTTCTGAAAACGTGCATATTTTGACTTCCCAATGTTGTGATAAGGCAGCAAATGCACCTCCTTAAAATTATATTTCCTTATGGAGGATAAATACTTCAGAATGTTCAATTCTTCTTCGTTCTCAAAATTTATAGTTGGAATTATTGGAATTCTAACTATAACACGATGATTGCTTTCAATCAAAAATTCAAGGTTCGATTTTATTATTTCATTCGCTACTCCACAATATTCTTTATGTATATTGGAATCGAATAACTTAACATCGTATAGAAACAAATCGACAAAGGGTGCCATTTCCTTAAGTTTATGTTGAGATGTGAACCCTGAGGTATCCAAAGTAGTATGAATGTCAAGCTCTTTGCATTGCTTTAATAGTTCCAATGCAAATTCAAACTGAAGCAAAGGTTCACCGCCCGATAGGGTCAATCCGCCTCCACTCTCATTCATAAAAATTTGCTCTTTTTTAATTTGTTCCATCACCTCATAAACGGTCATGAGCGTTCCCACATTTTTTGTGTTACAAAAAACTTCAGCACCCACTTTTTCTTCAGAAACGAATGCTTCAATTTCAGGTGAAATACTTTCAGGATTATGACACCACCAGCAACTTAAAGGGCATCCTTTAAGAAAAATGGTTGTTCTAGTTCCCGGACCATCGTGTATGGCAAATCGTTTGATATCAAAAACAATTCCTTGCATGGCAATAAATGGAATAGATTTGTAAAAAATATAATTGGAAAATCGGTGTAAACTGCTAGTCGTTGCACGAGTTTTTATTTAAATAAACCTGTTAATTAAATTTACGAGTCACTTATTCAGTACTCGTTCCACGACTATTGCAATAAAAGGTAAGATGTATTAATAAATCCAGCACTCGTAAAGGCCTTTGCCATTAGGAGTATATTCTTTATATAGCTGGAATTGATTCATTTGTTTTTATTTTAAAGCAAATATACAAATTATTTAGGTTATAATTTTATGATCGAAATCAGATTTTGTTTGGTATTTTGGGCTGGTGGCATAACATTGACTTTGTTATTTTTTTGCTAGTAAAGGTAAAAGCTCTCCTTCTTTCGGCCTTGACAGTTACTCACTTTGTTCGTGAGATCGCTTCGCTTAGTTCTCCCAGGAGAGAACTAGTTACTTGTTAGCAGTGAATAAAATAATTAAAGATTTATCACTAATGTTCAATCAAGGGCAGTGCTCCCCTGGTGGGAGCTGTCCAGAGGACTGAGGGGGAATATCGTTCAAATAAATTTTGAACAAACCAAATAAACACATAACTTTTATTTATGAAAAAAGCATCAGAAGTGTTTTTTTCAACTTAAAAGTGTACCAGTATTTCAATCCAAAAGTATACCATTTTATTTAAAATAAAAAGATAG
>JAEINW010000216.1 GCA_016342715.1 Salinivirgaceae bacterium | reverse complement strand
GTTGTTAGACCAAGAGCAAACTTATCGCCACTTTCATAATCGGAACTAAAGCTTGTAACTGCAACATTATCTGAAGAAGTTGCAGTAAGCCACGTAACAATAGCACCATCATCGCCGGCATCGGTATTTGCAAAAATATTTGCAGGTGTTGAGCTGATTGTTGGATCTTCATTATCGGAAACTGTAATTGTAAAACTTGAAGTTGCTGAATTCCCGGCGGCATCACGAACTGTATAGATTACCGTTGTTACACCAACAGGAAATTTCGCACCATTTGAATGATCAGAAAAGAAATATACTACGCCAAAATCATCAGTTGCAAAAGGACTTGCCCATGTAACTATTGCACTGTCATCACCGGAATCTGTATTTACAGAAATATTTGATGGTGTTGAAAATATTACTGGAGCATCATCATCCACAGCATTAATAGTAATACTAAATGTCTGACCGGTTAATTCATTGGGAGTGCCATCGGCTACTTTAAAAGTAAAAGAATCGCTTGTGGTATTACTTCCATCATGAACATACTGAATTTTGTCATCAATTACATTTTGCTGAGTAAAACTATTTATTGATATACCTGAGTTATCGGTGTTTTCTAACTGACCATAATTTGGTGAGCTAGTTATAGTATATATTAATATAGAATTATCTGTATCCGAATCATCTGATTCTAATGAATCTATTGGGATATACATTGTTTCTCCTTCATTTAATCTTAAACCATTATTGGTAACCATAGTTGGAGCATCATCATCCACAGCATTAATAGTAATGCTAAATGTTTGATTGGTTAATTCATTGGTTCCATCCGAAACTTTAAAAGTAAATGAATCGCTTGTGGTATTACTTCCATCATGGACATATGTAATATCACCCGAAGTTAAATCGGCTTGTGTAAATGCACCACTAGTTGTTATAGTGGAACCTGATTTTTTTACAGCCCCATTTGTTGTATTTCTTGTTATTAAAAAGATTAAAGTTGCGTCAGTATCATCAACATCTGTAGCTGCCAAATGAGTACCTGTTGTTATTGTTGCTGTTGCTCCTTCGTTAAGTGATAAGTTACCATTAGTTGATATCGTTGGTACATCATTGTCTGCAGTTGTAATCTCAATCGTTCTTGTATCGACTTCATGTCCACCATTATTATCACGCAGTACAAAAGATACAATTCGATTTAAAGTTCCCGGATCTTGAGATGTACTTCTATAAGATATTGACCTGAGGGTTTGTTGAACAAGTGAATTTGTTGCATTAGCATTGAAAGTAATTGTAAGCATAGAGCCATTTGTTACTGTCCCTTCTGAAGCACTTAAAGTTCCAATACTTGTAATTCCATTTCGTAAATTAGTTCCACTAGTATTTATTGTTCCAACAATATTATCTGGAATACTTAATTTATCACCAGATTCACTGTTTGTTGTAATTTGAGCAGTTAATATTCCACCATTCCAATCAGAGTCTCCATTTATATCGTTGGCTGTTGCGGAAGCATCTACTTGTATTGAAGGCTCATCTTCAGTGTAACTAAGTGATGTATTAGAGATTGACATATTAGGGGCAATGTTTAATGGAGTATAAGCAATCTCAAAATAAAGGTCGGAGTCTTCCTCTAAAGCACCTGAGTAATATCGTTTTCCACCATCATACATCGTACCATCACCAGATGTGATCCCAGAATTATCATTGTCAAAATAAAAAGTGCATCTATATCCGGGAATTACAGGTATACGGTATGGAGTCAAATCTATTACATTATAATCGGAATAGTTAGATGATTCAGAAAGGTTAACTCCTGTTATTGTAGCAAGTAAATCACCTTCCACACCCTCTCCCTTGTATATTTTTAGGGTATTATTAGTAGACGAGGCATAGTTAATTACCTTCAATGCAGATAGCTTTCCGACCCCATTTGCAGTAAAACTATTTCCTATTGGAGAACTCGTAGAACCTGTAATTGCAGTTACACCTCCATCATTTGAAGTTATAGTATACTGAGCATGCAGATTCTCACTACAAGTAATTGTAATAGCAAATACCAGCAATAGGCATTTTATTAAAAAATTAAAAATGTTTTTTTCCCTTATATGTTTCAAGTAATTTTTTAATTTCATTTCCCTTATTTTTTTGATGTTTAATTTCTCTTTTTTTATGAAAATTCAAGTTGTTTGTGGGCTCTTGTTTTAAGTTGGATAACTTCAAATAAAAGTAATATATTCCACCTATTAGGTTGGTGAATGTACTATATTTTATACGACCATCAAACAAACTGACACAGTTCATTGAACAAACCACCTCCTTCACAAAAGAGGGAGTTTTTACACATAGAAACAAATTAAGCATATTGATATCAATTCATAAAACTTCGAAGCTTATTCAGTACAGAAAGACATTATTTCAGCTAAGATAGAAGTTTATTCAGCACAGATAGATGAGAATTTAGCACGCTTAGATGTGTAAAACGGTGCGATTGCAAACTTGATTCGTATTTGAAAGTCCGCAAACAATTTACTCACAGAAGTTTTTATAATTTCTAAAAGGTGTTTGTGAGTATTCTTGTTCTTGTAGAAATGAATTTACTATATTGCACAAAAATTTAATTAGCTATGACCAAACAGATGCACAAAATGTCATTAAAACAGCACTATTTTTTATATCGGTCGTTTAGCAACAAGCACATACACACTTGAAAATTATATGAAAAAAGATATCAAAGCTTTTATTAAAGAAATCGTTCCTATAATAGTTGGAATTTTAATAGCTATGTACATTACCAATTGGAATGAGAATAGAAAAGAAAAAAAGTACATTAATCAAATATTTTTATCAATTAATAAGGAACTAACCGAAACCAATGAAGATATCATTGACAAAATATCGATACAAAAATCATTTATTGACACTCTTGATTTTTATTTAGAGGACAATAAAATATCGTTACTTGATATAACAATTAAAGCTAACGGAATTTACATTCCTACAATAAAAATAAATTCTTGGAAAGCTATTTCTAATTCAAGAATTGAATTAGTGGAACACAACAAAGTATCTGCTTTGGCAAATATTGAAGAGCAAAAAGAGATTTTGAAAATGAAAACTGAGAAATTGGCAAATTTCCTGTACTCAAATACTAAAGAAACAGGGAAAGAAAAAAAAGAATTTATGAAAATAATGATGTTAGATATTATTGGGACAGAAATACCTTTACAAAAAGAGATTGAGAAAATTATAAATGATTAATGCTTGTTGCTAACAGATGCTTATAAAAAATACGGGTTAAGTGCGATTGCAAAATGATTTCGTATTTGAAAGTCCGCAAACAATTTACTCACAGAAGTTTTTATTTTTTTAATGGTGTTCCCCGAGTCGGTTGGGGCAGGCTGTGAGTAAATTAGTTCACGAAGAGAAATAATTTGCTACCTTGCCTATTCGGCAGGCAGGAATTAGCACTCGAGTCTTTAGCATACGAGCGCAAAATATTTTATATATTTGCAAGCAAAAATAAGTTGCTATGACAATACATAAAGTCTTACAAGCCTTCAATACTGTACTTTTTATAGCCTGTGAGTTATATGCAATTAGCGAAGAATAAAATAGATAATAACTATCATACTCTTATAGGTCATAACTTATTTACGTGAACTAGGTAAACTTTTTTATAATTTACAGATGCGATATTTCATACACTTAGGATTCGACGGTAGCAACTACAGGGGTTGGCAGAGACAAATAACTCCTAGAAACACGGTTCAAGAAGTTGTAGAGCAAACGCTCTCTCGACTCTTTAAAAAAGAAGTGAGTGCTTATGGTTGCGGGCGTACTGATGCTGGTGTTCATGCCAGTCAATATGTCATTCAAATCAATCTTGATGAAGCTCCGGAATTTGATTTGAAATTTCGAATGAATAAAAACTTACCTGATGACATCTCAGTTTTTGAGATCATTGAAGTTAACCAAGATCAACATTGTCGTGATGATGCTGTGGCGCGCACCTACGACTATTTCATTCATTGGAACAAAAATGCGCTACTCTTTCGTTACAGTTCTTTCTATGAGAATTTGATATTAGACTTCGACCTTATGAGAAAAGCTGCAGCTCTTATCCAAGAAACGAGAGACTTTAAACCACTATGTAAGCAAGCTAATTCGTACAATAATACTTTGTGTCAGATAAGAAATTGTGAAGTATTCGTCAACGAGGAACAGGGGCGATTACGGTTCACAATCACCGCCAATCGTTTTCTGCGAGGAATGGTTAGAATTTGCGTTTTTTTTTTAATGGAAGTAGGGAGTGGTAAAATGACTTTAAAGGAGTTTGAGGAAATTTTAAATCAGGAAAAATATTTGGAAGAGAGGCTGCCAGCATATCCGAATGGACTTTATCTTAGCAGCGTTGAGTATCCGTTTTTGAAATTGAATAATACGCATAATATAATCAAGCTGTTGAGGTTTGGGTTGGAGTAGTTACAGCCTAGCACAAATAGAATTAAAAAGGCTTGCAAATGATTATTACCCAAATTGAGCGATTAGCTATCGCTATTCTGCTCAATCGACTGAGTTATTGTAAGGTTTTCAAATTTTTCATTTCACTCAAATTGTGAAAACCAACAATTTCTAGGTCGGGGTTAACTCTAAGTATAGCGCTTTTCATTTTATTCAAATCGCTCAACTTAGGTATTAAAAAACATTGTCTAATGCAATAGGAAGCTAAGCGGTTGGCACACCTTCAATTATATTTTGTTTCCTTCTGGGCATAAACCAAACAACATTAGTTAAAACATAAATCCTGGCCGTTTGCTTATGTTATTATTTGTTTAACAAAATAATTTATTATATTCGAAGTATTATAGTTTACTAGACGTTTTGTAAACGTTTTCTATTTTATACGCTTATAAATGCTTAATAATAGGATTTATTGCTGAAAACTAGATATTTATGAAAAATATGCTTTTATCCTTTAGTTACCAGTTATTGACCAAGAAATTTACTGTTGTACCAAAATATAAACCATTAACTATGAAGATAATTTATATAATTTGTTTTGTAACATTATTATCGAATTGGACTTTCAGCCAAAATTTAGAAACAATTGTTGACACTAATAAAATGTGGGTTGTTCTAAGAAACTCATCAGTTGACCCGCCATTTTATAACGGTGGAGATAGTTTTGCTTATAAATTTCAAGATAGCTCATTAATTACCGACGATTATTGGTTTAAATTATGGGAATCATCTGACAGTTTGTACTCCGAATGGGAATTAAAGGGTTATATGAAAGAAAATGATAGTGTCGTATTGTTTATGGATTTGAGCAGTAATATTGATACACTTTATGATTTTACAAAAGAAAAAGGAGAAATACTTGGAAATGAAGAATGTGACTTACCAATTGATTCAGTTACAACAACAAACTTTATTGGAAAAGATAGATTAACAATGCATATATCAGACCACCAATATTATGATGTTAAATATTATGAGGGCATAGGAAGTAATGCAGGACTTTTAACTCCATTATATAATTGTATGGTTGGAGCATATAGATATTTGATTTGTTTTTATGAAAATGGCGAACTTAAATATCATAATGAAAACTTTAATTCGTGTAATTATAATGTGACTTCTATTTTCAATCAACTTGAAAGAGTTGTGAATATTTATCCAAATCCTATCAAAGATAGATTGCATATTGACAATATTACAATTAAATCCAGACTTGAAATTTATAATTCACTCGGACAAATTATTTATTCAAAAAATCTAGACGATAGGAATAATGATATTAAACTACCAGATTTTAAGGGTTATTTTATTGTCAAGTTGATATCTGAAGATGGTAAAAAGATATATTCAAAATCAATGATTAAATAAACAACAACTGGTAACAAAATATATAAAAAATACGGGTTTATGTTTAGCTTGAAACTTCATTCGTACTTGGATTTACCGCAAATTAATTTCTCACAGAGAAATTAATTACTAGATTAGCGCACAGAAATTAATTTGCTATGTCATTACATAAAGTCTTACAAACCTTTAATACCGTACTTTCAATAGCTTAAAAGTTGATGGCAATTAGGGAGGAAGAATAAGGATTCAACCAAATATTCAATCTATGAAAAACAGAATAATACACATTTTTGCAATAATACTTTTATCTACAACCGTTTATAGTAGACCAATTAAAATATCAGGAATAATAAAGGACTCTGAAAATGGTAGACCAGTTTCATTCGCTAATGTTGCAATTGTTGAAATTGAAAAAGGAACTACATCGGATTATAACGGAATATTTGACTTAGAAATTGATTCTACTGATTTAAACAGTAATCTCAATATTTCTTGTCTAAACTACAAAGACTTTAAAATTAAGATATCAAAACTTTTAATAGGGAAATCTAATGAAATTCTTTTAGAAAACTTCAGCTACGAAATTTCTGAAATTGTTGTATCAACTAAAAAGAAAAAGCACAAAGAAATAGAATTGAATAAATTGAAAAAGTCAGAAATTAATGGAATGTTAACTTGTGACAATTTGCCAAAAATGTATGCAAGGTACTTCCCTTTTGAACCTCGTTTTGAAAAAATGCAGTACATTCAATATTTGAATATAGGTTTTAGAAACGACCAACAAAAGAATAAGTCAAAAGTGAGAATAAGAATCTTTTCAAATGATTATGAAAATAATAAACCTGATATAGATATTTTGCGTGAAGATTTAATCATTATTGCAAAGCCAGGAATCAATAAGATTGATATTTCAAATTTCAACATTAGTTTACCTAAAGAAGGGATATTTATTGCTGTTGAATGGTTAATAGTTGAAGAAAATAAATACGATTGGCTAACTTATAATCAATTTAAGATAAAGAAAACTGAAACAAAATATGGACCGATTTTAGGTGCAAATTATCATCAGGAATCATTTACTTGGTTATATTGGGCTGGATATTGGGAAAAATATGAAAGAGAAGTTCCAATGGTGCATCCCAAAATAAAGGCAGGAAGTTACTTTGACTCTGCAATATCATTAACTTTGTCTAATTAATAACTGCCACCAAAACATGCTTTTAAAAAAAACGGCTTATGTACAATTGCAAAACTATTCTGTACTTGAAAGCCCGCAAACAATTTACTCACAGAAGTTTTTATTTTTTTATTATGTTTCCCGAGTCAGTGGGGCAGACCGTGAGTAAATTAGTTCTCGTAGAGAAATAATTTGCTTAAATTGGAATTTAAAGTATTTTAATAAAAGAGTTAGCAGTTGAACATAATTTAAGAAAAAGGCGTGTCGGTATTTCAGGAACAAATTATCGTTCTCTTGACAATGAATTTAAAATCTCAGAGGCATTAAGAAATTCATGCGATGTAATAAATTCAAAAGTAAGTGTTTTTGAGAAATCATTATTAGCATTAGTATTGATTTCATACATTCAGCTATTTATGGATGGAAATAAAAGAACGGCAAGAATTGTAAGTAATGCAATTTTAATGAATGAAAAGCATTGCCCATTATCGTTTAGAACTGTGGATTCGATTGCTTATAAAAAAGGTGAACGAAGTTCGGCGTGTGAATTTCGTTCAAATTCATTTCAACCCTTGATTCGTATTACTTTATATCGATTAAAAACTTTAAGCTCGTAACTATCAACAGGTAATGGATTTAGTTATTGAAAAATACAATAGCTAAATAAATACAAGCATTATTTCAAATTGTTTAAAACAATTTAGAGGTAAGTAGTTAACTACTTAGTTTAATTTCGTGAGAAAGACGCTGAGAAGACCTTCGGATCTTGTCTGGTCAAATCTGTCAGCGTGCGTAGCTCCTGACAGCATTTGTACATATAATAAACCCTTATAATTATAATGTTTGTTCATATGAACTTATTTACTGACCTTCTAAAACAATTTATTATGCCAAAAAGTAAGTGTCTAAAATTTTATACTCAGGCCCCTCTGGATGCAAAATTGATTCGTAAAGATGAATTTTATTCACTTTTACAATTTTCATTTCTAAGGGGAAATCTAATTTGATTAATTTATGTGCGGCTTCAGGTTTAAAGCGAGCCAATGTAACATGGGGAATTGGCTTTGCATCAATATTTGCCCGCATAATTTTAGCTATTCCTTCAGCAATTAAGGTGTGAATTGGGTCAACGTTATATTTTGCCCAAACCATTCTTGGTTCGCACAATGGCATTGTGCAATATTTATCAAAATTAAGATTAAATGAAGGTTTTGTTTTTAAGAATTCTGAAATCTGTTCCTTTATTTCAGTGATTCTATAATATTCGGTATTTCCTTTAAATACTAAAGTAATATGTAAATTTTCTGTTGCTGTCCATCTTACTTTTGGATCGTAAGGTTGAACTTTAAAAAAATCGACAAATTCTTGTAATAAAAAATCTTCAATAGGAATACCTATAAATAATCTTTTCTTTTCTTGATCCATAGTTGCTGATTAAATAATAAATCTAATTTACAAATTAATAGTTAAAGACTTATCAAATATATATTTAATTAATTGTTTGATACTAATATTGGTATTGGACGATCTTTTGATTTATCTGCCTATAAATTCAATACCACACTGTGGTTTTTATTCCCCACAGCTTGTTGCTAGCTTGTTCATTCCCACTAAAACAAAATGCCAAATTATTTAAATGCAATGTTTTAGTAGTTAAGGCATTCGTTTTTTTTAGCAATAAAGGCTTAGATAATTTAACTTAGGGTAGGGCAGCGCCTTAATAATCAGTACAACTATACGAAACGTGGCAAGCAAACATGTTAACTCGCATTATCAAATTTTGTAATGATGATTAAAATGTGAGTTAACCCCGACTTTGGGAAGCTCAATTTTGGGTTATTAAAATTGATTAATAGCGTTCTGCTTTTCTTATTTTAGCAGTATTTTATTCCTGACTTTTGGCTGCCAATGGCTTTGCAATTATTTGTTGCAAGTCTTTATTAAACGAAGCAAAGTCATCTAAATGATAATTGGAGCTGTGTAAAACCGGGTGATAAAATAGTTCAACATGCTCGCTTTTTACATTATTATGTAGCTCCTTACATTTATAACTTGATATTCCGATGATACCCTGCCAGTTATTCCGATGAAACCCTGCCAGTTTTTTTTATTGATTTCTGCAACA
>JAEINW010000215.1 GCA_016342715.1 Salinivirgaceae bacterium | reverse complement strand
AACCATATTCTATAGTTGCTAATTTATTTAGAAAGCAATGGAAATTAAAAAAATGCTGCGTTTTCTTTCTGACACTATATAAACTTCGAAAGGTTTGAAAACTTAGTTCCCCATTTACAGCTAAGTCATCATAAACTTGAAGTGCATAACACTCCTTTCCGTTAAATTTTCCTACAAATTGAGCCTTTTTAAAGTCACAATTAATATGTTGTATATCTTCAAAATCTGGTATTTTATAAGTGAAATTTTCACCCTCTGCTTTTACCATTAGTTCAACATTCTTAAACACATATACCAGCGATCTTTTACTTATTATGTTGTTCATTATTATAGCTTTACCTGTTATTTCTTTTTCCATTAACTTATACCTTATCAAATTCAACAACAAGGTATCAATCATAAACGAATCATCCATCATATTTATTTAATTCTGGTGTTTTTAATAAAATATTTTACATATTTTTGAATAATACGGAATAAATATCTTAATTATGACACATCAAGAATCATTTGAATTGCTTATTAGAAAGCTCGAAATATTTAAAGCCGTTTATGGGCATTGCATGGTTCCTCAAAAATTTGACGATTTATGGCTTGGCCGGAAAGTTCAAACGACCCGAATCAAATACAAAAAGGGATTAATGACAGATGATCAAATTGAAGCGCTTAATAAATTGGGGTTTATCTGGAAAGCATATAACAATCCGCAAGAGGCCTGGGATCTTTTCATTGAAAAATTAATTGTCTTTAAAAAGGAACATCGTCATTGCAATGTACCAGCCAATTATCCCGATAAATGGTTTGCTAATTATACAACAAGAATACGCTCCAGATACAAAGACAACATAGTAGATACGAAACGAATAAAAAAACTTGAAAAACTAGGTTTTAAATGGAAATTAAGCACGCATCCTAAAAATAACCTTCGATAGAATGACATAAAAAGCAATATAAATTCTTGCCATTCCGTTATACGGGAAACCTATCGCAATGATTAAAAACTTAAAAATAATTTTTATTTGGCTTACTATTTTTAGTATTGCTATGGGTCTTTTAGAAAGTGCTGTGGTTGTTTACTTACGCGAATTATATTATCCTGAAGGGTTTAATTTTCCATTAACCATAATGAGCGGTACTATTGCTATTACAGAAATTCTGCGCGAAGCAGCCACATTAATTATGCTTGTTAGTGTTGGAATAATAGCAGGAAGAACGAACACTGAAAAGTTCGGATATTTTATTTACAGCTTTGCCATTTGGGATATATTCTATTATGTTTTCTTGAAATTACTGCTTAATTGGCCTGAATCATTCCTAACATGGGATATCTTATTCTTGATTCCCACAACCTGGGTTGGCCCGGTGATTACGCCAATTTTACTTTCTTTTGCCATGATAGTATTGGCATTAGCCATTATTAATTTCACAAACAAAAATTTACAAACTCATATTAATAAGTTAGAATGGGGTTTACTTATTTCGGGGTCCATTATTTGTATAGCTAGCTTTACTTATGAGTACACTGAATTTTTACTGCAAAAATTCTCAATTATTGAAATATTTACACCCAACCAAGAATTAATGGATTATGCCATACAATTTATACCTCAAAAATTTCCTTGGCCAATATTCTTGACAGGATTTATTGTTATTGTAAGTGCTATTGCATTATTTGTTTATAGGAACGTAAAGTATTTACAGAATAAATGAATCCTCTATTTTTTATAGTAAACTTTCGTGCTATTTAATCGCAACAAAAACCCCGCTTTCGCAGGGTTAATTATTCAACAATAACAATGTTTATACTTGCCCTTATTATTAACCTAACGCATCGAACTTTTTTGTTTTGAATAAAAGTATCTATCGCCTTTATTCTTTACTGAAATAAATTTAGTGCCAATAGTCTCAGCCTCTAATTTTTTAGCAAATGCAGGATAAGCCACATCTTCATTTGTAGTTCCATGCATAGGAAAAACAACTGCTGGTTTCAACTTGTTAATTGCATAAACTACTCCCTGTTTTAGAGCCTCCTTATCAGGAAAACGACAACCTGTTGATGGAAAAAATGCCAAATCAACCTTGTCGTATTTTTTCGCTAAAAAATCAATTTCTTCATTATGGTCGGTAGCATCTTCTCTATTGCCATTTGCATGATCACCTGGGTGATAAATAACAACTCCATCTACCTCAACCATAAAACCTTCACCAGAATCGGTTGATTCAATGGGTGTTATTTTAATACCATTTACTTTTTGAGTTTCCTTTGGGCTAATAAAAGTATATGGGGTATTTACATCGTCATCAAATCCCAAAATATATGTAATGTCATTTATATTTTTCTTCCATTCAAATATTTCTTTATCATAATGATCTCGATGAGTATGCGAAACAAAAACAGTTACCTTTTCATCTTTAAGCTGTTCAGAACATATGTACCCATTATTAATACAAGGTTTATCTGATGTTTTAGTGTGTTGCCAATAGTCGAAAATTAAAATATTTTTTGCTGTTTTCACTGCCCAGCCAGAATGATTTAAGTACCAGACAACCGCTTCGCCTTCATTTAAATCTTTTGCTAAATAATCTTCATTTTTAAACACTTCTCGTGAAGCTCCACTTACCATTAATTGCTGAACAAAATTTTCATTTCCATAATAAAGTCCATAAAATAGAGGTGTTTTTCCTTCATTGTCCTTTTCATTAACATTGGCGTTTTTATTAACCATAGTCTTAACCAAATCGTGATATCCAGCAATTGCGGTATAATGCAGGGGCGTTTTTCCTGTATTGTCTTTTGTGTTTAAATCAATATTTTTGGTTAAAATATACTCAACTATATCCATTTTTTCTCTTTTAATAGCAATATGCAATGGTGTTTTGCCCTTGTTGTCTTTGGCTGATAAATCACTACCCAATTCAACCAATTCTTTAAAACAATCAGTACATCGGCTACCAGCGGCAACATGCAGTGGTGTTTGTCCGTTTTCATTAACTGCATTTAATTTCGCTCCATTTTTCACCAAGTATTGAATTACATCGGGTGTATGCCATACCGCATTATGCAGAGGAGATCCTTCTACTTTATTGCAATTTCCACCAAAACAATCCTTGGGGTTCACTTTTGCTCCCTTTTCAACCAAAAGTTTCACCAATTCAGCATTTCCAGATAATGCTGCTTCATTTAAGGGCGTTGACCCGTCTTCATCCATTGCATTTATATCCAATCCTTTTTCAATTAAAAACTCAGCGATATTTACCCTACCTCTTTGAGCTGCAGTGTGCAAATAACTTCCTCCTGATGAGTTTTTTTGATTATATGGAATTCCTTTGTTAAAAAAATACTTTGCTGTTTCTAATTGACCAAATGCAATTGCAACTTCAACAGGATATTTTCCAGAATAGTTTTTCCATTTAATATCAAGTCCGCGTTCTTTGACTAAAAAATCACACATTTCAACACTTTGCCCCGATCCTGCCCAATGTAAAACACCATCTCCATCTTTATCAACAGCTTTTGTATCTAAATTTTTTGATTCAAGATATTTGTACATCTCAATATTTCCGCCCATAGCAGCCCATAAAATAAGATTGCTTTCGTTGCCTCCAATTACCATTATGTCGGCTCCTTGATCAACTAATAGCTTAACTATTTCAAAACTTCCACTTCTGGCAGCATAATGAATGGGTGAATTTCCTTGTTGAGATTTAACATTAACTTTTGCCCCATTTTTTATAAGGAATTTAACAGATTCCAAATTTCCACTAAGGGATGCAAAATGAAGAGCGGTAGTGCCAAAACCATTATCCACATTAACGCTTGCGCCCTTTTTAATAAAATAAGTAAGCAATTCAGCATTTCCAAGGTTTGCTGCAAGCATCAATGGTGTAGAACCCCTCTGATTCCGCTGTTCAATAATTTGAGGGTCTTTCTCAATACATTGTTTTACTTGATCAAAATTCCCTTCATTTATTGCCCCGAATAAATCTTGGTTTTCTACAACTGAGTTTTCTACTGATTGACTTAGCACATTTAAATTAAAACAAAACATGATGCTTGCAATAACTATAGTGCTCAAAATAGATAGTTTTTGTGTCTTCATGACCGATAATTTTTGGTTAATATGGAGGTAAAGTTCTCCATTAACACAATAGCAATGAATGCATTATCGATAAACGGTCATCTGAGTCGATGAAAGGTTTAAGCCCTTAAAACTTTGTAAACAATTAAGCATAAAAAAAACCCGGAAGGGTTAAATCCGGGTTTTTTTTAAGTTATAAAGTCCTTAATTAGTTAATTAATTCGAATTTCACTTTCATAAAGTATACATTGCCAATAGGGAAACTTGTGTTTTTAATGGTCAATTCAGACAATTCTTCTTTTACATAAGTTCCTAGTATTGGTGATGTTGCACTTAAATCAACAATTCGTACTTTTGAATTTTCATCTAAAGTAATTTTCATCCAAACTTCACCCTCCACATAATTATCCTGAGCATCCTTAGGATAATCTAAATGCTTGCTGATTTCTTGTTTAAAGTCAGCTGGTAATTTTGCTGCTGTGGTAGGTAACATTTTTGCACTAACTGCGGTAGTTAAACCTAAGGTTATGGCTACCATTAATACTACTAACTTTTTCATTTTTTTTGGTTTTAAGGTGTTTATAATAATTTAAAAAAAGGGTTTTGCTTTAATAACAGTTCAAAGATCTTAACTTTTAATTAGCTGTGAAATACGTTTTCGATAAATGGTTAATGTTTTCGATAAGCGGTTAAAAACCACTGAGTAATTTCTTAGTAATCAAGTTTCAATATAGAGACGATTGAATTTAGAAATGTTACACCTAACACTTAAAAAAAATAAAAAAACCCGGAAGGGTTAAGACCGGGTTTAATGTTTTTGGTTTTAAGGGTTTAAAATATTTAATCTAACAAATCGAATTTTACTTTCATAAAATACACATTTCCAATTGGGAAACTTGTATTTTTAATTGTCAAATCAGACAATTTTTTTTCTACATAAATTCCTAATTCTGGAACTGTTGCACTTAAATCTACAATTCTAACTTTTGAATTTTCATCTAAGGTAATTTTCAGCCAAACTTCACCCTCCACATAATTATTCTGAGCATCCTTAGGGTAATTTAAATGCTTGCTAATTTCTTGTTTAAAATCAGCTGGTAATTTTGCTGCTGTGGTAGGTAACATTTTTGCGCTTACTGCGGTAGTTAAACCTAAGGTTATAGCTACCATTAATACTACTAATTTTTTCATTTTTTTTTGGTTTTAAGGTGACTAACTTCTTTTTAAGGTTTTTATTAATAACACATCAAAATTTTAATCCTCTTTTATTGTGAAACCTATTTTCTTTTTATGTTTTCTAAATAATCTGAACAATGATTTCTTATTATTATGACCTCATAAATTAAAATTACCCTATCAGCTTTTATGAAAGATTAGTAGTTTTTTACAAGCAAGCTGAATATCTTAAATTCATTCCATTAATTATCAAATAGTATTGAGTATGGAATAAAAAAAACCGGACTGACTAGATCCGGCGAACATTGATAAGAATTGTTTTATGGTTTTAAGGGATGCATTAAACTTTTTACTTAAAAGTTATTATATCATTTGTCAATGTAGTTTCAGCTTCTTCTGTTTCAAGAGAAGTATTATTTATTTCTTCAATTTTTTCTTTTTCATGCTTTTTCAAATCAGCCGTATGATCTTCTGATTTAAGAGTTGTAACAAGCACACCAGCACTAATTCCTAAAAAAATTAATAGTAACGATATAATGTTCATCTTTTTGAGTTTTATCAATTACCAATCAAAATTCAATAATAAAATTTAACATTAACAGTTATTTTCGATAAGCGGTCAATACAGTCGATGAATGGAAATATTTTACATCAAACACATTGGGTGCAAATTTCGAATTTATCATTAAAGACTTTAATTATTTACTATTGTTACATTTGATTTTTTTTATAAACCACAATCTGCCGTATTGATATAAAAATCAGCTAATAAAAACTTAACCACTCATCGGTTTATTTAACCACTCATCAATAAATTACTTTTATTATATTATTAGATGCACTAATATTGTTTTAAAATTCAGAAACATGCACAATCTCAGAACAAACAAGCTCTTTTGGATACTCCAAACGGTAGGATGGGCTCTCTATTACATAAGCTATGTTTTGATATTTTATTTTGGCAAAATGAAATGGGGAGACAAACAGGAAACTTTTGATTTAAAAAATTTTCTGCTTTTTAGTTTAACCTATATTCTGGCTTTCCTTTTCACGCTTATTCTACGATATATTTATAGATATTTTTATAATAAAATTGAAAAGCTAATTTGGCTTCCTGTTATTATATTGCTTGCTTCCTTTTCTATTTCGGCGCTCATGCATTTTATCGATTTATATGTAAGCCATTATTTTTGGGGAGAAAAAGGTGCTATGGTTTTAAAAGCGCGCCTTTCATTTCGCTACTTTATTATGGGTAATTACAACCACTTAGTTGTATTTACCGGATGGAGTGCCCTCTATTTTGGAATAAAATATGCTTTTGATTGGCAACAAGAAAAGGGAAGATCTCGTGATGCTGAAATGATGGCTCAAAAAGCTCAAATGGCAATGCTACGTTACCAACTAAATCCGCACTTTTTATTTAATTCATTAAATTCAATACGCGCTTTGGTTGATGAGAATCAAGATCATGCAAAGGAAATGATTACTGAGCTATCTGAATTTTTACGCTATTCCTTGTTGCATAAAGACACTACTTTTGTAACTTTATCAAACGAATTAGAGGCCGTTAAACATTATTTTTCAATTGAAAAAAAGCGTTTTGAAGAAAAATTAGAGATCTCCTATAACATTGCTGATAACACTAAAAATCTTCAAATCTTAAGTTTCTTACTGCATCCATTAATTGAAAATGCGGTTAAATATGGAATGAAAACTAGCACCATGCCGCTAAAAATAAGTGTTGGGGCTCAAAAAACTGGAGTTGGGCTAATGCTTGAAATTTGCAACTCTGGCAAATGGATCGAAAGAAATGGTGACGAAAATCATTCGGGAGGAACAGGAACTGGATTGAAAAATGTGGAGAAACGTCTTGAAAATGCCTATGAAGATAACTATCGATTTGAAACAATAGTAAGTGAACACAATATTTGCATTCGTATAGAAATTAAAGAAGCTTATTTACATGGCTAATAAAAAATATAAAGTCCTGGTAGTTGACGACGAACGGCTTGCCAGAAAAGGACTCATAAATATGCTGGCTGAATTCCCTGAATTAGAATTGGTGGGTGAAGCAGAAGATGTTCCTTCAGCCATTATAGCCATTGAGGAACTTAAACCAGACCTGGTTTTTCTTGATATACAAATGCCGGGTCAATCGGGTTTTGATTTGATTGAGCAAATTGATTTTCCTGGCAAAATAATATTTGTAACTGCCTACGATGAATACGCCTTGCGCGCCTTTGAAATAAATGCACTCGACTATTTAATGAAACCCGTAACAAACGATCGTCTAAAAAAATCATTAGAAAGAATTGAACAAGAAAACCAAGAAAATGAAGCTATTTCTGAAAAAATAAATGAGCTGCTAAATTACAATGACCGACTATTCACAACCGTAGGAACTAAAGTTCAATTCATAAAAATAAATTCTATAATATTAATTCAGAGTGAGGGCGATTATACCTACGTAACTACAAATACAGCTACAAAAGGCTTGGTTACAAAAACCATGAAAGAATGGGAACAACGATTGCCTGAAAAATATTTTTGCAGGGTTCACCGCAACTCCATAATTAATACCGATTTTATTGAAGATATGGAAAAATGGTTTAATTACTCATACAGAGTTAAACTTAAAGGAATTGAAGAACCCGTTATTATTAGCCGCCGCTATGCCAAAAAACTCAAAGATATTTTTGGATAAAAATACTGTATTTTGAAATATTATTAAGAAGCTGAACAAAAAGTCTTTGTGGCTTTTTGTGAAAGCTTCGCGCATCTTTGTGTTATATTATTAATCAATTATTACACAAATTTTCACAAAGAACACGCAAGGCTACCCTTAGAAAAAATCAAGAGAAGAATAAATTTTTATAACTTTTTTTGACATCCTCTTTTTTTGATTTTAAATTCCCATATTTGCCAAAAAATTAATGATATTGGATTTAGAAATAATCTATAGAGATGAATATTTAATAGCTATTAATAAACCTCACGGATTATTGGTGCATCGATCGAAATATGCAGGAGAAGCTGACGAATACGCCTTGCAGAAATTAAGAAACCAAATTGAACATTATGTTTTTCCTTGCCATAGAATTGATCGCAAAACCAGCGGCGTATTATTATTCTCATTAAATGAAGAAGTAAATAGTTTAATGCAGCAGCAATTTCAATCAAACATGGTCAAAAAAAAATATTTGGCAATTGTTCGTGGATTTACTAATGATGCTGGCATTATTGACTATCCCTTAACCAATGAGAAAGGAAAAACGCAGGAAGCCATTTCTGAATTCAAAACATTAACACAATCAGAAATTGACCTTGCCTTTGGAAAATTTACAACTTCCCGTTATTCCTTGGTTGAAGTAACACCACAAACAGGGCGTATGCATCAAATACGCAAACATTTTGCGCATATTTTACATCCAATAATTGGCGATAGGCCACATGGTTGCAACAAACAAAATAAACTATTTAAAGAAAAATGGAATCTAACAAGCATGATGTTGCATGCTTCGGATCTTAGTTTTGTTCACCCTATTACAAATCAAGAAATATTAATTCCTGCAAATGAAAGTGAGGAATTTAAGCGAATGATGAAAATATTAAACTTAAATTTATAAACCTCGTTTCATTCTTTCAAATTCAAGGTTTATTTTATAAGAATAATTACAATGAAAACTCTTTGGAGAAAACTTTCCTATTTAGGAATTATCGATACTGAATCAACGCTTGATCAAAGATCAAATATTCTTACAAATCAAATTAATGTTATTCTTTCAATAGCAATGATAACATTAATGATTACAATGAAAACGGAGCGGATGATTTCACATAAGACCATGAGTTTTGGTTCACTACGAATATTCTTGCTATTCGCTTTAACTTTATTAAATCTTATATTGGCAAA
>JAEINW010000214.1 GCA_016342715.1 Salinivirgaceae bacterium | reverse complement strand
AAACGACTCTAGAATACGATAATTACCAATGGCTTCAAGCTTCAAACACAACCATTGAAATGGAAGCAATTTCAGGAGCTAATTCAAGTAATTATAACGTAACAATTACATCTGAAGATATATATTATGGAATTGAAATTATTACAAACTCTGGTTGTATAGCTCAATCAAATCGTTTTTTAATTAATGATTCTTTGTATTCAAAACCAGAAATAATTGAACCTACAGAAACCTTTGTTTGTAGAGATGCCATAATTTCTCTGGAATTAAGCAATCAAGCCTATTCAAGCTATCAATGGTATAAAGACGGTTCTTTAATATGGGGAGCGACTTCAGCATCATTTGAAGCCGGAGCAAATTATCCAGGTGGAACAGGTTCATATAACGTGAAAGTAACCACAGAACTTGACCCAAATACTGAATTTGAATCAAATACTATTGAATTAACTTTTGCTGATCAACCAAACATTAGCATAAAAGATGATGCATTACTTTGTCCTGGTGGAACTGTAACTTTAGAAGCCAAACCAGGGTGGAATGGTGAAGTTGGTGGTTACGATACCTATCAATGGTATTTTAATGATGTAAATGATATAAGCTCTGCTGTTGAAATATCAGGAGCAACAGATTCAGTTATTGAAATAGATGTTCCAGCAGAAACGCGATATTATTGGGTAAAAACTTCACTTAATGGATGCGAAGATGAATCTTATGCGAAAACTATCCAGGAATTTGCATTATATGCTCCATATATAAGTATGAATCCTTGGGATGGAATTATCTGCATGGGAGACACCATAACTTTAAAAGTTTACTCAAATGATGTTAGCTACCAGTGGTATTATAATGGGGAAATAATTGAAGGTGCAACAGAGCAAGAATATAAAGCAACTATGGTTGGATATTACGATATAGAAATTGCTTCAACCCTATGTGAAAGTGCAGCGCCAATAATGAACAATGATTCAGCAGTTATTGATTATCGTGTAAAACCAACCTACACTGTTAATCCAGAAGGAGAAGAATATAATAACGATCCTAACCATAGAATATTCTGTAAAGGAGATACTGTTAGCTTAATGGTTGCAAACCCAACAAGTTATAACAATTACCAGTGGTATGGGAAACTGTTTCCAATAAATTCAACAACGGATGAATGGGAACCTATAACTGATGCTACACAAGCAAACTATCGCTTTATAAATGGTGTTGATAACGATAAGCTTCACTACAAAATCAGGGTTGATTCTATCATGGACAATGATGAGATTTGTGCTGGTTTCTCTGACTATAAAACCATTGATGGTTGGGTATTCCAGGATCCTGCAGTTGCTTCCTATGGTAATTCAGAGCTTTGCGATGAAGGAGATTCAACGTTGGTGCATATCGCATATCCTGGAGAATGGTCAAAAATTGAATGGTATGTTGATGGAGTGCTTGCTGATGGCTTTGATAATGATACAGCCTGGGCGAATTACCCTGGAGTTTGGATTGTAACTGCATATCCTGAAAAATGTCCTTCAATTCCACATTCATCAGGTGCTGGACCAACTGTTCAGATGATGCCAGAAGCATTTATTGATATAGATGAATATGCATTATTTGCAAATCCTTTTGGAGCATATGGCAGAGTTTATGATTATGTATGGTATTTAGATGGCGCATTAATTGACATGAATACCATGGGATTAGATGAACACCCTGGCTACATTTTACTAGAAGATGTAATTTCAGGCTCCTACGAAGTTGTTATATCAAATCCTACAGGTTGCACAAGATTTTCAGAGCCATATGTTATTGTTGGAGTTAATGATAGTCGTAATGCAAAAACAAGGATCTATCCAAATCCATTTACCAATAACTTAACTATAGAATTCGAAAATATTAATTCAATTGAATCATTTGAAATCTATAATAGTTTAGGCCAGTTAATTACAAAAAATGAAATTGTAAGTGCTACACAAACTATTAATATCGAAACTGAACAGCAAGGAATCTTTCTCATAAAGGTCAACTACTATGATAAAACATCAAAAATTCATAAGATAGTTAAAAACTAAGTAGTAGTAGTAGTTAGTAGTAGTTCAAAGAGTTCGGCATCTACCTGATGTCGAACTTTTTTTTAATCAAGCAGTTTAATTAATGATTTAAGCCTCTCTTCATCAATAGCTTGTAAAGCTTTTTGTACACTTTCAAGCCAAATATAAACACCCACCGAAAAGCTTTGATTTATTTTTTTAAGAGCTGCTTTATATTTAGTTATTTCATAAATTTCTAAGCCTTTTAAATCTTCACGAATCGTATTAAGGTAATCTTTGTCGGCAATAGTTAAAACATTTAATAAATCAAGCTCCACCTCTTCGTGTATATGACTATTACGTAAGAATGAAATATTTTGATCAAAACTACCGGTATCATGTTCACCAATTGGTAACGAAAAGCAAAAAGTAACACCTTCATTTTTATGATTGTAAAATCCTATACTCCCTTTATGTGCATCAATAGCAAATTTACTAAACGTTAAACCTAAACCTGTTGAAGCAGTGAAAAAACTTTTATGTCCCTTTTCATGACCGTACTTTGAGAAGATATAGTCTTTTTCATCTTCAGGAACATTTGGTCCACTATTAAAAAACTCTATGTAAATATCGTTTCCCTCTAATTTATAGTTTAGTTTAATTAATCCATGGTCAGGAACATAGGATACGGCATTTGATAAAAGATTTACGACAACCCGTTCAATTATGGCTAAATCAAAATTAAATCGACCCGATGTATTTATATTATTTTCAAGGGTCACATTCTTCTTTTCAAGCAAAATACGAACTTGTTCAATGGCATTTTTAATAACCAATGAAATAGAATTTCTCTCAAAATTGAGTTCCATTTTGGTCTCTTCATACTTTTGCACATCAAGAATATTACGAACCAAATTAAGCATCTGATTACCAGCCAAGCGAACAACAGCATCCTTTGTTTGATTTAAAACAACATTTAATGGATTTTTCAAGTCATGAACAATCATATGGGTCATATTCTCTTTAAACTTATCTAAATCAACCAGCTTGTTATATATTTGTTTAAGTTCCTCTGCTTGATGAAATAAAATTTCTTTCTGCTCTTCAATTTCATGGCTTTGTTTTTTCACCTCCATAACTCTTTCATCAACCATATCTTCAAGCTCTTTGTTATATTTATCTAAAGTTGATGATAGCCTTTCAACATCAGTAAATGCTTTAGATGTTTTTTTTGATAAGACAAAAGCTTGTGAGAAAACCATAATAAATAAGCCCAAAGGCATTATAAATGAAGTGTTTAAAAATTTATTATAATACAACAAATCATTCATTATTATTAAAAAGAAAAGAAAATAACCACCAAAAATTACAAATGCATGATCGCGACGTTTAAGCATGGCAATAACCAAAACATATAAAATATAAGACGCCCCCACAACAACAACCATTTGATAAATTAATGGAGTGTAGGAAAAAATAGTAGATGGCATTATTAAAATAAAGAAGGTAAAAGAAATGGCTATCCAACCAACTATTTTTACATAAATCTTATTTATTTCATCGTTATACAAAGAATATATAAAATAAAAAAAAGCTGGTACAGCTAAAGTATATGAGATATACTCTATCCTAACTGCTGCAATCCAAGAAAAGGATGGAAATAAATCCAAGAATATTTTTTCGCCTGTTGTAAGCAAACGAAAAGTCATTGCTACATTTAATAAACTAAAATACAAGATCGACTTATCTGTTGGACGGTAAAAAAACAACACCAAATGATATATAGCCATAATAGCAAGAATACCGAACAATATATATTCAATGGCAATTCTTTTTGTTTTATACTGTAATAAATCTCTCCCCTTCCCTAAAATTATTGAATCTTCGGGGCCACCTTTCCTATGGCTAAAATTTGCTATTTGAATTACAATATCTAATTCATTATTTCGTGCGGTTATATAAAATTCGTTCCGTTTCCATGAGGGTTTATAATTTTCTTTTTTAGCAGCCACTATTCCAGCCGACATGGGACCAAAACCATTTATCCAAATATTATAGGCACAATCAAATTCCTTTATTTTTATCCCATACAATTGACTATCGGGAATCATTATTTTATACCGGTATGTAGCAAATCCTTTTGCTCCAATGGGTAAGTTATTAATTTTAAAATCGTTCCAAACTCCATAAATATCTTGATAGCCAGATAAATTATCGGGTATTGAATCGTTTAGTTCTTGAGGGGTTAATAATTGATTATAATAAAATTCAGCTTGTCCTGACAGCTTAATTAGCTTGTGTTTAGAAAAATCATAGGATGTTAAATCTAATACACCTTTCTCAGCAACCGGCATCGATTTGAAGTTGGGATAATTATTTTTATACCCAAAATAAAACACAAATGATGAGGCAACTAATAAAAATACAACATATGCAAAAATTATGATGAAATTTCTTTTCATCAATCTCATAAGGCTAAATCTTAATCACATTGTTTTGTTAATCAAATGTAGGCAAAAATGAAGGAAAAAGTAAAGTCGCTTTATTAAAAAAAACGACTTTAGCATATATTATTTTTAAATTAATCGATAACCTTTCTAACCACATCAATTACCGTTCCATCTACCCACTTTATGGCAGCAACAATTTCATCAGACAACACCGGTTTTTGTGCAGGTCCACAAATTGCATCAGCTTCGGCCTTTAGTTCCTGAATAGTTTTTATAGGTAATTTTGAACCTTTCATTTTTTCAATTAAATCGGTTCTCTTAGGATTAATTGCAATGCCTCTTTCGGTAACAATTATATCAATCAATTCACCAGGGCCACAAATAGTGGTTACTTCCTCTCTAATTACCGAAATTCTATCTCGAAACAACGGAATAGGAAGAATTACATTTTTTGAAAACAAGCAGTTTTGCCAACCTCCAATGCCATGTAATAAATATCCATCGGAATGAGTAACTACGTTTGCATTAAAATTCACATCAACCTCTGTTGCGCCTAAAATGGCAATATCAACCATTCCTGCAAAATTTCCCTTTCCATGATAATTATAGCTGGTAAATGGGCTTGTATCCACATGATTTGGATTTTCGCGCATCGATCGCACACCTTCTAAATCAAAAGTTTGACCATCTAAAATATATTCAACCAAACCTTCTTCAAGCATATCAACCAAATACTTGTTACTTCCGCCACGAGCAAAACGCGCTTTAATTCCTTTACGGCGCATTATATCACCAAAAAAATTACCGATAGAAAGCGATGTTCCCCCTGCTCCTGCTTGAAAAGAAAAACCATCTTTAATTAATCCAGCCTCTTCACAAAATTTAGCGGTTAATTCAGCAATTAGCAATCGATCAGGACTCTTTGTAACCTCAGTGGTACCCGAAACAATTTTTTCAGGAATACCAACTTTGTCAAGAAGTACGGTATAATCAACATTACCTCCTTGAATTTGCCAGGGGTAACAAGGAAAAGGAATCATATTATCAGTAACCACAATCACTTTACTGGCATATTGCGAATCGCCCAAAGCAAAACCTAACAACCCACTCGCTGATGGACCGCTTACACCATTTGCATTCCCAAACGAATCTGCTGTACCAGCACCAATCACCGCAATATCAACTTTAACTTCGCCATCCTGAATGGCTTGATACCTTCCTCCATGCGAACGTAAAATTGCGGTTTTACTCATTTTTCCTTGAGAACAGAATTTCCCTAACACCCCATTCATACTACCCTCAATATGGCTAATGGTTCCATCTTCAAGATATTGAATTAAATGCTCATGACAAGGAAAAGAAGCCGATGGATACCAACGAAGATTTTTCACTCCCAATTTCTTTGCGATATCAAAAATCATATTTGCAAGTAAGTCGCCATTTCTAAAGTGATGATGCGTTGAAATAGTCATCCCATCTTTTAATCCTGATTTTTTTAAAGCTTCTTCTAATGATGCAACTTGTTTGTTGCCATCTAATGGATAATCATTACAGGAAGAAATACTTGGTGCTGCTTTTTTACCTTCTGGTTTATATTTACCAACTCCTTTAAACGGAACAGCTATTTCGTTATTTATTTCAGTAGGAACCATTCTTCCAACTGCATTTTTTACAAGTTTTGTAGCCATATTAGTGATATTATACAAATTATTTAATAATGATTAAAAAGGGTTTTAGCAAAGATATAAACTTAACATTAAGCACATAACACTAGCTTTTTATAGTTCATATATTATTAAACACATTACACTAGGCTCTAAAATAATTGAAACAAAATTTATCAAATCAAATAATTTTTAATTAACTTGTCGATAATAACCAAAAATTGAAAATAATTCATTTGAAACATGCTGAATACGGAACTTTTACCTGCTCAGGTCGTTTTTTTACAAAATCCTAAAAAGCTTAAAATAAATGAAGCTCTTTCTTTTGTTATTCGTGATTTGATTATCCGTAGAGTATTAACTCTTCATAAAAAAAGAATTTTTCCAAACGATCGCTCCAGAAAAACTCAAAAATACACCCATCTTTCAAAGGATATTAATTTTCTGAATTACGAAGCGGCTGTTTTTGAAAAGAATTTCCTTTCACCTTTTTCCGATGTTAGGAATATCCAACTTAAAATTCTTTCAAATTTTGTTTTAAAAAGATATAGCATGCCTAGTGCTTATATTAAGAGCAAACTATTGCAACCCTTGCGTGAGCTTGGTTATATTACTAATATTCCAATACTTAAATCGTTTGGAGTTTATAGCCTTACAACAAAGGCTAAAGAATTGGTAAGCGAATTCGAACAAATTATCGATCAATATGAACAACGTTTTACTTCATTAATTGATGGAGATAAAGAAGAATTTTATAATGCCGTTAAAGAAATAGGCACATACATTTTCATATTTGAGCATAAAAACCCTGAATTATATAAAGATATCGAATCAATGATTCGAAGAATATTTATAACTAAGCCTCTTGGACCTGATAAAGATTTGAATGAATATTTTCAGGCGATGACTGTTGATTTTGGGTTCCATGAATAAAAAAAGCGGAGAATTTCCCCACTTTTAAATAATCTAAATTTCTTCTTTTTAATTCCTTTCAAAGGTTCGTTTGTTAATTTCATTAACAATATTTTTTGCTTCAGGTGTATATAAATATTCAATGCGTTCGCGATAGTGTTCGGTAATTTTTCCACGAACCATTTTCATTGTACTATTAATAAATTTGTTTTGTTCTGTAAATGGTTCATCAAGAACTGCTACTGCAGCAGGCAACCAACGCTCAGGGAATTCACCGTGAAACTTACCCCCTTTTTTAAAATGATTTATTTCTTGTTGAAGTACACTTAAAGCTTCCTCTTTTCCCTTTTCATTGCTTATGTTAAATCCCTTTTCTTCAATGTGCTTTTTTAATATTTCTTTATTAGGCACCATCAAGCCAATAGTATAAGGGTCTTGATTATTATGCAGCATTACTTGCTCAATAAATGGTGATTTTGAAACCAGCATTTCTTCAATAGATTCGGGTGAGTATTTTTCGCCATCATTACTAATAAGTAAACTTTTAAAACGACCTAACACATATAAAAATCCATCTTTATCAAGATATCCTAAATCACCCGTATGTAACCAGCCATCTTTTATAGTCTCGGCAGTTGCCGAATCATTCCTCCAATAGCCTTTCATAACATTCTCACCACGAATAACAATTTCTCCTTTTTCACCAATAGGCAATTCCTTTCCAAGATCATCGCAAATTTTAATATCTAAAGGTTTAACCAAATAACCACTTGAACCCAATTTATGCTTTCGTAACGAATTCGATGATATTACAGGCGTTGCCTCCGACAATCCATATCCCTGCATCATTGGAATCCCAATGGCATAATAAAAACGCTGCAATTCAATGTCGAGTAAGGCACCTCCCCCAATAAAAAATTGTAAATTGCCTCCAAAAACCTCTCTAATTTTACTAAATAATATTTTATTAAATAGCTTTACTAATGGTCCTCTAAGTGCATTTAATCCTTTTCCTTTATTAAATCCTTCTTTATTATATTTATAGGTAACTTTTAAGGCGTAATTAAAGAAATTCTCTGTAAACTTACCTTTATCAGCTATACCTTTTTCAATATTCTTTTTAAAGTTTTTAGCTAAAGCAGGCACACTTAAAAGAATATTTGGTTTTATTTCTTTTATATTAATAGGTATGTTTTTTAGAGTCATTAAAGGGCTTTCACCCATTTGAATAAAACCCATACTTGCTCCATTGGCAATAAAACTATAAATACCAGCCACATGTGCAAAACAATGATCCAAGGGAAGAATCAACAAAGTCTTAAAATTATCAGGAATGGTCATTAACGATAATGCTTGCTCAACATTTGCAGTATAATTTCTGTGCGAAAGAATAATCCCTTTAGGATCGGCAGTTGTTCCTGAAGTATACGTAATATTGGCATAATCATCGCCAACCACACTATTTTTTGATAAGGCAACAGCTTCAGGATTTTCTTTATTAAAAGCAACACCTAAATTATAAATTTGACTCCATGTTAAATCCTTTTCAGAGAGCTGGTCTTTTCTGTCTAAATAAATCACCTTTTCTAAATCAGGCAATTCCTCTCTTATTTCTTCAAATTTTGGAGCCTGACTTTTTGAAACAATAATCATCCGGGTTTCTGAATGTTGCAAACGGAATTTCAATTCTGAAGCTTCCAACTTTATTGATAAAGGAACATTTATTGCTCCGGTATAAAGTACCGCAAGTTCGCCACAAACCCAATCATTTCTACCTTCAGACAATAAAGCCAAACGATCCCCTTTTTTGATTCCCAAACTAAGCAAGCCAGCTGCATAAGTTGTAATTAACTCCAAAGATTCTTTATAAGTTGTCGATTCGTAGCTATCTGTTTTTTTCTCCATCAACATTACATTGTTTGGATACTTTGCAACGTTCTCCTCAAATAATTGAATGATTGTTTTCACGTGTATAAACTTTGATTAATACTTTGTATTTCGGTAACTTATGTATTTCAATTTATTTTTTGTAACATTTGTTCATGGCAACTATTATTTTTATTTGCATTCACGAACTCGTTATCACTCGGTTGTTGCCTCACTCTCACATTATTTTTTAATTGTGTT
>JAEINW010000213.1 GCA_016342715.1 Salinivirgaceae bacterium | reverse complement strand
ACTATCTTTTTATTTTAAATAAAATGGTATACTTTTGGATTGAAATACTGGTACACTTTTAAGTTGAAAAAAACACTGTAAAACTTTGTTTTATTTATAAAATAAAGTGGTAAATTTTCAAATAATAGTTAAAGTTAGTAGTAGATTAGTAGTAGTTTTTCTTCATGTAAAACAGACAGCTTCATTTCTCTTTTAGCAGGCTTAGCTTGTAGAGTGAGTGTTATGTAAAAAAAGGATGCGTATATATAATTATAATAAAATGAAACCCCTCTTGCAAGGGAAGGAAGAAGAATGACGAGCTCAGCAAAGCTAAGTATTATATGAAATTGAACTAGAATAACTTAGCAAACAACTAAGCGAAGCGATCTCACGAACGAAGTGAGTAACTAAGCGAAGCGATCTCACGAACGAAGTGATATAACGGTAACTAAACGATTTTGAAGAGAGTAATTAAGATTCTTATCGCCAGCGAATAAAAAAGAACAGGATTAAACTTGAAACAAGCATACATAGGTATGTAAGGGCTTAGTGACAGGGAAATGTAGTGAAAAACCAATGGGTTATGGTTTGGGTTTTTTTTAAAGAATCTGGTTTGTGAAGTTATAACAGCTTCCGATATCTGGGCGTATTTGGAAGCAAAGCATCTCAAATTAAATGAAAAATCCAACTGTAGCCTATTTTTTATGCTATTCTGAATTTGTTAAGATATGTTAATGCTATTGTATTTTTTTTGTAGCAAATACGTACCGTGTTGTCCAATAAAAAATGAAAATGAATATTGTGTAATTTAATGGATATTAAAAATGAAAAACAGACACACCATAATAATATTTTTGCTGACTCTTTTTTTTTCACTAGCTTGCCAGCAAAATCCTTTAAATAAGACAGAAGTCAGGAATCTTACCATAGGTGAAAAAGTACCTGATATTGCCATTACAAAAATAATGGACAGGCATAGCGAGATAAAAAGTGCTAAGCTGTCAGATTTTAATAATCAGTTGCTAATACTTGATTTTTTAAGTACTCGTTGCGGAGGTTGCCTTATGGCTCTTCCGAAAATGGATAGCCTGCAACGCTATTTTGGGGATAAAATAAAAATCTTTCCTGTAACCTATGAAGTGGAAGCAGATATGCGCAAGTATTTTAATAAAAATGAAATTTATTATGCAGAACTACCATGGATTATCGAAGACTCCTTATTGTCTTCATGGTTCCGGTATAAGCTAACATCACACTTGGTATGGATATATAAGGGGCAGGTAAAAGCCATTACAGGAAAAGAATATGTTAATAAAGAAAATATTCAAAGCATTCTTGATGGAAGAGAGGTGGATTGGCCTGTAAAAGCAGATGTAATGGATTATGATTATGCCCAACCCATATTTAATATAAAAACCAGACAGGTAAAGGCCAAAGATATATCAGGTTATTCTGCCATAGGAGGTGTATTGGATGGGGTTGAACCAAAAAGTAGTACGGTGGCCGATACTATAAAGCATACCATTAGAACATATTTTATTAACCAGTCCATACTTGATATTTATCAGATTGCGTGGAACTATGCGACTCCAGGTGTTGGACGTATATTCACAAATTTTGTTATTTGGGAAGTTAATGATCCATCAAAATACAGCTATAAACATGAATATGGCTATTATGCAGTTTGGATGCAGGAGCATGGCATTTGTTATGAATCGGTTGTATCAGAAAAGGTAAGCAAAAAAGAGCGTTACCAAAAAGTTATTCACGATATGGATATGACCTTTGGTATAAAGGGGCGATGGGAAAAACGTCAGGTAAATTGTTTGATACTAGTAAAATCGGACAATTTTAATCAGATTCAAAAAGAGATTAATAAAGATAGCCTTCCTTCATGGCGTTTAACTCCTTTAAAGGATGTGATAACAGACATAAATTCCTTTGGTTATGCAGGACAGGTTGCTTTTATTCCTCCCGTGGTTGATGGGTCAAATTTTAACGGAACGATTGAATTCCTTGATAAATGGGATGATGCCCCTTCGTTAAGACAAGCCCTTGATACCAGAGGGTTTGCTTTAAAAGATGGTGTCAGGGAAGTTAATATGTTTGTGGTTACTAAAAACCCATAAGAATAAAATACCGGTGCTTCATATCATCGGAACTGATGGTTTTATTATATTTCTATAATAGCTTGATAAATGAAACAATTATGCGAGGGAAGTAGAAAGAATGACTAGTTCTAAGAAACAAATTGTATTAAATAGATCACAAATGCCCAATCAAATAGAATGAGTAATAATCCCGATGGATATCAGGAGAGAGTTCCATAGTAATTTGATATTAAAATATTAAAAAAAATGTAGATAAATTAAATTGTAAATTAAAAATTAACTTTATTTTATTATAATGAAAAAATCAAATAGCTTTTTATTAGTAGTTATTATTCTTTTAACTTTAAATGTAAAGGCACAGCTGGAGGAACCAATCCCGATGGATCCGGCAGTTAGAATAGGAAAATTAAGCAATGGACTCACCTATTACATCAGACACAATAATAAGCCGGAACAACGAGCCGATTTTTATATTGTACAAAAAGTTGGATCAATACTTGAAGAGGAACATCAAAGAGGGTTAGCACATTTTCTGGAGCATATGTGTTTTAATGGTACCAAGAATTTTCCAGGTAATTCGCTAATTTCAGAATTAGAACAAAAGGGAATAAAATTCGGAGCCAATATTAATGCCTATACAGGTATTGACGAAACGGTATACTTACTTACCAATATTCCTGTAGGCAGAGAAGGTATTATAGATACCGCCTTATTGATTTTACACGACTGGTCAGGTTTTGTAACACTAAAGGGTAAAGATATTGACGATGAACGCGGGGTGATCCGGGAGGAATGGAGAGCGTCGGCTTCCGGTGGGCGTCGGTTGTTTGAGCAAACCCTTCCCATAATCTATAAAGGAAGCCCTTATACTAACCGCTTACCCATTGGCAGTATTGATGTAATTAATAATTTTCCGCATCAGGCAATCCGTGATTATTACAAAAAATGGTATCGTCCCGATTTGCAGGGGATTATAATAGTAGGTGATATTGATGTGGATGTAATTGAAAAGAAGATCAGACAACTGTTTGAAGATATCCCAGCTCCGCATAGTCCTGCCAAGCGTGTCTATTTTAATGTTCCCGATAACGTGACTCCAATTGTTGCAATTGCTTCCGACCCCGAAGTTACATCAACTTCAGTAACCGTGTTTTGGAAACTGAAAGACGTTCCAAAAGAAAGAAAGCTGTCTAAATCCTACTATAGGTATATCCTGATTAATGGTTTGATTAGTAGTATGTTTAATAACCGGCTTTCAGAACTTTATTTAAAACAGAATCCACCGTTTGATTATGCCGATGGACGTGTGAGTAATTTTCTGGTTTCGAATATAAAAAAGGCCTGGACTGTAAGTGGGATTCCGGTAAATAGCAATGTTGAAAATGCATTACAGGCAATGCTTACTGAAAGTAGACGTATGCAAGATTTTGGTTTTACACAACCGGAGCTCGAACGGATTATTAAAAATAAATTAGTTGTATTGGAAAGCACCTATGCCGACAAGGGGAACACAAATAACGGCAGTTTTGTGAATGAATATACCCAGCATTTTTTGTATAACGAACCTTCTCCAGGCATTGAGTGGGAATATAAAACAACTAAAGAGTTGTTAACAGAATTACCGTTGGATTCTGTTAACTATTGGGCAAAACAATATATTTCAGATACCAACATGGTAATTTACGTTACCGGACCCGAAAAAGAAGGAATTACACTTCCCTCTGAAAAACAACTTTTAACTATTTGGGATAAAGTAAAAGAGTCCAAACTGGATCCTTATGTTTATAAGGAGGTAACAGGTCCGCTTATAGCGGTACAGCCGATTCCGGGAAAAGTAATAAAGACCGTACAAAAACCTTTTGGATATGTAGAATGGACCCTTTCAAATGGGGTAAAAGTACAGGTTAAAAATACCGGTTACGACGAGGATAAGGTTGTTTTATATGCTCATAGCCCTGGAGGTAAATCGTTGCTTCCACTTGAAGATTTAACTTCAACAGTTGCTTTAGGGCTTTTTAACAGAATGGGAACAGGTGAATTTACTGAATCCGAAAAAAACAAAATATTATCAGGTAAAATGGCCAGTGCAACTATCTTTGTTAAAGATTATTTTGAATTTATTAGTGGAAGCAGTTCAATAAATGATATAGAAACCATGTTGCAATTAACCTATCTGCGTTTTACCAGCCCCGGAAAAGACACCAATATATTTAATAATGTTAGATCGGCTATGATTGATGAGATTAAAATTAAATCATTAAATCCTGACCAGATTTTTCAGGATAGCTTATTTACAATGATTAATTATTATAATGCAAGAAACAGGAAGCTCGATACAGTAATACTTAATCAGGTAGATTTTCAAAAAACGCTGAAAACATACAAACAACGGTTCTGCAATGCGGCCGATTTCACCTTTTTTATAACCGGAAACATGGAGCTCGACAGTATCAAGCCGTTGGTAGAAAACTATTTGGGTGGCCTTCCAACATCAAAAAGCAGAGAAAAAATTATCGATCATGGAATATATCCACCAGAGGGGATCATAAAAAAACACTTTTCTCATAAAATGAAAACTCCCAAAACAACCGTTGCGGTTTTTTATTCCGGGAAACTAGCTTACACTCTTGAAAACATTGTGTTGATTAATTATCTGGAAAATATTCTTGGTACCATTTATCTGGAAACCATTCGCGAAAAAGAGGGTGGTGCTTATGGTGTATCTGTGAGAGGGGGTATGTTAAAAATTCCGCAGGAAAGATATTTTTTTCAAATATCCTTTAATACTGATCCGCTTAAACAGGATACCCTTATTAAAATTGTGTATAGTGAGCTTGAAAAAATGATGACGCAAGGGCCTAATAAGGAAAATGTAGATAAGGTAAAAATGAACCTGTTAAAAAGGCACAGTGAAAACCTAAGCAATCAAAATGCCGACTATTGGTCCAGAACAGCTACTACCCTTTTTGTTTATGGTGTTGATGAACGTAGCAACTATGAAAAGGTAGTAACAACAGTAACTCCTGAAATGGTACACCAATTTGCAAAGGAAATATTTTCGTCAGGCAATATAATTGAATTGGTTATGAACCCTGAAGAATAAACAAACTTGGGATAGCAAACTTAATTAATTAGAGTTTGTTTATAAAGTCATCGGATGACTCAGTTTTTACATGTCCTAAAACATTCGAGCTGATTGTCAATTATTTATGAAGTCATCCGATGACTATTCCGGTAAAAAGCGACTTTGTGGACAGACACGAATTAGTTGATTGATTAGGATTAACATAATGATTAAGTAAAAAATATGAATTCGTTAACCATATATATTGATTTATGATTGCAGATAAAGTATATATAATATGTCAATTGTTAACAGGAAAAGAATATAAAAGCGATAATTGAAAAGAAAATAATATTGAAGAGATGAAACGATTTTTTTTAATTTTTGGCATGATAATGTTTGCAACACTTATTTTGTCAGCTCAGGGTTTTGAACCAGTGGCATGGGAATTTTCTGCAAAAAAAGTTAGTAAGAATACCTTTGAAATTCATTTAACAGCAAGCATTGATTATGATTGGCAAATTTATGCGCAAACATCGCCAGAGGGAGGAGCTTTGCCAACTCAGATAACATTTATCCCAAATTCTTCAGTAGTCCAGGTAGGTAAAGTCAAAGAAATAGGAAATCTTAAAAAAAAATATGAGAGGGTATTTGGTATAGTAACTGAGTTTTACCGAGATAGTGTAGACTTTGTTCAGATAGTAAATTTAAAAACAGATAATGTGGTTACAGTTAAGGGCTCTGTATACTTTATGGCTTGTAAAAACGATCAATGCTTACCGCCTAAAGCCTTGGAGTTTAGTGTAATACTTCAATAATAATGGAGAATTCAAATTAAATGATTGTAATTTAATCATTACAATTTGAGATAAGGAGCTGTGAGAATATGGATGTAGGATTGGTTCTTTCTGATACTATTAAATATGATTGTCGGCTTGCGAAAAAGGCGTAGGCCAATTCAATTCTCATTACAGATAATTATAATCGATTGTTGTAAAAATTTTAAAAGGGAGTCATGAAATCAAATGAGTTAGTTGCTACATTGGCAGCAAGATCTGGATTAAGACAAAATGAAGTTCAAAATGTATTAAATGCTTTTATAGAAATCACAAAAGAATCACTTCGTAAAAAGCAGGCAATTGAATTAGTAGGTTTTGGGGTAGTTTACGTTATTAAAAGATGCGAGAAAATTGGTCGTAATTCCGCAACAGGTGATCCCATAAAAATAGTTGAAAAAAATATAATAGAGTTCAGGGCAGCAAAAGATCTTGAAATATTAGTCAGATAAAACTCTACTTTGTGCGAAAATGTGAATCATAAAATATGAAATTTGATTTCAAAAAGTACAATAAATAAAAATTGATCAAAACAAATGAAGTACTTGTGAATGGGAGCTAAAGAAAAAAGGTGTAAAAAACAATACGCCATTGCATTTGTCAGCTGGCAGTGGTTTTGAAAATATAGATTCATATTTTCAAGCTTTTACAGCTTTTCTAATCTTTTAGCTTTACCGCATTTGTTGATTTATTATGGTACAATGCCCGAACAATTTCTCTAAGTAGATATTTGTCAATTACGGGTCTTGCAGTACCATCTATTAATTTTTCAGATGCATAAATGGCACAAACTTCACGAATACCCTTACATGTTGGTTCACTATTAATTTTAGAGTATTTTAATGAATCAAAGGTGCAGTTAGTATCTTCTTTTATAAACCACGATGATGCCATAAAGTAATTTTTTTAATCTATTTTTTTATAAACAAAAAACCGGTAAGGGCAAGTGGCATAACAAAAAAACATGCACCTTAACCGGTTTTGCTAGTATATATACCTCTAAGGAGAGGTAAAAACCGCTTGTTATTCTTGTACCGGTTTGTTAAACCTACCTGGAATGAATGTCATATTTTCCGATTCAAGACAAGCAGAGCATTTAATTTCACCTATTCAAAATTATTAATCCTATGAACTTATTACTTATGTATAAAGGATTTTTACTTACGTATAAAGGATTTTTAGTTCCATTTTTTTACGCTTTTTTTTATAAATTAATTTGTTCTGTTATTAACAAAGCATGGTGTATTTTCAGTAACAGTTTAAAAGGGGAGCTGGCAAAAAAACAGATAGTAAATTAGCATATAAGCTCTTTATTAATACAAATGCTAGCTACATCCACAATCAATTTTAAAAACCGTCCGATATGAGGTATTATTTAATACCATAATGATCCATTACTGGGAGCTTAAAAGCTCAATGGGTTGATTTAGCTTCAATGATTGATTGTTAATATCGTAAGTAAAAAAACTTGGTGGTGAGACCGATTCTATACCATTTATGGAATTAAAGGTGATTGAATTATTTGTTAAGATTCTGTCTTCAGCTTTTATTGGAAATAGTACAGAATAATACTCTTTTAGTAAGTCGAATTCTTCAGGATTTAGTTTGCTAACAATTTCTTCTGCATTTTTATCAGGAGTCAATGGATTAATGGCTTTACCATTCTTAAAGATTCTAAAATCAAGATGTGGTCCGGTAGCATAGCCGGTTTTTCCAACGTAACCAATAACCTGACCTTGAGAGACCTCTTGGCCTGTTTTTAATCCTTTTGCAAAACTTTTTAGATGTGCATACTGTGTTACATATATAGTATCGTGTTTAATTTTAATGTAGTTTCCTGCGCCATTTTTTTGATATCCTTTTGTCAATACTAAGCCATCGCCAACTGAATAGACTGGTGTGCCTTCTTGGGCTACATAATCAATTCCACAATGAGGACGATATATCTTTAAGATGGGATGAAACCGATTCAATGAAAAGTAAGAACTTATTCTGCTATATTTTAAAGGTGTTTTAAGAAAAGGTTTAGTTCCGTTACATATTTGTTGTCCGTTTATATCGCAAGAAGTTTTAGGTAGAAAATAGATAGCGTAAAAATCTTCATTTTTGTGATTAAACAGGGCAACATATATTCTTTTAATACCAGTAGCTGTTGAATCCATAAACCATTCTTCATAGACGATATAAAACAGATCATCTTTTTGTAAACCAAAATAATCAATGCCCCATGCGTATATTTTTGAGAGTTCAATTGACATTATGGGACTTATTTTATTTTCTTTTAAAGCATCCCAAAAATTATCCTGAATTACAACGGCAATCATTTTCTGTTCAATTCTATAAGTTTTTTGCTTAAATGGGGAGTTGTTCTGGTTAGTTTCGGCTGTTTTAATTTCGTGAACCGCATCTTCATTATTTTCTTTAATTGAACAAAAAAAGTGGCATCCAATAATTTCCAGGCAAATCATAAGTCCTAAAATTGATTTAAAGGAGGTTAGCAGTATACTACAAATGGACCAATTCTTAATAACGAAAGAATTGAGTATTGGAATAATTTGCCAGCTTAAGGCAACTAGAGATATATTCAAGCATAAGATGAAAAACACTGGTTCCATAATAGCTGTTTTATTAGTGTTACATGATTGTTTTTTTGCTGTAATTGGTAATAAAACTGATTATTATTCAGTAATTTAATTGAATCCTTGCCAGAGAGATAAATTTAAAAAGATTCTTGAAGTACAGTTTACCTTTAAGGGATTATTACTTTCGTGTAATGGATTATTGGTGATAAAATTATATGTTTTGTTATATAATGGGTTGGTCGTAAGTATACATTCAATGTTATAAAAATATAGGATGTTGATTATTTATGATATGTTGAAATAGAAAATGCACTTGCTTTTGTAGAGTTTATTTCGCCATTTTAAGTACCATTTAAAAAATAAGAAAAGAATCAATGTATAAAATATTAAGTAATTCATTTAGGCTGTATTCTAACTGACGGTTGTTTTTTATTAAAATAAGGCCTGCCTACGGTAGGTAGGTAGGTAGGTAGGTAGGTAGGTAGGTAGGTAGGTAGGTAGGTAGGTAATAAGGTCTTTGTTAGTTGTTTATAATATGCTACTAAGGTAAATATTTAAAAAATAAGGTTTTACTAGCGATCTTTAAAACCTTATTTTCAAGTATTGAA
>JAEINW010000212.1 GCA_016342715.1 Salinivirgaceae bacterium | reverse complement strand
AAACGACCAATTGGATACGGTTATTTTTTCAGCTCCCACCTATGGTTTACCTTATACTGAAAATTTTGAAGCCAACGATGGATTTTGGCGAGGTTTTGGTGAAAATGAAACCTGGAAATATGGAACTCCTGCTGGATCAGTTATTAATTCTGCTTCTTCGGGCACAAAAAGTTGGGTTACCTTATTGTCTGACAACTATTTAAATAATGATAGTGCCTGGCTTGAAAGTCCATGTATTGATTTTTCATCGGCAGTTCAGCCCATATTCGAATGTATGTTGTGGGCCGATGGAGAAGCTGATAACGATGGATTGACTTTGCAGTATTCTTTAAATGAAGGCACCTCATGGTTACAAATTCCAACCGATACCGATTATTCTTTCGACTGGAATTGGTATAACAACCCATCCATTTCGTCACTGGCTTCCGAAGGCTGGGATTCTATTAACAACGGCTGGTTTAAAGTCAGACAAACCCTGCCCGATACTATTGCAGGTTTTAATGCTGTGAAATTTCGTTTCATGTTCGAATCAAATGATACCATTGTAAACGAAGGTTTTGCTGTCGATGATGTTCGCATATACGAAGCTCCTGTTGATGCTGGTGTTGATAGTATCATTCATCCTTTTGACGACTGTTATTTAAGTGTCGATCAGGAAGTAAAAATATCCATAAAAAATTATGGCATTCGCGAAATATTACCCAAAGATTCCTTATTTGCAAAAGTTATTTTAAATAATGACAGTACCCTTATTGATACCTTTTATGTTGATGATCCTGTGGCTATCGATGATACGGTTCAATTTACATTTAAGGGGAGTTTTAATTTATATAACAAAGAAAACTACAAATTAACAAGCTACACCTACACAACGGGCGACACCTTATTTTATACCAATGTTTATAACGATAGCATTTCAGATACCATTTCGGTTTATGGAGAACCCAATTACTCTTTAGGACCCGATATTGGAACGCTCACTCCGGATGCAGTTATTCTAGATGCTGGTGCGGGGTTCAGTACCTATGTATGGAGGAATATTCAAGCTGACACAAGCCATAATGATCGATATTTCGATGTTCCTGAATTTGGGGTAGATACTACAGAATTAGATTTTGAAATAACCATTCAAAATGATAGCGGTTGTTATGCAATGGACACCATTAAAGTAGTTAAATCAATTTCCGATTTGGGAATAGACTCTGTTTATGGAACGGTTGACACCTGTGTTAATAGGCAATTGAATCAATACTTAGAAGTAGAGGTTAAAAACTTCTCGGCAGATACTACATATATCGCTGGCTGCTTTTTAACAGTTGGTTACCAAATAAATAATCAGGCAGAAGTTATTGAACAATTTGAATTATCAGACCCTCTTGCAATAGGTGATACGGTTGTTTACCGATTTTCAAATCCTCCATTTATTGCAGATTCAGGTGCTTATTCAATTAAGGTGTTTACTAAAACATATGCTGATTTAAATTATAATAACGACACCTCTTATTTTGCCATTAAAATATTCCCATTACCAGAAGTTGAAATTGGACCTGATACTGTTTATACTATTGATGCTATTACAGAAATTGTGAACTTTGATGCATACAGCGATTATTTTGCAAGCTACAAATGGCAAGATGCAACTGAAGATTCTACCTTAAATATTGTGTCAAACGAATCAATAACTTATTATGTCGAGGTGGCAGATACAAATGGCTGTAGCACCGCTTCCGACACCGTTCGGATTATTTCTGACAATTGGCTTCTAGATAATATAATAGCGCCACAAAATAGCTGTCTATTAACAGAAAGCGAACAAGTTAGTATTCATATTCTAAATTCAAGCCCTAATACCTATTTAAAGGATTTTGAAATTACTGCTAAATTAATTTTTCAAGAGATCACCAGCAATGAAACCATCACTCTTCCTTATGAAATATCACCCGATGAAGGATTTGATTTTACTTTTACACCCAATTTTGATTTAAGTATTCCAGGAAGTTATTCTTTGAATATTACTATCTATCCTGAATTAGACAATAGCTTTTTAGACAATAAAATAACTGAAACTATTGATATTTGGGGAGTTTACCCGGTAGATATTGGACCCGATTCCATAGTTACAAAAAAAGCAGATTCCATTAAATTAGAAGCAGCAAATATTTATAACAGTTACCTGTGGCAAAATGGGTCAACCAACTATTATTACTACATTAATTCTCTGGAATCAAACGATTATTATGTTTCAGTTAGCGATATTAATAATTGTTCAAATTCAGTAGATACCGTTAAAATTGTGGCCTACGATATTGGCGTTACTGAAATCCTTTCACCTGCAAGTTCATGTGAATTAAGTAATTCTGAAATTATTCGCTTTAGCATTCGAAATTTTGGTCCAGATATCGTTTCTGCAGGAACAAATATGGATTTCTTTTATCGAATCAATGGAGGTTCATGGATTAATAAAAAATATGAGCTCTCAATCGATCTTCCTCCAAATGCTTCAACAAATGTTATAATCGAAGAGGAAATAGAATTACTTGGCACCGAAACCTATGCTATGGAACTTTATAGTAGGTGGAATAGAGATCATTTTTATGAAAACGATACTGCATTTAAGTCTATTTATGAATTTGATTCTCCCGAAGTTAATTTAGGAGAAGACATTTATACCACTCAAGCTGATACAGTTACAATTGATGGTGGTGAAGGCCAAACAACTTACACATGGTCCGATGGATCGCATAATAGGTATTTCGATGTCACTCAAAATTATACTGAGACTTATGATATTTTAGTTTCCAATTCATTTGGTTGCCTCGATAGAGATACCATAACCATTTTCACCTACGATATTGGAATTGCATCTATAGCAGGTCTATCCACTTGCGAAAATTCGTTAGAAACGCATGTTACTATAAATATAGAAATGTTCAGTCAAGATACTTTGCATGCAGGTGATGAAATAATTGCATCCTATGATTATGATGAAGATGAAGTTTCAGAAACCATTACTTTGACTGAAGATTTTACTTTAGCAGCGACCCTTGAATATACCTTTACAGAAACCTTATCAATTGAAGAAGATGGCACCTACGCCATTGAATGTTCGGTTGAAATGGAAAATGAAGTGCTAACCGATAACAACTCCTTAAATAGTGAATTTAGAGTAGGTCCATTTGCTGTAGATCTGGGAGATGATATTAACTCTTATGAAAGTTCTGTTGTTTTAGATGCAGGTGCCGGATACTCAAGCTACATTTGGAGTAGCGATGAAACTACTCAAACTATTGAAGTAAGCGAATCGGGAGAATACAAGGTTACTGTAAGTGACGAGAATGCTTGTTCTTCATCCGATTCAATTAATGTATTGTTCCTAAATCCTTTGTACGAGATTACTGAAATTTTAGGATTAAGCGATGCTTGTACGCATAATGAAGAGCAAACCATTTCGTTTAAATTATTAAATGGTGGTAACGATACCATTTATGCAGATAGCATTATAAACATTGAATATTTTGTTAACTGGGGCGCAATTATTCAAGAGGAATATACATTTACCGAGAAATTTATTCCAAACGACGAAATAATCCTATCGTTTACTACAAAAGCTGATTTATCTCAAGTGGCAAGCCATTTACTTAGAACAACTGCATATTTTGGAGAGTTGACCACATTTTTAGACAGCACCATAAATACCTGGGGATTACCTATTGTTACTCTTGGCGATGACATTCAATCGGATGAAGATGAGGTGATTTTGGATGCTGGCGAAGGATTCGTAAGCTACCTTTGGAATACCGAAGCAAGCACACAACAAATTACCGTTATTGAAAATGGCACCTATTGGGTTGAAGTTTCCGATGCCAACGGATGTACCAACAGAGATACAGTAAACGTTTATTTCGTTCCAGTAGCATTAAAAGTTACCAGCTTTACAAACCCAACAACGGGTTGTGACGAAATAATTGATGAAAATGTTGTTGTGAAAATAAAAAACACGGGAACAAAAATTATCCCATCGGGCACCGAGATTATAGTTGCTTATCAGCTTGAAGATGAAAGTAGAATTGACGAAAACATTGAATTTGCTACCAACATGGGTCCGGGTGCAACCTTAAATTACACCTTTGCTAATAACTTAAGCATCAGTGAATCTGGAATATTTGGCATTGATTTTTACATTAGTTATGAGGAATCGGATATTGACACATCAAGTTTTTCGATAACTATTTATGAAAAACCAACATTCTTTAATGGCGAAGACTCCTTAAAAATTGATAATTATCCATATACTATCGATCCAAATGTTCTTGCAGAATCGTATTTATGGAGTACCGAAGAAACCACAGAAACCATAAGCGTTGAAAGTGACGATTGGTATGCTCTTACCATTACTGATGCAAACACTTGCGAGTTTAGCGATTCGGTTTATGTAATGAAGCTCACCAGTATTTATGACAATTGGGGAAAACAAGTTACAATTTATCCAAATCCAACAAGTAAAAAAGTAATTATCAATATGGGTGCTATTGAAAAAAATGCAATAATTCAAATAAGCGACATTCAAGGTAATTTAATTTATATTAATAAAGATATATCACAGGCGGTTGAAATTGAAACCTCAGAGTGGGAAGATGGCGTATATATTGTTAGAATATTTAACGACAAACACCATGCATTATATCAATTAATTAAACAGTAGTATAAAATCATAATATAATTTAGAGCCCAATTACAATTGGGCTCTTTTTATTTTTGTTATCAATAGCTATTACAAATAACTCTTTACTAATTCATTATTTAATTCATCTTATAAATCATAAGCAAAATTATGATTTTTCTTTCAAATATTCCTGTTCTAAAATATGTGCATAAAATTCATGAATAGCGCCAATTTCCTTATTATTGCAGCAATATAAAACGAATATAAAACACTAACGCAATGGAGCAGCCCAAGGCTGAAATTAATTGAAGTTCTTTTGAGCCATATTATTTATTTCAAACCCTACAGCTGATTCGAAAATTATAAACACATGAAGAACACACCTATTGATTACAATAAGGTTACCACTGCAATTGAGGAATTAAACCTTCCCGATCTTGGTTTGGCCACTATACGCGAAATTGTAAACTTGGTTAATATTATTGAAGCAGCAACCGGTGAAAAGTTCATTCGCATGGAAATGGGCGTACCTGGATTAAAACCACCTGAAGTTGGCATAAATGCCGAAATAGCAGCTCTAAAAAGAGGTGTTTCTTCCGATTATCCAATGCTCGATGGAATTAAACCTTTAAAAGAAGAAACCTCAAAATTCGTAAAAAACTTTATGAATATTGATATAAGTGCAAAAGGTTGTGTTCCCACCGTAGGTTCTATGCAAGGCGGATACGCCACCTTTATGTTGGTTAGTAATTTAGATCCTAAAAAAGATACTGCTTTATTTCTTGACCCTGGTTTCTCTGTTCAAAAAACCCAATTTAATGTAATGGGACATAAGTACACAAATTTTGATGTGTACAATTATCGAGGTGAAAAACTAAGAGCTAAACTTGAAGCGATAGTTTCAAAAGGAAATATTAACTCCATCATTTATTCAAATCCCAATAATCCTTCATGGATTTGTTTTAACGATGAAGAGCTTAAAATAATTGGAGATATTGCCAACAAATACGATTTAATTGTTTTAGAAGATTTGGCCTACTTTGCTATGGACTTCAGAACCGACATGTCGAAACCCGGCGAAGCTCCTTATCAGCCCTCAGTAGCAAACTATACAAACAATTACATTCTTATGATTTCGAGTTCAAAAGCATTTAGTTATGCAGGGGCTCGTTTAGGCATGCTTTGTATTTCAGACACGCTGTATTGCCGAGAATATCCTAACTTAAAAAAACGATTCGGAGTTGCTTCCATTGGTTACACCTTGGTACAACGACTTATATATACCTTAAGCTCGGGAGTATCGCATTCAGCGCAATATGCATTAGCCGCCATGTTTGAAGCTGCAAACAACGGAACATTTAACTTTGTTGAAGAAGTAAAAGGCTATGGCGAAAGAGCCGCTATTATGAAACGCATCTTTACCGAAAATGGTTTTAAACTGGTTTACGATAAAGATATTGATCAGGAATTAGCCGATGGCTTTTATTTTACCATATCATATCCTGGCATGCAAAGTGGCGAATTAATTAATAAACTAATGTATTACGGAATTAGCGGCATTGGCTTAATTACCTGTGGTAGCGATCGCACCGAAGGTATTAGAGCCTGCGTAAGTCAAATAAAAAAAGAACAATATATTGATTTGGAAAATAGAGTAAAAGCTTTTAATAAAGATTTTCCAATAAAATAATTTGTATTAAATTTATGAACGTAAGTTCAAATTATAATAATTGATAAACTAATTAAAATGGCAAAAGTCAGAGGAGCCATAGTGGTTGATCAGGAAAGATGCAAAGGCTGCGGAATTTGCGTGGTTGCGTGTCCTACCGGTGTTATCCAGTTGGCAAAACAAGTAAATGGTAAAGGTTATAATTATGCAGTAATGGACAAGCCCGAGGCTTGTATAGGATGTGCAAATTGTGGCCAGGTTTGTCCTGACAGTGTAATATCTGTTTACAGGGTTAAAATTTAGTTTTTTACGATAAAAAATAATAAAAGTAATGGGTGAATTAAAATTAATGAAAGGAAATGAGGTCATAGCTGAAGCTGCCATTCGCTATGGTTGCGATGGCTATTTCGGTTACCCAATTACACCTCAATCCGAAGTTATGGAAACACTTATGCTTCAGAAACCTTGGGAAACTACTGGTATGGTAGTTGTTCAAGCTGAAAGCGAAGTGGCTTCAATAAACATGTTATATGGTGGTGCTAGTTGCGGAAAACGCGTATTTACTTCATCATCGAGTCCCGGTATAAGCTTAATGCTTGAAGGTATTTCGTATCTGGCGGGTGCCGAACTCCCCTGTCTTATAGTAAATGTAGTTCGTGGAGGACCAGGTTTAGGAACCATTCAACCTTCGCAAGCCGATTACAATCAAGCCACAAAAGGCGGTGGACACGGCGATTATCAAACCATTGTTTTGGCTCCTGCATCAGTTCAGGAAATGAACGATCATGTAGGATTAGGTTTCGATTTAGCTTTTAAATATCGCATTCCCTCTCTTATATTAACCGATGGGGTTATTGGGCAAATGATGGAAAAAGTAGTGGTAGAAGATCAAAAACCACGCTGGACGGATGAAGAAATTAAAGAAAAGTATGGCGACTGGGCAACTACGGGAAAACAAAAAAACAGAAAAGGAAATATTATTACTTCCTTAGCCCTAGAATCGGAAGTAATGGAAAAACACAACATTCATCTTCAAAAGAAATATCGTGAAATTGAAGAAAACGAAGTTTTGTTTGAAGAATTCCAGACAGAAGATGCTGAATACTTATTTGTTGCTTATGGATCATCGGCTCGTGTTTGCCAAAAAGCCATTGAAATAGCACGTGCAAAAGGTATTAAAGTAGGTTTATTACGTCCAATACTTGTTTGGCCTTATCCTAAAAAGAGAGTAAGCGAATTGGCCGATCAGGTAAAAGGAATGCTATCGGTTGAAATGAGCGCAGGACAAATGGTGATTGACGTAAAACTTGCTGTAAACGGAAGAATTCCTGTGGAACACTTCGGCCGTTTTGGTGGAATTATTCCTTCTCCAGCTGAGGTTGTAGAAGCTCTTGAACAAAAAATTATTGGAGGAAAATAAGATGGCTGATATTGATATAAAAGACATAATCAAAGAAGAGAACCTTATTTACACTAAGCCAAAGGTTATTACTGATACAGTAATGCATTATTGCCCTGGCTGTAGTCATGGGGTTGCTCACAAGTTAGTTGCCGAGGTAATTGACGATATGGATATTCAGGATAAAACCATCGGGATTTCTCCAGTGGGTTGTTCTGTTTTAGCTTATAATTATTTGGATATTGATTGGCAACAAGCGGCTCACGGTCGTGCCCCTGCCCTTGCTACTGCAGCAAAAAGATTAATGCCAAATCATTACGTATTCACTTACCAAGGCGATGGCGATTTAGCTTCAATTGGTGCTGCAGAAATTTTACATGCCTGCAACCGAGGTGAAAACATTACTGTTATTTTCATAAACAATGCAATTTATGGAATGACAGGAGGACAAATGGCTCCAACTACTTTAGTAGGTATGAAAACTGCCACAAGCCCTTATGGAAGAAGCACAGAATTAAATGGTTATCCATTAAAAATTACTGAATTAATTGCTCAATTACCTGGTGTTGCCTATGTAACTCGTCAGAGTGTTCACACTCCTGCTGCTGTAAGAAAAACAAAAAAAGCAATTCGAAAAGGATTCGAAAATCAGGATAAAAAAATTGGAACTTCGTTTATTGAAATCGTTTCAACTTGTTCTTCAGGATGGAAATTAAGTCCTGTAAAATCAAATGAATGGATGGAAGAACACATGTTTAAATTTTATCCTTTGGGCGACCTAAAAGATAGTGAGAAAGAATCAGAAGAAAGTTATAAAAAATACATTGAATAAAACCGAATAGTTATGACAGAAGAAATCATTATTGCCGGATTTGGCGGTCAGGGTGTACTTTCAATGGGTAAAATTCTAGCTTATTCGGGAGTTATGCAAAATCAGGAAGTATCATGGATGCCATCGTACGGACCTGAAATGCGGGGCGGAACAGCTAATGTTACAGTTATTGTAAGCGACAATAGAATTAGCTCGCCTATCATTAACGAATACGACACAGCTATTATTCTTAATCAGCAGTCATTAGATAAGTTTGAAGACGATGTAAAACCTGGTGGAATTTTGTTATTCGACCCAAATGGAATTACTCGTCCGCCTAAACGTAAGGATATTAAAGTTTACACCATCGAAGGTGCTGAAGAAGCCTCAAAAATGGGTAATCCAAAAACTTTTAACATGATTGTTTTAGGAGCTTATTTAAAACTTAAACCAATTATTAAAACTGAAAATGTTCAAAAAGGATTGGAAAAATCTTTACCCGAACGTCATCATAAGTTAATTCCTATGAACCTTGAAGCTATTAAGGTTGGTATGGAAAAAGTGAGTGAGTTTTAGAAATTAAATAATATCCTGTCTATAATAAAAGGCTGGGTTTATATTTAAACAAATTACAAAAAAAATGTAGCAAATAACTTTGCTACATTTTTTTTGTTAAGGGGTGTAATGAAATAAACTATCATTTTAATGAGGAGATATTGTGTAATTCCATTCGCCATGAAATTCTCTTCTGAT
>JAEINW010000211.1 GCA_016342715.1 Salinivirgaceae bacterium | reverse complement strand
TGGTGATTTGCATTTGCGAAAAAGTGGTGAAAACCAATTGCGAAAAATTGGTGATTTTAAATTTGCTATTTACAATCATTTTCTAAAACTAACGCTTCACCTTCTTTGCCAGCTGAATTACTTGACCAAACAATATGTTCTGTATTTTCATCTGACAAATCATCGAATAAAAAAAGATTCCCAGCTTTATCAAATTTAACTTTTTTTGCCAAATTGTTGTTTAAATCTGTGCTCCACTTATATTTGACTTCCTGATAAAGAATCAGATTTCCCTCTTTAAAAACAAAAGTGTGTTTTTTATTAGGAGACATTAATAGGATAACATTGCCGTACCAAAATTGATCGTTATTGGTATTCCATGCTTTATTATCAATTTGTAAGCCTTCTTTTGCCGACCATGCAACTTTCCCTCCAAGGCTTAAAGCAGTAAAACTCCCGTCATTGTATAAGCAAATCTGGTTAACATCGAGCTTTCCAGAATTCGAGACCCATATTTCTTTATTGCTTGTGTTGCAAATTACCATGTTACCATCTGATTGTATCACAAACTTTTGTGCATCTTTATTTGCAGTATTCGTTTGCCAGATTTTATTGCCATGAGAATTCATGTTTGCAATAAATAAATTACCGTCATCTCCAAAAATCAGGCGGAATTTTGCGTTGGGCGATTGCAAAATAGTTGTTCCTTTATTAAAGCTATTCTCCCTTCCAAAAAAGGCAATGGAATTATATTCATTACTATTAGAAGAGTTCACTTTGGCTTGACTGTAAAGATCTACGGCAAAAATTGCCTGAAATACAATTAGCAATAGGATTAATTTTGTTTTCATATTTACGTGATTTTATTAATTGTGTACATTCAATAACATATTTTTAGTATGCTGAAATTAAAAAAATTATGGAAGTTTTAAAAAAATAGTTTCCTTTTTCATTTATCAAAAAAAACACCTGTGCATACTAAAATAAAAACCGTACACCATAAAGTGCAGATTTACAGATAGTGATGTTGTTTTATATTTTAAAAATCATGAGTGTCAATATATAGTAATAAGGGTGGCTATTAATAGTTCAGATACTAAAAACAAGTAAAAAACCTACTTTTAGAAATTCTATTCACCATTTTTATCATATGCATTTACTATTTAACTGATCTGCTGTTTTTAACAGTTATGTATGTGTTTAATAGACTTAATAATACTCCATCACAAAACCCTTTCCTTAAATTTTAGGATACTACATTCCATAGAGGCACCGCTAAAAACTTTTTTAAAACCTCTCCTTCATGAAGTATTCTTCGCCCATTAAAATCGCTTGAAATGTGAATTCTATTAAGGCTGTTTAATACTAAATTAAGTTCGTATCGGAATACCGGTTTATTTGCGTCATTTTCATTATTTGAATTTACACGAATAAACTGTAAGGCATGGATATCAGTTATTTTGACCAACTTACCAGTGGGTTCTTTTGTATATTTGTCAAAATTTGGCATTTTTCCAACCCAAAAATATCCTAAAGATTTATCAAATACCTTTTTTTTTATTTGTGATGGTATTAATATTCCAATAGTAACCAATAAAATACCCATATACAAAAGGGCATTTGGATTGCTTTTTGAATTTTGGTAACCAAAATCGATGAATATATGAGATAGCAAAACCAAAATACCTATTACAGCTATAATTCTCCAGATAATCTTATGGGTGTTGCTTATTCTAAATTCAATCCTTGTTGAACTATTTTCAATTAAAGTATGCATTTTAAATACTGACGATGCTCCAATACTATCCCATTCAATTTGTTCAGCTAAAGAGTCATTAAAATCCTCAAAATAAGTATTTGCATCCTCTCTGGCCACAGCAGATCGTTTGGCTTTATGCTCAAAATATTTATTTATTGCTGACATTTTTATCAAATTTAAATGGTTCGCATAAAGGAATATATCAGCTTAAAACTAAAATAAAAATTGCATTCTAACATAATTTGCTTGTGATATTTTTATTGAATTGACCGCTTTTATTCTTCTATGTATGGTAAAATAATTTTCACAAGAACTCCTGTTGAGTTTGAAGAAGATTCTTTGTCAGGATAAGCAAACAAAATACGCAGAACAACTATCAAATTTTAACAAAATAATAGCCCAACAAAAGCAAGACAAAAATAAAATTTACAGCTTACATGAGCCAACCACTGCCTGTATAGCAAAAGGTAAAGCACACAAAAAATTTGAATTTGGCTCAAAGGTTTCTTTTGCAGTTGTTCCAAGAGTTAATATTATTGTAGGGGTTAAAATTTTCAATGGTAACCCTAACGAGACAACAACCCTTAAACCTACTTTAGATAATATTGAACAAATAAGTGGTATCAAGTTTAAAAATGCAATAGTAGATCGAGGGTATAAAGGCAAAAAAGAAGTAAATGGAACAACGATTGTTTCTCCAAAGTCTCCAAATCAAAAGCAACCATATAGTAAAACTACAATGCGAAAAAAATGCTGAAGTAGAGCAGCTGTAGAACCAGTAATCGGCCATGTAAAACATGATTGACGAATGGCTAGGAATTATCTAAAAGGCACAATTGGTAATGATATCAATGCTAATTTAGCTGCAGCGGGATTTAATTTAAGGGGATTGCTAAACAAAATCAAAGAAGCAATTCTTTGGTTCTTATTTTAAGAGATGGAAACAAAAAAATAATGTTTTTGAGATTGATGATTTTGAGTTCATAAGGATTGCCTAACTTTTAATAGAAAAAAATACACTTACCATGAAAATATTCGTAATTGGAGGAACTGGATTAGTAGGAAGTTATTTACTCCCAAGATTAGTTGAGAAAGATAATGAGGTTTTTGCTCTTACTCGAACACAGGACAAAATCCAGCGAATTAAGAAAATAGGGGCTAATGGTATTTTAGGTGACATAAGAAATTTACAAGCATTAAAAAAGAATTTGCCTGACAAGCTTGATATTATTGTATTACTTGCAATGCCAAGTGTGAAACCTGGGCAAAGGATGACTAAAAAGCTTAAAGAAGAATTGAGAAAAGAAACAAATGATTTTTTTCGTAATTCAATGGATTTGGCTATAGATTATAATATTCCAATAATTTTACCTTCGGGGACAAGTTTTAAGACAGAAAATGATGAAATAGCAGATGAAACATGGCCAATTCTCAGGATTGGACTAACAGAAATTGGCACAGACACCGATGAAATGGTTAATCGAGCTATAAAAACCCAAAACCCAAAAGTAATACAACTGCTATACGGAAAAATTTATGGTAATGGTGGACTTTTTCGTTTCATATACAATATGATGGTGAAAGGACGAGCTAAGATTATTGGAAAGGGAGACAATTATATTCCAAATATTCATGCAAGTGACGCTGCATCTGCAATAATTAAAGCCATTGAGAAATTACCTATTGGTGAAAAGTTTATTATTGCTGATGATACAGAAGTTACCCAAAAGGATTTTACAATTTATATGGCCCAATTGATGAATAAAAAGCGACCAGGACATATTCCAGCGTTCATTATCAGATTGGTATTAGGAAAAGATTTTTATGAAATTATTCGATTGAACTGCAAGGTCTCAAATGCTAAAGCAAAAAGAGTATTAGATTGGAAGCCTGATTATCCATCATATAAAGAAGGATTGGAGGAAACCATTAAAGAAATGAAAGTAAAGAAAAATTACTTTGCCTAAAAATAATAGCCGTGATAGTAGTAAAAAAAAGAGGTATATTTTTTCATGCTTTTAACATTAGGCATTCAAGTGCAGGTGCTATGTTTATGTGCATGTTAAATTACTCTCTACGTGCCAACACTTACAATTTGAAAGTTAAATTATAAAACTCGAACTTTTTTAACTCTAAATTACTGTAGCTCTGTTTTTTTTAAATTACTAATTATGCGAATCAAGTGTTGAGATTGATTTCGTGGTAATTCACCCTCCAGCCTTCGACCACTTCCCTTAAAGTGAGGACTCACACCGATTAATTTGCAGATAAATCGAAGTAAATGTCTCCTTGAGGGGACTATAGGGGTGAATCTTCTCCCCAAAATCTTGTTTAATCCGTCAAATTTTAACCTTTAATTTACATTTTTCGTAAAAAAGTTGAAATTAATTGTTCTTATACAACATTATTAATTTTTCACTATGTTTGTCGCCCAAATAAAAAATATCACTAATAAAAACTAAAAGGAGAACTATCGATATGAGTAGCAATATTATAAAAAATTCAAGAAACACAGAAAATGCACCAAAAAGTTCAGTATCTACACAAACTGTAGCTTTTTCTCATTACAATAATATTTCAGCTCAATTAGCTGTAGACCCTAAAACTGGTGAAATTGTAGCTGGTGGTATAAAAGAGCAGGCAAAACAGTGCTTAGCAAACATTCAAGCAATTGTAGAAAGTATCAAGCATGTTATGGACGATGTTGTTAAAATAACTATTTTCCTTAAGAATATTTCAGATATTGACGCTGTAGACGAAGTTTATAAAACATTCTTCCAAAGCTATCTTCCTACACGTACGATAGTTGCCGTTGCGGCTTTGCCTATGAACGATGCTTTGATACAAATTGAAGCAGTTATTTCAAACGGTGAAGGTACAGCTCCACAAAATCCTTTAGATCTCATAAAAGTTGCAAGAAACACTGAAAACGCACCTAAAGGTCTACACTCACAAACTGTAGCTTTTTCTCATTACAACAATATTTCAGCTCAATTAGCTATCGATCCTAAATCTGGTAAAATAGTAGCTGGTGGTGTAAAAGAACAGACTGAACAGTGCTTAAACAATATTAAAGCAATTTTAGAAAGCATCGACCACGTGATGGACGATGTGGTTAAAACAACTATATTTCTTAAAAACATCTCGGATATTGAAGCTGTAAACGAAGTTTGCGCAAAATTTTTCCCAAGCTATGTTCCAGCACGTTCAATAGTTAACGCTTCAGCTTTGCCTATGGATGCTTTGGTACAGATTGATACAGTTGTATCGCACGGTGATGGTACACCTCCACAACTTCCTGAAGATACACGTTTACTCGTAATAGAAGCAAACAATACGGAAAATGCACCAAAAGTTCCATACGCACAAACTGTAGCTTTTTCTCATTACAATCATATTTCAGGTCAATTACCTTTAGATCCAAAAACTAGTAAAATTATAGCTGGTGGTGTAAAAGAGCAGACTGAACAATGCCTAAAAAATATCAAGGCAATTGTGGAAAGTGTTGACCACCTTATGGACGATACAGTTAAAATAAATATCCAACTTAAAAATATAGCAGATATTGATGCTGTAAACGAAGTTTACACAACATTCTTCAAAGGCGATCTTCCTGCAAGAACAATAGTTGGCGTTTCAGCTATCGCTATGGATGCTTTGGTACAAATTGATGCCGTTCTTTCTAACTGCGAAAGTACACCACCTGCGTAATAAGATGAGCCTTTTTTGTTTTCACGTCAGAAAAGACAGTATTTCATAAACTGTATAAATATAAAAATAGCTTGGGTTCTGTCCAAGCTATTTTTTTTACAAATTTTTAGTAAAGAATTCTTCGAGACTTGGCTCGGGGTTCCACACCAAAATATTTCATTTATCCTTATTCTATAAAAAAATGATGTTAATATTGAGTGTGAGCAAGAAATAATAAGCTGAGAAGTAATTGACTTGTCAGGCAAAGTATCATTAAAACCCAAATTGAGCGATTAGCTATCGCTATTCTGCTCAATCGACTGAGTTATTGTAAGGTTTTCAAATTTTTCATTTCACTCAAATTGTGAAAACCAACAATTTCTAGGTCGGGGTTAACTCTAAGTATAGCGCTTTTCATTTTATTCAAATCGCTCAACTTAGGTAAAACAAAACAATGTTAATGCCAAGCAAATAAGTTTAGATAAAATCAAATATAAATAAAATCTTTTAGTTGCTAGCCATACGAGTGGGCTCGTGCGGCAGCATGGGCAGTTTCTCTCCCAGGAGAGAACTTGCACCTATAAATCAGTAAGTAAATAAGTTAATACCTTACTAGCAAAAGCTTATTCAGCAAAAGTGCTCTCTTGGGAGAGCTGTCCGAAGGACTGAGAGGGAATAATTAGTAAAAGCCCCGTATGCTTCCGTTTTTCAATGTTGTCATGTTTTGTAACGATGACAAAGAGATTTGTAATTTTTCCGCAACCGGTTAACATCAGTCCCGATGGCTATCGGGATGACGGCGTTATATGCAGAATATAATTAAATTGCTTGCAAAATACCTTGCCTAGCTGCCAGTGTTGCGGCTCATAAAATCAAGTATAAATAAAATTTTTTAGTGACGAACCACACGAGAGGACTCGTGCGGTAGCGGGGCTCCCCAGCAGAGCTTGTTTTCCCTTCACCTTGATAATAAAAAGTTAAGATATTTCATAATACAGGTGACTAAAGCATATTAAATTGACCATTATAAATGTCCACTTGAACAAAACAACTTCAATAAACCATTAATTTTGTCCATTATACTTATATGCACATAAAAAAGAAAGGGCATCCGTTTTCGGATACCCTTTCTAATTTATAGATAAATTATAATTTAACTTTCGGCTCTTCTGAATAGGTAACGAATTTCAACATTTATTTCAGAACTAATTACCAAAGTACGAGCAATTTGCATTTTACCCCAATCGAGGTACGCAATGCTAAATTCTTGTACATAGCTATCGTTTTCTGTTAAGGTTAATTTTGTTTCTGTAGCAGTCCATGTGCCAGCAGATGCACGTCCATCAATATTAACGAAAAGAAAAGTATTGTTCGCATCTAAATGCAATTTGGCATCTATGTCATATAAATCTTGCGTATTTACCTGACCATCGGCTATTACATTTTCAACAACCCATTCGCCACCAACAACTTTAGTAGGCTCAGGTGTTTCAGTCTTTAAACAAGAGCTTAAAGCAAGCATAAATACTAAAGCTATTATTGAGATTTTTATATTATTCATAATTACTATAAGTTTTAGTTTTTAATGAAATGTTTAATTTGTTTGCTTTTCTCACTATTAATTTCAATTGTGAAGAAGCCTTTTGTAAGGCTGTTAAGGTTAAGGGTTTTCACAACTTCAACCTCGCTTTCTTCAATTGTATAGTTGAATACTCCACAAACTTTTCCTGTGATGTCGATAATATGAACATCAACATTACCATAAAGGTTGGTGAGGCTTAAGTTCATTTCGTTGTTTACAGGGTTAGGATAGATAGTAAAGGTTGCGCTTTTTTCAGTATATGGCTCAACAATTTTTTTCGTTGCTGTTTCAAGTGTACAACCATTGTCTGTAGTAACTCTTACAGAGTAGGCTGCATCATCAAAAATTGTAAGTTCCGATTTGTCACCACCATTTGTTACAGCAACTCCATTACGGAACCATTTGTAACTTGTAACCGATGCGTCAGGTATATTAGCAAATAATACGTTACTATACATTTCAATAGTAAGGTTATAAACTTCTATATCAAAAGGTAAAGAAGTTACCTCACAAGCCTCAACATCTACTCTTTTGGCTGCAATTGCCATTGTTACATTCTCTTTAATAGAATCAGTAGTGCTTAAAACAAGATTACTATTTCCAATTACAGGAGTACTTAATATATTGCCAGTTTCAATGTTATATAGGTGATACATAACATTTGTTTCAGCAAAATTAACAGTAACATTTACGTAACCCGGTTCGCAAAGAACATCTTCAGTTATACGATAATTATTTGGTACAAGCGGTTTCCTATGTATTGCTACATCAACATATAGTGAACTTTCACTTTTACAACCATCTTCAGATACTGCAATTACCCTGTATTTACCAGTTGTAGATACATGTAACTCGTTGTCTGTTGACTCAACATTAGAAATTGGTCCTGAGTTGTAATTGTACCATTCGTACTTAGCATGCCCAGGTGTAGCTGTTAATATAAGTTCCTCTTGTCCTTCGCAGAACTCTAAGTTACCATTGTTAACTATGGTTGGTCTTTCTACTTTATTTACCGTAATTTCAGAAGTAAAGTATTCACAATCTCCAGTTTGAGGTAAGTATCTAACTTTGTAAACACCAGCTTCAGCATTTGAAATTGTTGATCCAGCTATAGAATAACCATCTTTATACCAAGTTACATTGTTTACAGGAGCACCAGTTAAATTGTCAATTGTACCAACTGCAAGAGTTGCACCTTCGCAATATTCAACACCATCTTCTGTTAACTCATATAAATTAGTAATAGGATCTTTAATGATAATACTGTAGTCGGGTACGGTAGTAATTGACAGGGTGTTAACATTAACTATTTTAGAGCATTCTGGTTTTAAATCCCAAACTGCCTCTAAGTAGAATTGTTGCATTTCAGCTGTCATTGCATTTGTAGTGAAAGTAATTGAACCTCCTGTACCTACAATAGCAGCAAATGTTACATCCGTTGATTCATCTTTAAGATAATAGGTAACATCTGTTTGAGATGCACTAATAGTAACCTTTGCTGTTGCTTCATCACGACAGAGTTCAATTTCAGTTGTAGCGAACGCAATGTTATAGAATTCATGAATTATGATTTCAACAGGGTTAGATAGTACACTGAAACAATTTTGAGCAAAAGGAACATTCGATACTTGAACTCTGTATACTCCTGTTTCTTCAACTTCAATAGCCTGAGTGTAAACATTCATTACTTTGTTGTTTCTTGTCCATCTGTAATAAGTGAATCCTTCAGTGGCAGTTAAGGTTACTATCTCGCCTTCGCAAGCATTAAGGTTACCTTCTGCTGTAATTTCAGGAATTTCAGGTTTTTCATTAATCACAATGTTAAAACTAACAGATGTTTGATCAGAACAATCTCCTGTGGATAGTAATTCTACATGGTAAGCTCCACTTACATCGTAAGAGTTAAATGTGTGAGCATTCTGAGCAACTTGCTCTAATTCATCTCTAAACCAATTAGCTGATGTATAGTTGAAAGAGCCTTGATTATAGAATCCATAATAGAATTTAAGATCCGATGTACCACGACAAACAGTAAACTCTTGTCCTTCTGTGATCATTGTTTTTTCCGACTCATTAGCTTCAGAATAGTAAACAGCCGATACTGGATTAATACTAAACGTGGCAGTGTAGTCAGGAATTAATGAATTACATATTAAAGATCCATCAACATTTTGTGCTGTAATAAGTACTTCAACTGTTAACTCTTCAGAAATAGCTCCTAAGTTAATTTTCAAAGTAGATACTTCATTCCAATAAGGATAAGTAGCATCATCCGTTAAATCTTCGTTTTCAACATCAAGTATAACAGCGTCTCCAATAATAGCGCCT
>JAEINW010000210.1 GCA_016342715.1 Salinivirgaceae bacterium | reverse complement strand
AACCAATCGTAAAAACCGTCGCAAGCAGCCAGGTTCAATTAGTAGCAAAAATCAGCATGCGACGAAACAAACGAGTTACGTTTTATTGCTTTAAATCAGTGAGACTATATTTTTTTGAATTGAAAACGAATAAAAAACAAAAAGTCGAACTAATACCGAAAACAAAGCGTATCAAAATATTGGATCTTACTCCCGTATTGCAGCGAGGTTGTTTAAATTCTAAACTATATCATTTATGACTGACCTTTTCAAAAATTTTAGCTTCTCCACAACTTTTCAATATGATCCCTAATTTCAGGTTGAATTAGTATTAATAAAAAAAAGCTACAATTAAATTGCAGCTCCAACTAAAATTAAATCATTTAGTTATTGATATTTTTCTAATTCTTTTTTAAGCTGTTTAATTTGCTCTTCACTGTTTACAAGTGCTGTTATATCAATTTGAATACCCAATATTCCAGTTTCTTCTAAATAATCAATAAAGAATGGATACTTTGTGCTATCCAGTATTATTCCAGTTTCATTAATCAACTCTTTATAAACTTGATTTACCGAGTTGCCCGATTTAATAATTTCCTGTTCTTCTTCATATAGTTTTTGAGCTTTATCCTTATCTTCAATAAAATCAAAATCAGACTTTCCAACCAAATCTTTACGTGAAGCATTATGAGCCTCAAGCACAGCTTTATTAACTATTAACATTCTTCCATCAGCATCTTTTAAGAATACCTTCACAGGAATATAGTCAAGTATTTTCAAAACCGCTGTTTTATGTTTCTCAATCTCATTAATTAATTGTTGGTTTTTCAACTGATCTTCTTCTCTAAGTCTTCCGACCTCCTCCTGAGTTGTTTGCAATTCTTCAAGGTTTTGACGCATTTCTTCTTCCTGAGCGGCTAATTCTTCAGCCTGTAGTTTCGATTGCCCAAGCAACTTAGTAGTTCTATCATTTACTCTTGCATTTGAAATTGTTGATGCAATACTTTCACCAATGCGTTCAATAAACTCAATTTGATGATTTTCAAATTTGTTAAATGAAACTAATTCAATAATGGCATAAACCTCCTCGTTTAAAATTGCCGGAACCAATAATATCGATCTCGGATTTGACTCTCCCAATCCGGAAGTTACATGAACATAATTTTCAGGAACTTCCTCCATATAAATTGTTAGCTTCTCATAGGCGCATCGGCCAATTAAGCCTTCTCCAAGCTTAAACTTACTTTCGAGAACTTTTTTTCTATCATAGGCAATTGCCCCAGTAAGTTCAAAAATGCTTTCTTCTTCATTATCATCATTTTTTACAAATAATGCGCCTTGAATGGCCTCAACATAATCAACCAGATTACTCATTATATTAAATGACAACTCGTCTATTGACTGATTGTGTTGACGCAAAATATCTCCAAATTTTGCCTGTCCCTGAGTTGCCCAGTTTACTTTCTCATCTTCCGCCTTCCGTTTTTCTTCTTCAGTTGCCGCTGCAACTAAGCTTTGACGCATTTCCAATAAAGAATTTCCTAACACATCATTCGCTCCTGCTTTTTCATATTTTGCTTCTAAATTTCCTTGACCTATGGTTCTGGCAAATTCAGCCGTTTTTCCCAAACCATCAATAAGTTGATTCACAGAATCGGCCATATCTTCAATTTCATCACCTGAATGAATCTGCAACTTATCAGAACTATTAATATTACCTTCCGATAAGCGTTTAAGCACAGAGGTTGTTAGCTTCAAAGGGTTAGTAACCATTTTTGCGATAATGTAAATTATTAAACTCAATAACAGTATTCCACAAAAACTAATAAATAGCGACGACCACATTGTTTTTTTTGATTCCTTAATAATTGAATCGAAAGGAACACTTACTGCAAAACACCACGGAGTTATGCTTTTTCCCATGGTTATTGGAATATATGTTAAATAACTTTCTTTGCCCGAATAAAAATCAGTACTACGATAAGAAACTCTTCTATTTAATTGGATATTATCAATTACCGAATATTTTACATCTGCGTTTTTATATTCTTCTCGAAAATTTGATCCAATTTTTTCTTCATCTGGAAAAGCAATAATTGTTCCTTTATTGGAAAGAAAAAATGCATAACCACCTCCATAAATTTCAATTTTAGATAATATATCTTGAAAATAATCGAGTAATAAATCGGAACCAACCAACCCAGCAAATTCACCATTTCTTAATATAGGAACACAAATACTTGTTTCTAAAACCTGCTCATCTTCTTTACCAGTATACGAAAAATAATAAGGTTCAATCAAGGTTTCAAGTTTTGAAACTTTCATTTTTTGATAAGCACTCTCTGAATTTATCTTTGATACATCCCTATCCAATGTATCTGTATAATAATCAATCTTATTGAAGTTATCTCGATAATAAGTATATCGAGCACGACCTGATTTGTTTAGGTAGCTATTATCGACATGAGTTAATTCAAAGTTTAGCCAAAATGAAACATACTGAGGGCTTGCTTGAAATACATCCATCAAAATTTTATCGTAAATCTCTCTTCGTTGTATATTTTCAAGGGTATGAAATGAATTAAAGGTATATGACATTGCACGTGCAATATCAAATTCAGCATCAATATCTGATTTTATTATTTGCGCATACTTTTCTGCCGATTCATCAGCAATTTTCATGGTATCTTCAATTGCTTTTTGACGCGATTTGGTAATAATGTAAGCAATGGCTCCACCAAAAACCAATAATGATGCTGGAATTAGAAAAATAATCATTTTTCGGTGCAAAGAAAGTCGAATCTTCATTTTTGCTATTTTTTGTTGTGTAGTAAATGTAGCAAAAAAAAAGATGTTCGTAAACCCACCGAAAGGTTAATTATTTATTGATATTCAAATTATTTTTGATTTTCTTCTTTGTAAGGCAATAAATGCAAATAGTGTCCCATTTTATCACGTTTAGTGGCCATATAAAATTGGTTATGCTTATTAACAGGAACTTCAAGATGCACATTTTCAACAATCTCAACTCCAAATCCTTCTAAACCAATTCTTTTAATTGGATTATTTGTCAACAATCGCATTCTTTTTACGCCCAATTCTTTAAGAATTTGAGCTCCTACGCCATAATTACGTTCATCTTCGTTAAAACCTAAGGCTATGTTTGCTTCAACGGTATCTAAACCTTCTTCTTGAAGTTTATATGCTTTTATTTTGTTAAATAAACCTATACCTCTACCTTCTTGATTCATATAAACAATTACACCTTTGCCTTCATTATCAATTATTTCCATTGCTTTATGGAGCTGAGGTCCGCAGTCACATCTTAACGATCCAAAAATATCGCCAGTTATACACGACGAATGCACTCTTACCAAAACGGGCTCATCGGGTGTCCATTCACCTTTAATTAATGCAATATGTTCTTCTTTTGTTGTTTTATCAAGAAAAGGTATTAATTTAAAATTTCCATACTCCGAAGGTAAACTAACCTCTTCTCCTTTCTCAATCAAGCTTTCATGTTTTAATCTGTAAGCTATTAAATCTTCAATCGAAATAATTTTAAGGTCAAATTTTTCCGCAATTTTCATTAGTTCTGGCAAACGTGCCATTGAACCGTCTTCGTTCATAATTTCAACCAAAACGCCGGCTGGTTGCAGTCCTGCCATTCTAGCCAAATCAACCACAGCTTCGGTATGACCTGCTCTCTGGATAACACCCCGGGTTTTTGCTTTTAGAGGAAAAATATGTCCTGGACGACCTAAAAATTCAGGTTTGGTATCTTTATCAACTAGTGCTAAAATGGTTTTTGCTCTATCATGAGCTGAAATTCCTGTTGTACATCCATTACCGTTTAAATCAACTGAAACAGTAAAAGGTGTAGCATGTAACGAAGTGTTTTTACCTACCATTAACTCAAGTTCCAATTCATCGCATCGCTCTTCGGTAAGTGGAGTGCAAATTAAACCGCGACCATGAGTAGCCATAAAATTAACCATCTCTGTGGTAATTAATTCTGCCGCAGCAACAAAATCACCTTCATTTTCTCTATCCTCATCGTCAACAACAATTAAAAGTTTACCATTTCTGATATCCTCAATTGCTTCTTCTATCGTATTTAACTTGATTTTCAACCCTTTATCCTCAGTCATGATTCGAAGTATTTATTTGGCAGCAAAAGTAATTAAATTATCTAAAGTTTAAAGGTGACTTTTCATGTTAAGGGGAATAAATAAACGAAACAAACGACAGGTTTTTCTATTCTCGATTTTTTTTTTTACGATGCTCTTTTTGCTCGCTCCCAGTTAACTGATTGTTTGCCTTTTCTATATCGAAAAAAACCTTGCCACATGGCAATATTTCCCATAAAAAAATAATAGGGAACAAACAACACCGGAAGTGATATTTTTGTATTCTGAAATAATGCTCCAATTAATACAAATGAATAGAAAACTATTTGACCCATGAATATTAGCAAATATAAACCATGCTCAAATCCTTGTTGAATAATCAATAAACCATTTGCAAAAAACATAATAAACAATGCAAGGGGAACAATTATCCATCGAAATATTTTATGAGAAATGTATTGAAAACTAAGGAATCCGTATTTAAATGGATTTAATATTTTTTTCAATCTAACTGTTGATTGGATACTTCCGGCTGCAATGCGAATTTTTCTTTTCATTTCTTCAGCAACATTTGCTGAGGCTTTTTCCATAGCGTAAGCATTTGGCGCATACGCAATTTTATATCCTTTACTTGCAATTGTTAATGAAATTATAAAATCATCAAGAATGGTATCCTCAGGAACTTTAAAAAACAAATCTTTTCTGATAGCAAAAAGTTCCCCGGCAGCACCAATACAAGACCCAAGCTCTGAATCAAGATTTTTCACCCACGATTCATACTTCCAATACATGCCTTCTCCTGAGGTGGCTGCATCATCCTTATCGGATAGTAGAATTCTCTTTTCGCCAGCAATACAACCCACTTTTTGATTCTGGAATATTTTCACCATTTCGCTTACCGTTTGTGGACTTAACAAAGTATTGCCATCGGAAAATATTACAATTTCAGAATTTATAAAATCCATTCCACGATTCATGGCATTTATTTTACCATTTCGCTCAGGTTTAAAGTAAACTTTTATTTCAGGATAATTTGCTAGTAATTCATTAGTTTTATCGTCACTGCCATCGGTAACCCAAACAAATTCTAATTTATCTTTAGGATAATCCAATTCAAATGAATTTTTAACTTTTGAATCCACAAAATCGGCTTCGTTATATGCGGTAACAAATAGGGTTACTTTTGGATAAAATGAATTTATATTTGAAATTTTAGTTTCCTTTTTAAAGAGCATTTTTAAAAGCACCAACAATAATGGGTATCCTATATATGTGTATAATACAGCAAGCAAACAAATCCAAAAAAGTATTTTAATTATTAACATTCCAATTTATAGTTGCTTCTGATAAAATTCAAATAATTTACTTGTGAGCGTTTGATTATTATAATTCTGCTGTGCAAAATTAAAAGCATTATTTCCACATACAACAATCTGGTCATTATTATTTATTAAATAAAGAATATTTTTAACCCATTCTTCAGCATTATTGCAAATAAAAATTTCTTTATTATTTTCTGCGGGTATTCCCTCAGCACCCACTGGTGTTGTTAAAATACATTTCCCTCGAGCCATTCCTTCAATTATCTTAATCCGCATTCCGCTTCCCGAAAACAAAGGAACAATCATTAACCGATGTGAATCGATGAAATTATGAGCATCTTCAACCTCGCCAATATAATTAATGGGGAATTTTTTTAATTCCTTTTCAAAATCAGCACTTGCATTTCTTCCTGCAATTACAAAATCCCAATCATCATGCTCCTTTTTTATTTTAAGCCAAACATTTTTAACAAACCACAACAAGCCTTCTTGATTTGGTATCCAATCTAAAGCACCAATATGGAATAAGGTTTTCGATGTTGAATCAGAATTTTTTATAAATTTTGAAGCTTCAATACCTGTTGGAGATACGTGTACTTTTTCATTATTTTTAAAATCCAATACTACAGCATCTCTTTGAGAAATTGGCACCAAAACATCAATTTCAGTAAGCAAATTTTCTTCCATTCGTTGTACTCTATTTGCAAGTACTTTATAATAAGCCTTCTTCAAAAATGAATTCTCATTTTTTGCCAAACGCTGCCAAATTTCATATTCCACATTATGAGCTCGCAAAGAAATCATGGCTTTTGAATGGTTCTTAATTAGTTCTACATATGAGGCCAAATAGGCTCCTTCCAATTGAATAATATCAAATTCCTCCTTTGCGAATAATTCAACTATTTTTTTTTCATATTCTTTTGATTGAAATCGAACCGCATTGTATGGTTTTTTTGAAAAAAGAAAGTTTACTAATAACTTAAACGGTTTTATGCTTGTATCTAACCAAACCTGATGCCATGAGATTTTCCTTTTTTCTTCATCGGATAATTCTTGAATTGAAAATGAATGTTTATGAGTTTGCATGGCAAGCACATCAATGGTTGCATTCAGCTCTCGAAACCCTTTAATCATGTTTAAAGTGGCAATGGCACCACCATCATTGGGAGGGTACGGCATTTTATGACATAAAAATAATATTTTCAAAACAACTTATTTTTTTTCAGATACAATAGATTCTCTTTTTTCCATTATCCTTCGAAACTTAATAATCCTTATAAGCTTAGTTTTAAATAAAATAAACTTTTTAAATGGTTTTAAGTAGGTTTCTACATTTAAAATAACGGAATCGGTTGCTGCTTTGTAGGTTAAGAATAATCCCAAAGGCAAAAATACGATGGCAGAAATCCACATTCCCATAAGCGGCGACCATGTTCCCACCTTAGCAGACTTCTCACCAGACATTGTTATCACATAATAAATAACAAAAAACAAAACTGAAACTACAACCGGCATACCAAGTCCGCCTTTGCGGATAATTGCTCCTAAAGGAGCACCTATGAAAAACAGCAATAAACAAGCAAACGATAAAGTAAATTTTCTATGCCATTCAATTTCGTGGCGTTTTAACCATTTATTTTTGCCTATAAATTCCGTTTTTTTAGAAGATATAAATGATTGCGTGCTTCGAGCATAATTTCTGGCATGTTCAATTACGGTTTGCTTTCTCTTATCAGACATTAAATTATAAATACTATCAATATTTAATGATGCTAAACAAACCGAGTCTTTACTATACCATACACTATCACGAACGCCTGCTTTTAAACGTTTGAAATAATTATTTTTTGCCAAGTTTTTTGTAAAGCCTTCTTCCATCTTTCTGTTAATTACAGAAAGGGAATCAATAGTATAGTTTAACTGATCGATATTTAACATTCCATAATGATTCTTAAACAAAGTTTCATTAGATCGTTCGAACCCCAACCCAGAAATATCAATTAATATTCTTTGCTCTTCAAAAATTTCAGTGCGATGTGGATATTCTTTTTCCGTTCTTCGTCTCTTTTTCTCAACCACTTCTTCATAAGAAGTACCGTCATAAAGTGTTAATACTATGTATTTATTATCAGCCGTTTGAACCATGGTTGCTGAATCGGCTAATTTAACAACTCTATTTCCCTCATTATCCCTATGATCGTAAATCATAATACCATAGAGCATGTTTGAAACTTTACTTTTTCTGCTCACCTTCATGCTGAATCCTTCAATGGCATCAGAAAAAACGCCCTCTTGAACTGAAAGTTCTGGTTTTTGATTCCGCACGTCATATAGCAGCGTACTCATTTTCAAATTTGAGAAAGGCATTACATTATTCGAAAAGAAAAAAGCACCCGCACTAACCATTGAAACCAAAATAATAAGCGGAAACATTATACGAATTAATGAAATTCCTGATGATTTGATGGCCATAAGCTCATTATTCTCAGCCAAATTACCAAAAGTCATTATGGAACTTAATAAAATTGATAATGGTAATGCCAATGGTACCAATGAAGCCGAAGCATACATAAGCAATTCGAGTATAACCATAAACTCAAAACCTTTTCCTATCAAATCATCAATGTATTTCCACAAAAACTGCATCAATAATAGAAACAGAGAAATAAAGAAGGTCAGAACCAAAGGTCCAACATATGATTTTAAAATAAAAACGTGTAGTTTTTTCACTTTAATTAGTTCCAATAAAAAAATTCCCCAACAGAGAGGAATTTGCAATATTAATAAAATGCTTTATTCTTAAAAAATTCTAAGAACCTAATATCTGTCTTAATTCAGATATTTGAGAATCCCAAAGTTCCCGGGCATCTTTAATCTCATCAGGCTCTGCAAAATCGGTAACAATAATTGCTAAATCGCCGGTAAGCTCATCAACATTTAATTTAAATTCAAAATATGTTTTTTCATCTTCTTCATCTAACCAATGAAAACGCACATATTTCATATCTTTTTTGTTAACCATTTCTGCTTTTTGCTCCGATCCATCCCATTCAAAAGTATATATTTTACCTTGAACTCTCACATTATCTGCGAACCATTCATTTAATCCACCGGCAGTGCTTAACCTATTAAACAAAACTTTTTGTGATGAATTAAAACTATATTCTTGTACGTATTTTTCTTTTGCCATAATCGTCGTAGTTTTCATTAGGTTTTCTGCAATATATAAAAAAGAAACTAAATTCCTAACTTTCGTAAGCAAATATTGCGATTAATGTTTACAAAGAATCTGCCAAAAGTTATTTCACTTCATACTAAATTAATATTTTTTTCCATTCATTATTGATAATGAAGCGACTACAGACAGTAGCGCATTTTAAATTTTTATTTTTTCAAATTTAATCGGCAATATTATTTTTCAATAAAAATAATGTATTATATTTGCAGCCGCTAAACAGCTATGCCGAGGTAGCTCAGCTGGTTAGAGCGCAGGATTCATAATCCTGAGGTCGAGGGTTCGAGTCCCTCTCTCGGTACAAAAAGCGACTCAATATTTTGGGTCGCTTTTTTTGTATAAAAAAAACCCGGATCACATTAAAAAGTTGGGGCTTAAAATGAAAATCACCTAGATATTTAATTTACCCCCTCAGTCCTTCGGACAGTTCCAGTGTTGGGAGCACTTGCCAGAATAAAATTTTGAAGGTAAAATATTAATTATAGTACTACATAGCAAGCAAGCACAAATTCTCCCCTGGGGGAGAAACCGCAACGCGGAGAGGGGGACTTTTATCTGCGTAATTTGTAAATATTTCGTTGTTATCTTGCATCAGTTTATGAATGCGATCTAAAATACCTTGAGTAAATAATCCTCGGGGCAAGCCCACGAGGCATTTTTTAGAATAGTTTTAACTGATGATCCTCTTTTAACTTCA
>JAEINW010000209.1 GCA_016342715.1 Salinivirgaceae bacterium | reverse complement strand
AGCTTCGTACGTTCCCCGAAAAAGAAGTTTGGGAAAAGGAATCAAACTCAATAACTCCTGAGATGTTAACAGGTGTAGAGGTCGAAAAAATAATCAGTAAAGAAAAATACAAAGAAATTTCACCGAGGGCTACAGGAATGCCTTACCTTACTTACAAGAAGCAGAATTATTTGGGAAAAGAAGCTGGTAAAGTAATGGGATTGGCTTTACTACTTGCTATAATTGTTTTGATTTTTGCGACCAAATCATTTAGAGGTGTCATTGTACCTCTAGTTACATCAATAAGTTCTATTGTTATTATTTATGGTTTCTTGGGATATATTGGCTATAAGATTGATAGTGGGATGATTACCATGCCCATTTTACTTTCGCTTGCCGTTGCTATAGCATATAATATACATATTTTTACTTTTTTTAAGCGTAATTTTTTTATCCACGGTAAAAGGAATAAAGCAATAATAGAAGCTGTTAGTGAGATGGGATGGCCAATTATGTTTTCAGCACTCACAACTATGGGAGCCTTGCTTACTTTTTTAATCATACCTATGCGACCGCTTCGGTTTGTGGGATTTGCAACTGCAAGTTGTGTTCTAATTACGTTTGTTATTGTAATACTATTAATGCCTGCATTATTGAGTTTTGGAAAAGATAGAAAACCACATCCTGTATTTAAAGAAAAAGGCGGACGTTGGTTAGATTTAAAACTTGGTAAGTTGGGCGAATTTGTTTTGGCATATCCAAAATCTATTATCATTGTTTCATCTGTTATTATAGGGATTTTAATTGTAGGAGCAACAAAAGTAGAATCTGCTTTTGATATAGAAAAAACAATGGGACGTAATATTCCTTATGTAGACAACTTACTTGGCATTAGTGAATCTGAACTGGGGTCTTTATACTCTTATGATTTATTGATAGAGTTTAATGATGATGGAGCAGCGAAAAATCCTGAAAATCTTAAAAAACTAGAAGAAGTTGGAGTTTATGCAGAAGGGTTTTCTCTCACTAAAAGAACCACATCAGTTCTTAATATTATTAAAGACCTAAACCAAACATTAAATGAAAATAACGAATATTTTTATCGTGTTCCCGCTAATGAAAATCAAGTAGCACAGATGCTTCTACTTTATGAAAATTCCGGAGGAACGGAATCTGAATATTGGATAGATTATGATTATAAACGCCTTAGACTTATGGTGGAACTTAGTACATTTAACTCTGGCGAAGCTGAAAGAGAATTAGCAGATATTCAGAAAATGGCAAGTGACTTATATCCTGATGCACAAGTAACAGTTGTAGGTAATCTACCTCAATTTACATCTATGATGCAATATGTGGTTAAAGGTCAGGTACAGTCATTTGGCTTTGCATTAATAGTAATTATGTTTCTTTTAATGATTGTATTTGGAAGTATTCGTACTGGTCTAGTTGGTTTAATTCCAAACGTTGCTCCAGCAATTGCTGTTGGTGGTGTTATGGGCTGGTTGGGTATTCCCTTAGATATGATGACGGCAACCATTATTCCTATGATATTGGGTTTGGCAGTGGACGATACCATACATTTTATTAATCACGGACAGTTAGAATTTAACAGATCTAAGAATTATAATAAATCTATTATGAAAACTTTTAAAACTGTTGGAGTTGCTCTTGTACTATCTACCATTGTTATTTCTGCTAACTTCTTGGTATATACAACATCTACAGCTAATCAGTTTATAAACCTTGGAATACTTGCTGTTATTGGAATGTTTGCAGCATTAATTGCTGATTTATTTATTACTCCAATTTTATTTAAGTGGTTTAAGATATTTGGGAAAGAAGAGTGTGTTAATGGATAATTGAAGGTGATGATATTTTATAAACTATCAATTATCCTTTTTTAAATTTTAATCAAAAAGGAAAAAGATGTTTGAATTAGATTTTACAATAAAAAATGCTTGGATATTAAGCTTAATATTTTTGGTGGTTTCATATCTACCTATACTTTTTGGTGGAAAAGGAGCAAAACGCTTAGTGGATTTTTCTTGGATGAATAAACAAGGTAAACGATTGTCAATTTTGATCATGATACTTTTTATATTCATGGTTGTAAGTCCTGTTTTTATGGAGATAACTAATAATCCTGTTTTGCTAATATTAGGATTTGGTTTTTTTACTATTGGCTGTATTTTTATTTTAATCAGTTACCTGAATTATTTCACAACTCCCTTGGGACAATTAATTACAAAAGGAATGTATCGTATTTCTCGAAATCCTATTTATGTATTCTCATCAATTGCTCTTATTGGAATTGCCATTTTAAGCGAATCATTATTATTTGGATTACTGTTACTCTTGTATTTTATTATTCAACACCCTGTTATAAAAGAAGAAGAACGATTTTGTGAAGAGAATTTTGGAAAAGAATATGATAAATACAAAAAAAGAACAAGAAGATATTTATAACACTATAAAATAATACGAAATGAAAATTATTAAAATTCAATTACTTACAGTTGTAATTCTTTTTACTACATTGAATATCAGTGCTCAAATATTTACAGGGCGAGATATTATGCAAAATGTAAAAGACCGACCCGATGGTTATTCCCGTTCGTCTGAAATGACAATGCAACTCATCAATAAACGTGGAAGTGTACGTGAACGTAAAGTCATATCTTATTCTATAGATGTGGGGGAAAATAAAAAAGATCGTAAAACGCTTATGTTCTTTCAATATCCGGGCGATGTAAAAGGAACTGGCTTTCTTACCTGGGATTATGACGAAATTGGTAAAGACGACGATAAATGGCTTTACTTGCCTGCAATGAAAAAGACTAGACGTATCAGTGGTTCATCTGCTAAGAAAGATTATTTCATGGGTACTGATTTCACTTACGACGATATGGGTAGTCGGAACGTTGATGAGGATAATCACAAACTTTTGCGCCAAGAAACTGTGGATGGTCATAAATGCTGGGTTGTCGAATCAAGCTCAAAAGACAGCCGTGATATTTATTCAAAAAAAATATCTTGGATACGACAAGATTGCCTCATTGCCCTGAAAGTGGAATACTACGACAAACTTAGCAAGTTGCATCGTGAACTTAAATTGTCTGATATCACACAGGTTGATGGTATTTGGATTGCGAAAAGAATGGATATGACCAATGTTCAAACCAACCACAAGACCATCATTCTTATTGAAAACCCAAAGTATAATATTGATATAGACGAAAACTCGTTTACCGTAGCAAAATTGGAAAAAGGAAATCTTTAGCGAATATATAAATGAAAAACAGTTATATCATATTACTATTATTGTTGTCATCTATAGTTCATGCTCAAGATGAAAATATAAAATTTAAATTCAGCGGTTTTGCCGACACCTATCACGCAGTTCGTAGCCAAAGCCCCAACGATTTTATGAGTTCACGCAGTCGATTACGGACTGAATTTGAAGCAAGTAAAGGTAAGTCATATATGTTTGCTTCGCTCAATTCTACCTATAATAGCATTGTTGAAGATGCAACTAAAATAGAACTTCGCGAAGCATTTTTCCAATACACCAACAATAATTGGGACTTCAAAATTGGGAAACAAATTGTTATTTGGGGTGTAGCTGACGGAATGCGAATCACTGATATTGTTTCGCCCATGGATTATAGCGAGTTTCTTGCCCGAGATTACGATGATATCCGCATTCCGGTAAATGCTTTTCGCCTAAAATACATAAAACCAAGCTATAATATCGAATTGTTTTTCATCCCGGTTTCTGAATTTTTTGTATTGCCTGTTGACGAGAAAAATCCGTGGTCAATTACCAATTCTATTGAAATGCCATATACCACTGACATGGACAATACTCCTGATAAAACTTTAAAAAACAGTGAATTTGGTGCGCGGTTCTCATTCTACCTTAGTGGAATAGATTTCTCTATTTCGGCATTGCACACATGGAACAAAATGCCCGTTTTTAAATATGGGTATTCTCAGACTATGGATACCCTTCAACTTCATGCAAATTATGAACGAATGGAAATGTTGGGAATAGATTTTTCAAAACCTGTTGGAAAATTTGTGGTTCGGGGTGAATTCGCAGGATATTTCGATGAATTACTGGAATTTTCGAATAATGAGACCATAACAAAAAACACTTTAAACTTTTTATTAGGCATTGACTGGTATGCCGGCAACGACTGGACAGTGATGGCGCAATATTATCATAAAATGATCACGGATTATGATGCTGCCTTGGCAAGCGACAAAAATAGCACTTATGCTACCTTGAGTATTTCTAAAAAAATATTACGAAGCACTCTGAATTTAGGAGCCTACTCTTATGTCGATCTTTTCAACGAAGCTTCCTTTACACGTTTTTCTGCCGATTTTTCCATGACTGACCAGATTCACTTAATGGCAGGTTATGACTGGTTTCTTGGGGATAAAGGAATGTTTGGTATGTATAAAGACAACTCTGAGTACTGGGTAAAAACAAAATTCAGTTTCTGAGAGTGAATTATAAATATTTATTAGAGATACTATTTTTTCATTATCAAGAAAAGTTAAAAATTAGATATGGCACACAATCATTCATATTGCAACAACATACAAGACAAAAAGTTGATTTGGGTTACGGTTTTAAATTTTTCTATTACGCTTGTGCAAATTGCCGGAGGACTAATTTCAAATAGTCTTTCGCTATTATCAGATGCTCTGCACAACCTAGGAGATTCTTCTGCAATTTTTATCGCTCTTTTAGCTGGTAAACGAAGCCGAAAAAAACCCGATGAACATAGAACTTTTGGATATAAACGTATAGAAGTTTTAGCAGCATTACTAAATACTGTAGTACTTATCTCTATTTGTATTTTTCTATTTTACGAAGCATATCAACGATTTTTAGAACCTGAACCAATTAAAGGAAAGGTGATGTTTGTTATGGCTACTTTTGGTTTATTGGCAAATCTTATTTCGGTGCTAATATTAAACAAAGATAAAAATCACAGTCTGAATATTAAGGCTGCATATATACACTTATTGGGAGATACACTGTCATCAATAGCAGTAATATTGGGAGGAATAGCAATTTGGTTGTTTGATATTATTTGGCTTGACCCTTTAATTACAACACTGGTAGGTATTTATATAATTTATCATACTTGGGGAATTGCTAAAGAAACAGTGGATATTCTTATGCAAAGTACCCCTGTAGGGATTGATGTAAATGCTATAAAAGAAAGAGTTGAAGTGTCTGATAATGTAGATAATATACATCATTTACATGTTTGGAAACTGGATGATGTAGAAACTCACCTGGAAGCTCACATTAATCTGAATAAAAATATCGATATGGTTAATATGATGATAATTAAAGTTTCGATTGAAAGCTTGCTAAAAGAAGAATTTGGAATTAATCATATTACGCTTCAAATGGGATATGATTGTTGTCAGAATGATTCTAATTTAATTCATAGCAATGAATAGTTTTAATAAGAAATAATAATTGCACGATAATAGGAATTAACTAATTTTGCTAATAATGAAAACAACTTTTAGAAAAATAATGACAAAATTTTTCACCTTTTTAATGATCGGGGTGATTGCTATGCTTGTCGTTAATAAAGTTGTTTTCATGCATGTTCATAAACTTAGCGATGGTACTATTATTGAACATGCTCACCCATTTGATAAAAATACTGATTCAGAACCGTTTAAATCGCACCATCATTCAAATGCTGGATTTTTCTTTTATGAGAATCTAAATTTTTTATTTCTGGTACTTTCTTTAATAATAGCTTTAATACTATTTTTTGAGAATGAGCAAAAATTATTTGATTCTGAAATTAAATACAGTTCCACTTGTATAAGTAGTAAAAATAGTAGAGCCCCTCCTATATTATTACATCAATATTACAATACTATTTCTTGAGTAAACTTATATTTTTTGTGACTTTAATTTTAGATGATATAAGTTTATTTAAAACTTAAAAACACTCTATAAAATTATAATAAATTCTGAAATGCTTAAATTCATAATCACATATAAATAGCTGATTATATAATTTGTAGTGTATCAAATTTTAGAATGGTTTAGCTTTGTAAATATTGAAAATTATTATTGTAAATTAAGAAATATGTATCAGACACACAAGATTTATATTCAAGAAGATATGGTGTTAGCCGATTTGATAATTGAAAATCCATCACTGTTGTTGCTAATGGAGTTTTTTGCAATAGATGATGTTATTAATGATGACACAGTAGAGTCTATCTGTAAAAAGAATAACATTAATTTATCCGTATTTTTAACTTTTGCCAATTTATACAATGGTTTTAATCCTAACAGAAAAGATATAAATACTAATAATATTGATGTTAGAACAGTGATTAAGTTTCTAAAAAAAACGCACTTGTTTTATATCCATGATAAATATCCAGAAGTTCACAAGTATATCAAACAACTCTATAAAAAACAGGATAAAGAAGTGATTGAGCGCATTGAATTATTTTTCAATGATTATTTTAATGAGGTATTGGAGCATCTAAGATATGAAGAGGAAGTTGCTTTCCCATATTTTTGCAAGCTATTGGGAGACGAATCTAAAATTTCAGATGCTAATTTCTCAGTCAATGAATATAGAGAGCATCATACCGATATTGAAACAAAACTATCCGACTTAAAAAACCTCTTAATAAAGCATATTGCTTTAAAAGGTGATTTCCCATTAAAACGAAAAATTATTCAATCTCTTTTTGAATTGGAAAATGATTTAATAATTCACTCTATGATTGAGGAACATATATTATTACCATTAGTTGAAGAACTAGAAAAAAATAAAAACTTTGGATAGGAAAAGAGTAAATATTGCTGTTATAGAGCCTTCTCGGATAGTTTACGAAGGGCTTGCAAATATTATTTTAAAAGCTAAAAGAAACAGTTTTGTGTATTGGTTATCTGATTTTTGCGAATTAGAACAATTGCTTAATAAAACTGGTATTGATGTAGTAATTATTAATCCTTGCATAATTCAAAATCGGCTTCCAGAATTTATGCGATATAAAAAACATCATCTAAAAATTTCATGGATAAGTTTAGTGTATTCGCATCATGATAATCAATTGCTTAATCAATTTAATGAAACTATTTCTATTTTAGATTCAATTGAAGCAATTGTAAACAAACTAACTAATTCTGTAATTAAAGACGATAATAAAGTAGTAAAAGAGCAACTTTCGGAAAGAGAAATAGGTGTATTGCTACAGTTGGTAAACGGTTTGTCAAATAAAGAAATAGCCGAAAAATTATGTATTAGTATACACACAGTTATAAGTCATCGGAAAAATATAATTGAAAAAACTGGAATAAAAAGCTTACCAGGGTTAACTATTTTTGCAATTTCCCAAAATATAACCTCCGTAAATTCAATTCCACAATAGTATCTCCCTCTTTTTAATAATAAAACTACTGATAATCCATTATTAATAGAGATTACTCATATGCTCTTTTTCAATTATCTTTGAGCTAAACTATTAAAAATAGCATTTTGATGAAGATAATAAGATAAACAAATACCGACCTGAAGGTCAATCTCTGGCATTCGGAACAAAATATTAAATTAGTAGCTTAAAAAAAAAGTTATGCTAACAATGATTACCGATAAATTAGAGAACCATATCAATTTTAGTTATTCCTGTTTTGATCGCATCGTATTCCGAGCTTAACTTCGTAATTAGTCGTGGAGGGAAGTGTAATCAATTTATTGCCTAACCTTAGATTTAAAAGTTATAGCAATAGTGTGTTAAAAACTCTAACAGACCAATTAAACTCACACATAAAGAAGGTTTCAGCACAAATTGGGGTCCAAATTCATTGCTGGAGCAATACAGAAAAAAAAGAAATACAATTCAAGCTTGATTACGTAAAGGATGTTTACCGAAAAGAGATAAACAAAGTGCATAAAACAGACAAGGTTATTTGTATAATAAAATCTTTAGAAAATACATGAACCTTTGCAAATAAATACATTACGACTAAAAAAGGCAAAGCATTTATTATCAAAGGCAAATAAGACAGCAATAAACAAAATGTCAAAAAACCCTTCAAAAACTGAGCAAGCGTATTCAATGATTGATAATGCGCTAAGCCTTATCTCTTCTGAATTGTGACTTGTTGCATAGTAAATAAAAAACGTGAATTTTATTTGCGTTTTTAAAAAGTTAAAACTTAAACTTGTATTGATGGAATTGTAAAAAAGAATTTACTTCCTTTTCCTTGTTCCGATTGTACCCAAATTTCACCTCCATGTGCCTCAATAAATTTAGAACAAAGGGTTAATCCTAATCCAGTACCGTATTCATTATTTAGTCCTTTACTTGTGTAAATTTTGTTTTCAGTGAAAATAGATTTTATTGAATCTTCAGACATTCCAATTCCAGTATCACTGACACAAAATTGAATCTCTTTATTCATATCTTTTATTTGTATTTCAATCTGACCACCATTCATTGTAAACTTAAATGCATTTGACACAAGATTTCGTAATATTGTTTTAAGCATGTTTTCATCCGCAAAACAGGACAGATTGTTTTTGAAATGGTAACTAAGTGAAATATTTTTTTTGTCTATTTCAGATTGAAATAGATTTATGATACCTTCAATCATCTCATCCAGCAATAATTTAACAGGTTTGAAAACCATTTCACCCTTTTCACTACGTGCCCAGAAGAGTAAATTCTCTAAAAGGTTTAATGTTTCTGTTGTAGATGACCTTAATATAGTTAAATAGCGTTTCATTTCATCCTTATCGATACGATCAAAATCTTTTATCATTAAATTCAAGAAAGAGTATAGTGTTATTACAGGACCTCTTAAATCATGACCTATAATTGATAACATTCTGATTTTTGCTTCATTTGATTCCTTAAGTGCAAGTTCTGTTTTTTTGATATAAGTAATGTTTGATATAATAGCTGCAATAAACAAGGCTTCATCTCTATTATTTTTAATTAAAAAGAAATTTTCTAGTGTTCGAATAATAGTTCCGTCTTTATCTATTTGCCTTAATTCTCCAGTCCATGAACCTGTTTTTAATACCTGTGGGATTATTTCTTTTTGAAAAATACTTTTTTCTTCATCTGGGTAGTTTGATATAACATTTCTATTTTTAAAATCTTTAATCCCTAACATTTTCATTAAAAAAGGGTTTACATACACTACTTCCAGATCAAGAGTAGCCATTGCTAGTCCCTGATTGGAACTTTCAATAAAACGTTTAAAAACATTTAACTGGTTTTCAATTTCCTTTTCTTTACTTAAATCATTTACAATCTTGATATTCCGATGATACCCTGCCAGTTATTCCGATGAAACCCTGCCAGTTTTTTTTATTGATTTCTGCAACAA
>JAEINW010000208.1 GCA_016342715.1 Salinivirgaceae bacterium | reverse complement strand
TTTCATTTGTTAAGTTTTTAATTTTAAAAATTTATTGTTAACTATCAATGGTGATGCTAATGGCTTGTTGCTAACGGTTGGCAATATGCGGAGGCCGGGATTTCAAAGCTCCAACTTATCAAACCGTTACGATTTTGAGTAAATGTACAAAAGTTTAAATTACCCACATCACCCGGCTTACGTATATTGCGTGTTACCAGCTGGCCTTATTCCAATTATTCAATCTTACCATCTTTTATATGAATAATCCTGTTTGTTTTTCCGGCAATATCATGTTCGTGTGTAACAATTATTACCGTTATACCTGTTTTGTTAATTTCTGACAATAAGCCCATAACTTCCATTGAAGTAGTAGAATCCAATTGCCCTGTTGGTTCATCTGCCAAAATAATCTGAGGATTACAAATCATTGCCCTTGCAATAGCAACTCGTTGACGTTGACCACCTGACAATTCTGAAGGTAAATGAGTTGCCCAATCTTTCAATCCAAATTTATCAAGATATTCAAGTGCTCTCATATTTCGTTGCTTTTTTGAAACTTTTTGATAATATAAAGGCAATGCCACGTTTTCTAAAGCATTTTTGTATGAAATTAAACTAGCATCTTGAAAAACAAACCCTATTTTGCGATTGCGAAAATATGATTCTTCTTGCTCATTTAAATGCTTTATCATTGTTCCATCTAAATAATATTCACCATTGTCATATTTATCTAAAATCCCTAATACATTTAGTAGGGTTGACTTGCCTGAACCAGAAGCCCCCATAATTGAAACCATTTCTCCTTTTTTGATTTCAAGGTCTATGCCTTTTAAAACATGAAGTTCTGTTTTGCCAGTATTATATGTTTTATGTATATCTTTTAGCACTATCATATCTAATTTTCAAGTGTAATGGGTGTTCCTGTGTAAAAATCAAGTATTTTCATTTTGAAAATATATTCGTATTTCGATTGTAAATAATCAGATGTAACCTGCGAAAATTTTGTTTTCATGGCACTGTAATCATAAACTGAAATAACACCAGCTTTTAGTTTTTCATTTGTATAATTATAGGAAAGTGTTGTTGCATCAAACAATGCTTTAATGGACATCATTTTTTCACGTGCAGCGGATAAATCATAGTATGCTTTCTGAACTTCCTTATAAATCTGTTGCTGCACAATGTCAATATTAACTGCTGCTTTTGACTTATTTATTTTAGCCAGACTAACCGAGTTGCGTACATTAAACTTATTAAAAACAGGAATACTTAAATTAAGACCAAAATACATATTTATATTATCGTTTAACTGATTAAAATATGGATAGTTAATAGCTTCATTCGTGGCATTATACAGCGAACTATTACTCGAATAATTTGTGCCAAAATATGTTACAAAAGATAAAGAAGGATATTTGTTGCCTTGTATATATTTTAGATTACTCTCGGCACTATTTAGCCTAAACTTGGCACTTTTTAACTGAGGTAATGTGGACGAAGCAATCGTAACATAATCATCGACTGTACCAATATTTGTTTTTACCAGTTGCAAGCTAGCCGGCTTTTCAATTTCAAAACCAACAATGCTCTCAATATCCAATAATTGAATAAGGTCAATAAGACCGGATTGGTACTTATTTTTTGCTATGACTAAGTTAGCGGAATCTTGTGCCATTTGTGTTAAAAAATCATATAGATACGACACGGTTTTTATGCCTGAATTAACCACCTCGTTAGCCATACCAACCTGATGTTTTGATTCATTAAGTTGTGCAAGATTACTCTTAATAAGCTCATCATAATAAAGTATTTCCAGAAAAACAGATGCGATATTCAAACTTAAATTATTCTTTGCTTCTTCAATGTCCATTAATACAGCATTTAGAGTAAATTCACTTTTTTGCACATTGTATTTTCGTTGGAAACCTTGAAAAATGTCAACACCAGCATTAACCGATAAATTACCAACATAATTGTTGCCATTAGAATATGCGTGAGTATATGGATTAACTGTACGGTCTAAATTATACTTTTGACTAGCCCCTGCATTAATTTCGGGTAAATATGCATTTTTTGTAGTGTTCAAGTTTATACCTGCAATTTCAGCATCGTAACTTAACTGTTTTAGCTGCAAGTTGTTTTCTTTGGCATAAGAAATACACTTTTCAAGCGACCATTTTTGATTTTGGGCATTGCAAACCTGTATAATAGATATGCAAAGTATTATAGTATAAAATTTATATTTACTCATTATTTTGTAATATAATGTATTGCAGCTTTTAAGATATTGATAGTATTATCTGTATTTTATACCTATAGAACATAATTTGCGAAAAATTGGCCTAGCAGGTATATTGAACCTATAGGTATAGCAATTGCACCAATTGCTTTTAACCAATTAATATTATAAAGGCGTTTTATAATTGGAATTAATAAGACGAAACACAAGGTAGAACTTATGTTTATAATCCAACTTATTGCAATTAAAGAGCTATTTGATTTAAAAAATATTTCGATATTATTTTTAGGGATTTCAACTGATTCGAATAAAAATAAACAAATAGCAAAACCTATTGCAGGTAAAATATATATTAAGCCTGAATATTTTATAAAATCTTTAAACTCAGCTACACCTCCCAGCAATATAGAGAAAATATGAAAAAGAAAACTGCTAATTATCCAAACTACAAATGCAGATAATATTGTTATGAAAAAATTGAAGGTGGCAATATATTGAAATATAGTAAAATTAGAAATACCTCCATTTATTGATGAAACCGCTTTACTTACCGTATTCAAATATTCTGACATCAACAAACTATATATTAATACAATACCAAAAACCCAATATTTAGGTATTTTTTCTGTTTTTATTTTTAAAATCATTTTTAGTTTTTTTATTTAACACTTATAAACGCTTCAATATAGGCAGCGAATAAAATTATCAATCCAATTGAAATGGCACTTATTGTAATTATTTTATAATTTAAAGTTGTAGGGTATTTATTCTTGACCATAATACCAATCACGAGTTTCGCAATATAAAACCCTAAACCACCTGACAACCAAATGCCTATCATTTCAAAGCTATGAGGAGCAGTGTATTCTAATATTTTCAACCAGCTCATACCGTTTTTGTGTATAGAGCAGAATACATCGGCTGCATAGAAACCATTTTGGGCTAAATTCACAAATGTTCCCAATCCCAAAAATATTCCTCCAACAATATTAATTATTGCAACCTTTATATTATTAAAGAAAATTAATTTGAATACTTCTTTTCTGTTATTTTGTGAATATGCACCAAAAATATCTTTAACAACATTGTCTGATATCTTAGCTTTTTCGGAAACGGATGAATTAACTTTATTATCAACACTTGGCAAAGACATTCTAATTATAAATGGAATTAACCAAATAATTAAAGCAATGATAGTTAATCCAACTATATTCTTGAAAATCATATATTTTACTTTTACACCTTTAAAAAAGAGAGGTAAACATATAGTTTTACCTCTCCCAATTTAAACATCAAGCTTTACTTAGCTTCTTTTTTGAAAAATGCTTCATTACAAGTACTAGTATAGTGCATATAATAGCTACTATTGGAATGTACCATACTTTAAACGCAATTAAGTAACTTGCAAAAAAACAAAGTATGGCAGTAATTGCTATTGCAATTGACCAAGAAATTATGTTATTCTTCATAATGTCAGATTTTAAAATTATAATGCGGAACCGCCAGCGACAGCCCAACCAACCCAACCAGCAGGATTCCAAGAATTTACCGCTGCACCATATGCAACATTAACTGCAAAACCATATGCTACTCCGGAAGCGGCATACCATGCCCCGGCAGTACCACCCTCAGAATTTGCTGCAACAACTGTGCATGCCACACCGACTTGCTGGTTATTTTGGTCAATATTATTTTTATTGCTTATTCCTTGCATAAAAGCAAGAGAAAAAACCATTGCAACTGCAAAACCTAAAATCGCTTTTTTATTTGTTTTCATTTTTATTAAATTTTAAATGTGAATAAATTATTAATTATAAAGCAGCTCCACCAGCCACGGCCCAACCAACCCAACCAGCAGGATTCCAAGAATTTACCAAAGCACCATATGCAACAGTACCTGCTACACTTGCTGATACCCCAGATACAGTAACCCAAGCTGCGGTAGCTCCACTGGATTCTGCAGAACCCGCCATGTAGCCTGCTCCAATTGAAACTTGTTGCAAAGTTACATCTTGATTGTTTTTAGTGCTAATTCCTTGCATAATAGCAAGAGAAAAAACCATTGCAACTGCGAAACCTAAAATTGCTTTTTTGTTCGTTTTCATTTTTTTTAAATTAAATTGTTATTAAAATATTTAATTGTAAGAATGCCTCCATTAGAGGACTTTTTTTCATTTTTTTCTATGGACTCATAATATTTGTTTTTAAGGGTTTAACATCGAGGTTATTATATTGATCGATCAATTTTTGCATTTCTTCCTTTATTTGCATTCCAGCGGTTGTTGGAACTTTCTCTTTGGCTTTTACAATGGATGATGCCATTTCTATAGCCTTTTCCGTATTTTGCATCTTAATATAAAGTTGTGCCAACAGATATTTAGGGTATAACTTTGAGGGTGTTATTCCGCTTGCTTTTTTATAGGCTTGTTCTGCTTCCGTGTATCGTTCAAGTTCTTTTAAGGAATTACCTAATGTAATAAAAGCGTTAGGGTTACTTGTTAATTCAGTTGCCTGTTTTAAGTATATTATGCTATGCGTATAATCCTGCTTTAGGTAGAATGCTGAACCATAATAGAAAAGAAATTTCCCATTATTCTGTAGTAATTTATATGCTTTCTCATAATCTTTTATACCATTATTAATATCTCCGCTAAACACTTTGGCATAACCAGTATGGAAATGGTACATGCCTAATAAATGCTTGCTATAAATGAATGAAAGGCATAAAACACTACTCAACCAAAGGGTAACAAATATTTTTCTGCTGTTGGTTATTGAAAATTCCCTAAAATGGCCTGTGCGGAACACAATAAACAAACAGCATATAAAAATTAATTGGTTTGGTATAAGTCGAAAAGGGTACGAAACCAAGGTTAAAATAAATAACGTGATAAGGGATGCTTTTGCTGCAATATAGTATTTCGGATATGTTGGCTTACAATGCTTTGCTAATGCAAAATATAGTATGGCAGCAAATAATAATAACCCAATGATACCCGATTCAATTAAAATTTCTAGAAACTCATTATAGGCACAGGTTACGTAATCAGCAACTTGTATTTCATTTTCGGTTGCATCATGACTTAAAAAATAGTGAGCTTGCGTCTTTCCATAACAAGCTTCAAAATGGCCAAAACCATTACCAAACATTGGCTTTTCAAGAATCATTGTTTTACTAACCTTCCAAACAAACAGGCGACCAAATGCCGAATCCGGTTTATACTGATACAAAGCAAAGCCAACAAAAACAATTGATAGCACCAGAACAATTCCTGTAATCCATTTTGATATTTTAGATTTTAATTGACCGACTAAAGATTTTATAATTTCAAATTTGTGATTTAGTACAAAAGCCAAACCAGCTAAAAAAGCAATCCATGCTCCCCTAGAGTCGCTAAAAGCTATTAAGCAGACAGCACAAAAAAAGCAAAATATTGCGGCATAATAATAGTTTTCGGATTTGAATATTTGTTTTTGAAAAAAGACTGTTGCTAAAATAAAAGTGGAAACAATAGACAAATATCCTGCAAATGCTCCGGGATTGCCAAATAAACCACCTAATACAAATTGTGTGTCGGAATTTGGTACAATGCCGAACATTTGGCCAAAACCAACTATAAGTTCTAAAGTTATTCCGGCAAGCAAGCCGTAAAAAATAAAATTTAAAATTCCTTTATCGGTTTTGCATAAAAGAGCAAAAGCAAAATAAAGTAAGAGCAGTATAAGATAATTCAGCAAACGTTCGTTGCCCCAAAAAGAACCATTGATAATATTGTTTGTAAACAGATAAGCAATGAACCCAACAAGCAAGATTTCGGGGATGTTTATTTTTAGCGGTTGGCCACTTCTCCAAAATACTACCACTGCATAAACAGATAGTAATACAACTGCTAAATAAAAGATAGTATTAGCCCATACCGAAATCTCGGTGGTAACGAAATGACAAGATACGATAAGTAATATAACCAATATTCTTATAGCTGATTTCATATAAACAGATTACTTTTTTGTTACTAATTGCTTGATTTTAGGTGCGTATTGAATACCAAAATATGCTGCCATCCCAATTGCAAAAGCTATCATTACATGCCAAATATTAAGATTGAATCTTGATGTTGGTTCGGTATATTTAAAGTTGTCTGGAATATTTACACTTGCAAGCAGATCATTATAAGCTGTGTTTATTGATTGCTCACCTCTAGCCTCGTATCGCATAATTTTTAAGAAGCCAAACTTGGTAGGCAATATAATTTGGGCAAAATTTCTTTCTTTTGTTTCTGAAATTATCTTACCAGTTATAAATAGCAAGAGATTATCCCTGTCTGCTTTAATAGTATCAGTTATTAACCTGATTTGTCCGGTTTGTGGTTGTTTATTAGAAACTTCAATACTGTTTTGTAATTCCTTGTATATTTGTGCGAATGTATATTGATTTAATGAATTGAGGGTTGGCATAAAAACGTATTGAATATATCTGCCATCGAAATAGCTTTTACTTTTTGAATCATATAGCCCAATATCAAAAAGACCTTTCCCAAACCTATTTGTTAAGGTATCGGAAGGAATAGTGTCCCATCCTTCGGGTACAATAATATTGTAATTACAGGATTTGGTATTAACTTCAATAGTTGACGCACCAACTATATTATAAAATCCTGAAAAAAACTGAAATGCAATTAAAACAAATAAAGTCCTCATAAATTTTTTACTTATCGGTTATTTTAAATTTCTCATCTATATTTATTCCATCTGTTATTTCAATATTTATTCCATCAGAAAGTCCAGTGGTTATAAAACGCTTTTCTTCTTTGCCTTCAGGTGTCATAATATTTAGATAAACTGAATCGTTTTGAAACTGAAGATATTTTTCCTTAATTGCTAAAACATTTTCCTTTTTTTGTAATGATATTTCAGCATTCGCAGAATAACCCGAACGGATAACCAACGAATCATTTATTAAGCTAAACCCCGCTTCTATGAAATATTTCATTATTCCCTGATCTTCTATACCTTTAGCGGATATCTTATTAAGTTTAGCTTGCCTAAACTGATTTTTATAGGCATTCAAATTTAGGGTAAGGTTCATTCCTGTATATAAATATTTCATGTCGCTCTCGTTAACTTTGCCCCTAAAAATAAAGGTTTCGATATCAGCTACTGTTGCGATGGTCGTACCATTATTAAAATTGTTACGCTCAATCACCGATGAGCCTTCTTTTAATGGTAAATCAATAATTGTACCTGATGCTGTTGCTTTAATAATATTTGAAATATCGGCATCACGAACAGATCCTTCCGAAATAAGTGTTAATTGGTTTTGGGCAGATAAGTATTGCTCTTTGCTCATGTCCAACGCCCTTTTGTATTCATCAAATTCTATAGCTGGTATTACCGATTTGTTGAATAATTCTTCATTACGTTCGTAAACCCTTTTATTATTCTCAAAGTTTATTTTTGCGGAGTTAAGATTACTTTTTGCCCTTTCAAGGTTTGAAGGATCTGGAATCAATTTAATCTGTGCAATATTATCTCCAATTTTAACTTTATCTCCAATTTTAACAAATACCTTCTCCAACGTTCCGGAAATTTGAGATTTTATGTCAATTTCTGTCAGTGGATAAAGGTTTCCGGGTACAAAACGTTTTTGTTCAATTGTCGTCATAAATGGTTGTTCGGTATTTACAGTTACCGACACTTTGCTATTGCTGTTTTTCCATACGATGTATCCAACTACAGCTACTATAATCATTACTAAAATGATATTTCCTAATTTCTTCATTAACCTTATATATTATTAGCTTTCATTTCTAATTGCTTGAACTGGTGTAATGCCTGACGCTTTTCTAGCAGGTAAAAAACCTGCAATTATCCCAGAAAGGATTAATATAAACATTGAGAATATTATTACCGAATAATCTACACTTGCCCCAGTAAATATGGCATCCTTATCTTTAAAAAACGATGCTATTATCCAATTAATCAAACCAATTACTGAACCGCCCAATAATAACCCCAACCCTCCTGCAATTGAAGTTATCACTATTGATTCAATTATTATCATCCAAATAATTGATTTTGAATCTGCCCCAATGGCTTTTCGTATACCAATTTCAAATGTCCGCTCTTTTACTATAACCAGCATTATATTGCTAATGCCAACGATTCCGCTTAATAAAAGGCATAATCCTATAAACCATAGAAAAATATTAACCCCTTTAAACAATTTATCAAATGCTTTTACCTGATTTTCAAAATTTAATATAAAAACCGCTTTTTTGTCATCTATGTTAAACCCTTTACGTCTGCCAAGAAAGGTTTTAAATTCTTTTTCAAAATTCGTTGCATCTGTTATTTTAGATAAGGTTAAGACCAACGCATTATACTCTATTGTTTGATCAAGACAATCTTTAAAGGTGCTGTAAGGCATATAAATAGAATTTTGTTCGTTTTGAGTGAAAATCGAACCTTTTTCAATAATTCCAATTACTGTAAAATAAGTACTTGCAATATTAACTGTTTTGCCCAATGGTTCTTCGTCTACAAACAAGACATCAGCTACTTGCCTGCCTAATAATACAACACGACAAAACTCTTTTTCATCTAAAATATTTAACAACCTACCTTTCTCAGGTTTTATTATCTTAACATTGAAATAATCAGGTAATACACCTTTAATCTGTGGGTAAACGGTATTTTGTTGGTAGCTAGTCAATGAATTACCTCCATAATTAAGTTCCGGTGATATAAATTCTACTTCAGGATATCTTTCTTTTACAATCCTAATATCTTCGTCATTAAATGTTATCCTTTTGTGTTGAATTTTCTCATTTAAATTGTTTTCAGAAACATGTCCACCATAAATAAAGATACTGTTTTTAGCAAATGAACTAAATAATTGCAGTATCCCTTCCTGAAAACCTTTCCCTGTTCCCAATAATAAAATAAGTATAAAAACCCCCCATGCAACTCCAAATCCTGCAAGGATGCTCCTAATCTTGTTCTGTTTTATCGAACTAAGTGATTCTTGTATCGGGTTAATTAAATCCATTTTCTTTTCTCAAAATTATGTACAAACCTGTCAACGGAGCTGTTAGGCTTGCTGGTAACGTCTCGCCGTATGATGCGTGCCGTTTGCGTGTCTATTCCCTTTCTTGTTTATGCTTATGTTTGCGCGTGAGTT